>JAITMS010000081.1 GCA_031277255.1 Azonexus sp.
TGGTTGAAAATTTCGTGACGACAGTATCTAGCGCAGTTGCTACCGCGTTACTTGCCCCGTAAATTTCATCACTCATTGCACGCCCTTTCGTGTCCCTTGTTCGGATGCCGCGCCAGCCGGGCAAGGTAATCTGCCCATAGCTGCATCATCGCCGTGCGTTCCTTGATGAATTTGGTACGGTTGTACGCCGCCCCCAAGGTGTCCGGCACCTTGTGCGCCAATTGGTGCTCGATCACTTCCGGCTTTTGGTGCAATTCTTCCGCCAACAGGGTACGGGCCGCCGCTCGCCAGCCGTGCATTGTGAATTCTTCCTTGGCAACGCCCATACGTCGTAGTGCGGCATTGAATGCGCCGTCCGACAAAGGACGGCCCGGACGGCCTGGAAAGACGTAACGCCCGTCACCCGTCAGCGGATGCAGGTCACGCAGCAAGGCCACGGCTTGCCGGGCCAGCGGGACAAGGTGCTCGGTCTTGGTTTTGCTGGCGGTAAAGCGCCATTCCGCCCGATCAAGATCAATGTCCGCCCATTCGGCTTGCCGCAGTTCGCCGGGCCGGACAAATACCAGAGGGGCGAGCAGCAAGGCTGTTTTGACGATCAGGCCGCCGCTGAAACCATCCATTGTCCGCAAGAGTTCGCCAACCTTGGCCGGTGTCGTTACCGCCGCGAAATGCCCGCCTTGTGGCGTCGCCAGCGCCCCCCGCAAGTCGGGGCAGGGATCGCGTTCGGCGCGGCCCGTGGCAATGGCGTAGCGGATCACTTGGGATATGTCGCTCTTGCAACGGTGGGCGGTATCGACCGCTCCCCGGCCTTCGATGCGTCGCAGTACCGTGAGAATTTCGGGGGCGGTCAAGTCGGCAATCGGTCTACCGCCAAGCCACGGGAAAACGTCTTTCTTCAAACGTCCGATGAGTTTGTCGGCATGGCTGGCGGCCCAGCCATCGCGCTTCTTGTCGATCCATTCCAAGGCGATAACCTCGAACGAGTTGGCCGCGCGTTCGGCCTTGGCCGCCTTCTGCGCCTGCTTGACCGCGCCAGGGTCAACACCATTGGCGAGCAGCTTGCGGGCTTGGTCGCGCCGTTCACGGGCGTCGCTCAGGGTTATTTCGGGGTACTTCCCCAAAGCGAGCAGCTTTTGCTTTTTCTCAAACCAGTATTTGAGACGCCAGAGCTTGCCCCCACTTGGGGAAACCTCAAGGTACATCCCGCCTGTATCGTAGAGGCGAATTGGCTTGTCGGCAGGCTTGGCAGTACGAACAGCAAGGTCAGACAGGGCGGCCATAGGGATACGCGCTTTCATTTAGGGATAGACAACCCTGAATCTATCCCTAAAAACTGCGGATTGCAATGGACTCTATCGGACAGCTACGGACAAGAAAAAGGCCGAAACCCTTGTGTTTACTTGGTGTTTCGGCCTTTGTCGGACGGCTTCGGATGGGTGTTTGGTGGGTGCTGACGGGGTCGAACCGCCGACATTCGCCTTGTAAGGGCGACGCTCTACCAACTGAGCTAAGCACCCTGCCTTGATTTAGTTGATGGCGTCCTTGAGGGCTTTGCCGGCGCGGAATTTGGGGGATTTGCTGGCTTTGATTTGCAGGGGTTTGCCGGTTTTCGGGTTGCGACCGGTACGGGCGGCGCGTTGGCCGACGTAGAAGGTGCCGAAGCCGATCAGACTGACCATGTCGCCGTTCTTCAGGGCGGTTTTGACGGCGGCGACGGCGGCGTCGAGGGCGCGGCCAGCGGCGGCTTTGGAGATTTCGGCGGAAGTGGCGATCTGGTCGATCAGTTCAGATTTGTTCATGGTGCAACCTTTGTGTGGGTGAGTGAAAAAACCGGGCGAGGGCGGAGTTATAGCGCCCGCAAAATCCTTGTGTCAAGCGGATTCTCGCCGGGTTGGCCGGGTTTCGGGCGGGCTGCCCAGTGTAAAAATGCTGACGGCATTTGGGCGTCAATGGGTCAGCACTGCCGTGGTGGCGGCAACCTCGCCGCTGGTCTTGGTTCCGGCGTTGCCGTCGGGTTCGTCCGGCAGGGCCTCCGGCTTGTGTTCGAGGGCGCGTTCGAGCACTTGGTCGATCCACTTGACGGGGATGATTTCGATCTTGTTTTTGATGTTGTCGGGGATTTCGGCCAGATCCTTGGTGTTTTCTTCCGGGATCAGCGCCGTTTTCAGGCCGCCGCGCACGGCTGCCAGGAGTTTTTCCTTGAGGCCGCCAATGGCCAGTACTTCGCCACGCAGGGTGATTTCGCCGGTCATGCAGACGTCGCAGCGAACCGGGATGCCGGTGTAGGAGGAAACCAGCGCCGTGGTCATGGCGATGCCCGCCGATGGGCCGTCCTTGGGCGTGGCGCCTTCGGGGACGTGAATGTGGATGTCGGTTTTGTCGAAAATGTCGGCCTTGATGCCGAGCCGCTGGGCGCGGGCGCGGACGACCGAGCGGGCGGCTTCGACCGATTCCTTCATCACGTCGCCCAAGGAGCCGGTACGCAGGATGTTGCCCTTGCCGGGGATGTTGACGCATTCGATGGTCAGCAGTTCGCCGCCGACTTCGGTCCAGGCCAAGCCGGTGACCTGGCCGACCTGATTTTCTTTTTCCGCCATGCCGAAGCTGTAGCGGCGCACGCCCAAGTATTTGTCGAGATTTTTGCCATTGACGATGATTTTGCTGCCGCGCTGCTTGATGAGGAGGGTCTTGACCACCTTGCGGCAGATTTTGGAAATTTCGCGCTCCAGACCGCGCACGCCCGCTTCACGGGTGTAGTAGCGGACAATGTCGCGGATGGCGCTGTCGACGACGGTGAGTTCGGTCTTTTTGACGCCGTTGTTCTTCATCTGCTTGGGCAGCAGGTAGCGCATGGCGATATTGACTTTTTCGTCCTCGGTGTAGCCGGAAAGGCGGATGACTTCCATGCGGTCGAGCAGGGGCGGCGGGATGTTCATGGTGTTGGCGGTGGCCACGAACATGACATCCGAGAGGTCGAAATCGACTTCGACGTAGTGATCCTGAAAGGTGTTGTTCTGTTCTGGGTCGAGCACTTCCAGCAGGGCCGAGGACGGGTCGCCGCGAAAATCCTGGCCGAGTTTGTCGACTTCATCGAGCAGGAACAGGGGGTTACGGACAGCGGCCTTGGTCAGGCTGTTGAGGATTTTGCCCGGCATGGAGCCGATATAGGTGCGGCGGTGGCCGCGGATTTCGGCCTCATCGCGGACGCCGCCCAAGGCCATGCGCACGAATTTGCGGTTGGTGGCCCGCGCAATCGACTGGCCGAGCGAGGTTTTGCCGACGCCGGGCGGGCCGACGAGGCAGAGAATCGGCGCTTTGACCTTGTCCACGCGCTGTTGCACGGCGAGGTATTCGAGGATGCGTTCCTTGACTTTTTCGAGGCCGAAGTGATCGGCGTCGAGAATTTTTCCGGCTTCGCGCAAGTCCTTGCTGATTCGCGTTTTTTTGCGCCACGGCAGGTTGGTGAGCGTTTCGATAAAGTTGCGGACGACGGTGGCTTCAGCCGACATCGGCGACATCAGGCGCAGTTTTTTCAGTTCGCCCTGGGCCTTGGTCAGCGCCTCTTTGCTCATGCCAGCGGCTTTGATCTTTTTGTCCAGTTCTTCGAGATCGGCGCCGTCTTCGCCTTCTCCGAGTTCTTTCTGGATGGCCTTGACCTGTTCGTTGAGGTAGTACTCGCGCTGGCTCTTTTCCATCTGCCGCTTGACGCGGCCACGGATGCGCTTTTCGACTTGGAGGATGTCGATTTCCGATTCAAGCTGCGACAGGAGGCGGTTGATGCGGTCGCGGACGCTGCCCATTTCGAGAATTTCCTGCTTGTGTTCGAGCTTTAACGGCAGGTGGGCGGCGATGGTGTCGGCGAGCCGCCCGGCGTCGTCGATGCTGGCGATGGAGGCGAGAATTTCCGGCTGGATTTTTTTGTTCAGTTTGACGAACTGGTCGAACTGGCCGAGCACGGCGCGGCGCATGGCCTGGATTTCGTGGTCTTCGATCGCGCCTTGCGGCAAGGGCGTGGCGGCGGCGATGAGCACTGCGGGGCGCGCTTCGATGGCCTCGATGCGGGCGCGCTGCGTGCCTTCAACCAGCACCTTGACGGTGCCGTCGGGCAGCTTGAGCATTTGCAGGATGTTGGCGAGGCAGCCGATGCGGTAGAGATCTTCCGGCTCCGGGTCGTCCTTGGCGGCGGATTTCTGGGCGATCAGCAGCACCTGCTTGTTGCTTTCCATCGCCATTTCCAGCGCCTTGATGGATTTGGGGCGGCCAACAAAGAGCGGGATGACCATGTGCGGAAAAACGACCACGTCGCGCAGGGGCAGGAGCGGCAGGTCGATGGTTTCTGACAGGGTGTTGGGATTCGACATCAGGAAGCCTCGAATGGTGATGAACTGCTCCAGATGGGGGCAGGATAACGTAATTCAAGCCCGGTTTTTTCAGTTGGAGCCGGAAACCTTGGGCTGGTCAGCGTAGATGGTGAGCGGCGGGGTGTCGCCGGTAATCATGTTTTCGTCGATGACGACTTTTTCGACATTGGTCATGCCGGGGAGTTCGTACATGGTGTCGAGCAGGGCGTGTTCGAGGATGGAGCGCAGGCCGCGAGCGCCGGTTTTGCGCTCCAGCGCCTTTTTGGCAATGGCTGAGAGCGCGCCGGGGCGCACTTCGAGTTCGACGTTCTCCATGCTGAACAGCTTCTGGTACTGCTTGATGAGGGCGTTTTTCGGCTCGGTCAGAATCTGCACCAGCGCTGGTTCTTCCAGTTCCTGCAAGGTGGCGACGACGGGCAGGCGGCCAATCAGTTCGGGAATGAGGCCGAATTTGATGAGGTCTTCCGGTTCGGCGTCGAGCAGAATCTGGCCGACGGTTTTTTCGTCCTTGCTTTTGACTGCCGCGCCAAAGCCGATGCCGCCTTTTTCGGAGCGGTTCTGGATAATTTTTTCCAGCCCGGCGAAAGCGCCGCCGCAGATGAACAAAATGTTGGTGGTATCGACCTGGACGAAATCCTGATTCGGGTGCTTGCGCCCGCCCTGCGGTGGAATCGCGGCGGTGGTGCCTTCGATGAGCTTCAACAGCGCCTGCTGCACACCCTCGCCGGAAACGTCGCGGGTGATCGAGGGGTTTTCGGACTTGCGCGAAATTTTGTCGATTTCGTCAATATAAACAATGCCTTGCTGCGCTTTTTCGATATTGTAGTCGCATTTTTGCAAGAGCTTCTGGATGATGTTCTCGACATCTTCGCCGACGTAACCGGCTTCCGTCAGCGTCGTCGCGTCGGCCATCACGAAGGGAACGTTGAGGAGCCGCGCCAGGGTCTGCGCCAGGAGCGTCTTGCCGGAGCCGGTCGGGCCGACCAGAAGGATGTTGCTCTTGGCCAGTTCGATGTCATCGGCCGTCCGGGTGGCGTGGCGCAGGCGCTTGTAATGGTTGTAGACGGCGACGGCGAGGATGCGCTTGGCGACTTCCTGACCGATCACGTACTGGTCGAGAATGGCGCAGATTTCACGCGGCGTCGGCAGGTCGGGGCGGTTGACCTTGCTCGCTTCGCCAGGCAGTTCGTCGCGGATGATGTCGTTGCAGAGCGCGATGCACTCGTCGCAGATGAACACCGACGGTCCGGCGATCAGCTTTTTGACTTCGTGCTGGCTCTTGCCGCAGAAGGAGCAGTACAGCAATTTTTCCTGGCCGCCTTTGGACATCTGCATTCTCCAGTCAAGCCGCGTCGCGGCGGGTGAGCACCTTGTCGATCAGACCGTATTCTGCCGCTTCGGCGGCAGAAAGGAAATTGTCGCGGTCGGTGTCTTTTTCGATGCGCTCCAGCGGCTGGCCGGTATGTTCGGCCATGATGCGGTTGAGGCGGTCGCGGATGGAAAGAATTTCCTTGGCGTGAATGGCGATATCCGAAGCCTGGCCCTGAAAGCCGCCGAGCGGCTGATGGATCATCACGCGCGAATTGGGCAGCGCGAAGCGTTTGCCCTTGGTCCCGGCATTGAGCAGAAAAGCGCCCATCGAGGCCGCCTGACCGACGCACAGGGTCGATACATCCGGCTTGACGAACTGCATCGTGTCATAGATCGAAAAACCCGCCGTCACCGAGCCGCCGGGCGAATTGATGTAGAGGTGGATGTCCTTGTCGGGATTTTCCGCTTCGAGAAAGAGCATCTGGGCGACGACCAGATTGGCGCTGGCGTCATGCACCGGGCCGACGAGAAAAATCACCCGCTCCTTCAAGAGACGCGAGTAAATGTCGTAAGCGCGCTCGCCGCGACCGCTCTGTTCCACCACCATCGGCACAAGGCCCAGCGCCTGCGGATCAAAATCGTTGGTGTTGTCGATATTCATGTCAGCCATCCTGTTGGAAGCCCCTCTCCCTTGAGGGGAGAGGGGTTGGGGAGAGGGTGAAGCGCCACGCTACGCATCCCCTCTCCCTCGGCCCCTCTCCCACAAGGGGCGAGGGGAGTTTCGGGTTTTACTTCTGCGCCATCAACTCATCAAACACCGCCGCCTTGTCGGTCACCTTGGCCTTGCTCAGAACCCAGTCGACGACGTTGTTTTCGATGGCAACGCTTTCGACTTCCTGCAAACGCTGCGGCTGGGCGTAGTACCAGCGAACCACTTCTTCCGGCTGTTCGTAGCTCTGCGCGCTTTCTTCGACCAGCGCCCGGATCTGCTCCGGCTTTGCTTGCAGGTTCTCGGTCTTGACCACTTCGGCCAGGATCAGGCCGAGGCTGACGCGGCGTTTGGCCTGCTCGGCAAACCATTCCGGGCGGATCGGCAGATCCTTGGCCTTGATGCCGCGCTGCGCCATATCCTCGCGGGCGTTTTGCATCAGGCGCTGCACCTCCATCTCGACCAGCGCCGCCGGAATCGTGATCGGATTATTCTGCAAGAGCGCCGCCATGACCTGATCCTTGAGCTGACCTTCAATGCGGCGCTTGACCTCGCGCTGCAAATTGGCGGTGATTTCATCCTTCATCTTGACCAGATCGCCATCGGCCACACCCATACTTTTGGCAAATTCGCCATCGACTGCCGGCAACTGAGGCGCTTGCACCGCTTTCACGGTCACCTCGAACTGCACCGTCTGACCGGCCAGATCCTTGGCGTGGTAATCCGCCGGGAAGCTCAGATCAAAAGTCTTCGTCTCGCCCGCCTTGCAGCCCTCAACAGCCTTCTCGAAATCCGGCAGCATCATGTTCTGGCCGAGCACGAAGGGATAATCATGAGCCTCGCCGCCAGCAAACGGTACGCCATCCTTTTTGCCGAGAAAGTCGATTACGACGCGATCATCTTTAGCCGCCGCGCGGTCGGTGTCGACATAAGTGACGCGCTGCTGGCGCAGGATATCGAGCGTCTTGTCCACTTCGGCAGCGCCGATTTCAAGTACCGGGCGCTCGATCTCGGCAGTTGACAGATCGCCCGGCGTAAATTCAGGATAAACCTCGAAAATGGCCGAAAATTCAAGATGGGTCGCGTTTTCGGCATTTTTCGGCTCGATCCGCGGATAACCCGCCACCCGCATCTTCTGCGCCGTCACGGCATCGCTGAAGACGCGGTCAAGTTCCTCCGACAGCACTTCACGGTGCGCCTGCGCGCCATACTGCTGCTTGACGATATTGAACGGCACCTTGCCCGGACGAAAACCCGGCATCTTGACATTGCGGCTCATGCGCTTCAGGCGCTGCTCCATTTCCTTTTCAATATCGGCAATGGCGATGGCGAGATCGAGCCGACGTTCGAGTTCGCTGGCTTGTGCGGTGTTGGATTCCATGAATAGTCCCTGTATGTCCCTTGTTATGGCAGAGCCGAAAAACTACTAATTCTATCATGGCCGACCAAAGACCAACCCCCGCGAAGTCGGCGCAAAGGGCGGCGGCGGAAGTGGACAGGCCAACGGGAAGTTCGTACAATGCGCGCCTCTCAGCGGCGGCTGTAGCTCAGTTGGTAGAGTCCCGGATTGTGATTCCGGTTGTCGTGGGTTCGAGCCCCATCAGTCGCCCCAAATCATTGTTTCAATCCGTAGCCGTACCCAGCCGGAGGCGATAGATGTTTCTCGGCTCCGGGTTCTGGCTTTGCGGCTGCCGTCCGGCGAATTGCAAAGATTGCGTTGTTGCATCCCAGTCCATCGGCTGCAAGGTATAAGGGTTGCGTAGTTCGGGCGGCTGGGCGGCCAGCCAGGCAGGCATCTGGGCGAAGGGGATGTGTTCGCGCCGGGCGGCGATTTGCAGGCGGACGAGGCGGTGGTAGCCCTCGATATCGTGGGCGCGTTCGATGAAGTCGGTGATGTCAGGCTTGGCAATGGAGAGCAGGATATTGCCGTTGTAATTGCGTAGCGGGAAAAACGGGAAATCGCCGGGGCTGGCGGCCTCATCCGGTTTCGGCGTCGGCGCGGCCTTTGCCGCCGCCAGTTGATCCGGCGGTAAACGGGAAAGGTGGATCGGCTCCTGCCATGACAGGTAGTAGCTATTGCACGTCGCATTCGGCAGATAGAGCAGGTTGAACCAGCGTTCCCGCAGCCATTCGGTGACCGGGTTTTCTTCTTCCTCGAACTGCCCAGCGTCGGTGTTCAGTGTCACCATTTTGCCGCTGATCGCGTCTTCCATGTAGGCCAACACCATTTTTCTGTCGCCTTCCAGCACGGCGGTCAGCGGCACGGGCGCCGATGATTTGACGAGAGCCTCCAGCCGCTGGGCATGGCGGTCGGCAAGCGCGGGCAGATGGTGCAAGGCGCTGGCGAGCATACGCTGCTGGCGCAGATCCATCGCCAGCGCGATCATGGCGCCGACCAGCGTCCGCGAACCCAGCGCCAGCCGCCGGTGAATATCGGCGTTGACCTCCATCATTGCCAGCGCCTCGTCCAGGCGCTGCTCCTTGAGCAGCAGCGCGGCGCGCATGTCGATCAACTCCGATGCGACGACGGCTGTCCCGTAGGGGGGAAGCTGCTGGGCGATGTAGGGCGGGATGATTTCCTCATAAACCGGTTTCTCCCGCAGAGACAGGTAACGCGCGATGAGCGTCGCCTGTTCGGTCAGTTTGTCCTTGATTGCCGGGGCGTGGGCGAGATAGTGGGCGTAGCAGTCGTCGGCCTCGGCAGGGCAGCGCAGTGGCGACATACCGGGCGGGGAGGCCGGAACATCATCATCAGGCAATGGCTTGATTTCGCCCGTTTGCCGGTAATGCGCATAGGCGCGCATATCGGCCGCGAAGCGGCGCTGCCCGGTGGCCGCCGCATCTTCTGACGGCGGCGCGTCGAGACCGAGCAGGGTGAAATAGGCGTTGTTGTCCATGGCTTCGGGCGTGGGCGGCGCGAAACGCATGGCGGCGGTGATTTCGGGCAGCGGCGGATCGTCGTGGCGGTTGACCCACCAGGCGACCGCGATCAGGCCGCATAGCAGCAACGCCAGAGCGGCGAACAACCAGCGTAACAGACGCCAGGTTTGATGCAGAAATCGACCGATCATCGGGACATTCCAAGGAAGGTTGGCCTGAAACAGGGCGCTTCAGAGAAGCGGCCCATGGTACATCCGTTCAGGTGTTTTCACGGGTAAGCGCCAGCGCCGCTGGTCAATGTCGACTGAGTGTGATGTTGTCCACATGCTTTGCGCCGCCGCCATGAACGGCCTTGGCTTTCTGCCCCTATAATTCGGCCTTTTGATGCCATAGGAGTGCGGTTTGAATACCCGGAATGAAGTCCTGTCGCTGCTTGACGAGGTTCTCAGCCTGCATGGCCGGGCTGCGGCCTTTACCCTGGATACCCCGTTGCTGGGGGCGATTCCGGAGCTTGATTCAATGGCTGTGGTGGCCCTGATTACCGGCTTCGAGGAGCGTTTCGGTTTCGCCGTCGATGATGACGAGATCGAGGGCGGGACGTTCGCTACGGTCGGCTCGCTGGTCGACTTCATCGACGGCAAACTGGCCGCTTGATCCGGCGGCGCTGCTTGTGGAGCCGGATTTCCTGGCGGTTGATGGCGGTCGGCGCTTCTGTCTGTTCCACCCGGCGCAGGGGGGAGAGGCGAGGGCCGCTGTGCTGTACCTGCATCCCTTTGCCGAGGAAATGAACAAGACCCGGCGCATGGCGGCTTTGCAGTCGCGGGCGCTGGCCGCTGCCGGTTGTGATGTGTTGCAGATCGACCTCTTTGGCTGCGGCGACAGCAGCGGCGATTTCGCCGATGCGACCTGGGCGGCCTGGCGGGCCGACGCGCTGGCGGCTTACCGTCATCTGCGCCAGCGCTCAGCAGCGCCGCTGACGCTCTGGGGTTTGCGCGCCGGTTGCCTGCTGGCGGTCGAAGCCGCCGCCGAAATTCCCGAAACCATTACCTTCCTCTTCTGGCAGCCGGTGCTGGCGGGCAGGCAGCACTGGCAGCAATTCATGCGTCTCAAAATCGCGGGCGAGATGGCGGCGGGCGAAACCAAGGCCGTCGGCGAGCAACTGCGACGGCAACTGGCCGCCGGGCAGACGGTCGAGATTGCCGGTTACGCGGTTGCCCCGGCTCTGGCGCAGGGTCTTGAACAGGCCGAACTGGCGCCGCCCGCCGGACGGCGTGGCCGGGTCGTCTGGCTGGAAGTCTCGCCACGTGACGAGGCGGCGTTTTCGCTGCCGACGACAAAGCGTATCGAGCAATGGCGGGCGGCGGGTTTCGCGGTCGAGGCCGCCGTCGTGCGCGGCCCGGCGTTCTGGCAGACGGCGGAAATCGAGGAAGCGCCAGAACTGCTGGCCGCGACGCGGGCGGCTCTGTTGGGTGAGAGATGAGTTACCGCGAACAGGCTATCGTCTTCCCCTGTGCGGGCGAATCCTTGCTCGGCGTTGTCGCTGCCCCCGCTGCGCCGCTGACCACCGGCGTGCTGATCGTCGTTGGCGGGCCGCAATACCGGGCGGGCAGTCACCGGCAATTCATCCTGCTGGCGCGGGCGCTGGCGGCGGCGGGCTACCCGGCGCTGCGCTTCGATTATCGCGGCATGGGCGACAGCACCGGCGCGGCCCGTGATTTTACGGCTATCGACGACGACATCGCCGCCGCACTGACGGCTTTTCACCAGCACTGTCCGCAGCTTGAGCGCATCGTCCTCTGGGGCCTGTGCGACGCCGCCACGGCCAGTCTGCTGTACTGGGAACGGCGGCGGGACGCCGCCATCGGCGGCCTGATCTTGCTCAATCCCTGGGCGCGTTCGGCGGCAACGCTGGCGCGCACCCACATCAAACATTACTACCTGCGGCGGCTGAAGCAAGGCGAGTTCTGGCGGAAACTGCTCGCCGGGCGGCTTGGCCTCAGCCGGGCGTTGGGCGAGCTGGCGGGCAACTGGCGGCGCGCCCGGCAGCCAGCGGACGCGGTGGCGGAAGCGGAACTGCCCTTCCAGCAACGGATGCTGCGCGGGCTGGCGGCTTTCCCTGGGCCATCGCTGCTGATCCTCAGCGGCAACGATTACACGGCAAAAGAATTTCTCGAAGCCTGCCGGAACGACCCCATCGCCACAGCGGCGCTGGCCAATCCCGGCCTCAGCCGTATCGACATGGCGGCAGCCGACCACACTTTTTCGTCGCGGGCGCTCCGCCAGACGGTCGAAGCGGCAACGCTCGACTGGCTGCGCCGGGCGCTGCCGGGTTCGGCGCGTCAGTGCCGGGGGGAAATGTGATAACGCCGGGCGTCATCCACTGTTGCCACCGGCTCGACCAATTTGCCGAAGGCGAATGGCCGTTTGCGGCATTTGCCCTCAATGGCAATCTCGATGCCTCGATCGACTGGTTCGCCTTGCTGCAACAACAGGTTTATCCCGCTGATCCGAACGTCATCTACTACTACGATCTGGCCACAAATGGGCAGGCGCGGGCGGTTCTGCCGCTGCGCCGGATTCGCCAGGGATGGGCGCGCACGCTGGAGTCCCTGAGCAATTACTACACCTCGCTCTATGCGCCGCTGTTTGGGCCGGACAGCGATCCTCTGGCCTTGCGCCGCCTGCTTGCCGCCGCGACGCGGGAAAACGGCGGCGCCGACGTGATCCGTTTGGCCCCGATGGACCCGGACTCGCCGAGCTATGGCGCGCTAATGAACGAATTGCGGGCTATCGGCTGGATACCGCTGACTTTTTTCTGTTTTGGCAACTGGTTCCTCAAGGTTGAGGGCGGCTGGGCGGATTATTGGCGCGAGCGCGGCGCTAATCTCCGTAGCGCCGCCAAACGACGGACACAGAAATTCATGGCCGCTGGCGGCAGCCTCGATGTCATCGACGGTAGCGATGCCGCCGAGGTCGAGGCCGGTATCGCCGCTTTCAGGGAGGTTTATGCGGCCAGTTGGAAGCAGCCGGAGCCTTATCCCGATTTCGTACCGTCGCTGATCCGCCTGCTGGCGGCCAGGGACATGTTGCGCCTCGGCATCGCCCGCCTTGAGGGGCGAGCAGTCGCTGCCCAGTTGTGGATGGCGGGCGCGGGCAAGGCGAGTATCTACAAATTGGCCTACCGCGAGGATTTTGCCGCCTGGTCGCCGGGAACGGTGCTGACGGCTTTTCTCATGCAGCGCGTGATCGAGGATGACCGGGTCGAGGAGGTCGATTTCCTGATCGGCGATGACGCCTACAAGCGGCTCTGGATGAGCAGTCGGCGGGAGCGCCGCGGCATCATCGCCTACAACCCGCGCACGCTGGCTGGTGGCGCCTTGCTGGTCAAGGAAATGGCCGGGCGCTTGATCCAAAGAGGCCGTCGGCGGCTGGCGGCGGCGCGGGCAGGCCGACATCCGAAACCAGATAGGGGCTAGAGAGATGATGTATTTGTGGTATTTAACCGAATCGCATCGCTTGACCGTCGACAATCCATGAAGCGCCTCCTGATGGTTGCCTATCATTTCCCGCCGCTGGCTGGTAGCAGCGGGATTCAGCGCACGCTGCGCTTTGTCCAGCATCTGCCCGCATTGGGCTGGGAGCCGCTGGTGCTGTCAGCCCATCCGCGCGCCTATGAGCGCACCAGCGACGACCTGATGGGCGATATTCCACCGGGCACCGTGGTGCGCCGCGCTTTCGCGCTCGATAGCGCGCGCCATCTGAGTGTCCGTGGCCGTTACATCGGCGCCCTGGCCCGACCCGACCGCTGGGTGAGCTGGAAATTCGCCGCCGTCCGCGAGGGGATGCGGATGATCCGTCAATTCAAGCCGCAGGCAATCTGGACCACCTTCCCCATCGCCACCGCTCACCTGATTGGCATCGAATTGCAGCGGCGGAGCGGCCTGCCGTGGCTGGCCGATTTCCGCGACCCGATGGCGCAGGAGGTTTATCCGGCTGATCCGCTGACGCGGCGGAGCTTTCTGGCGATCGAGCGGCAAGCCTTCAAGGCGGCGCGTTTTTGTATCTTTACGACACCGAGCGCGACGCGCACTTATCGCCAGCGTTACCCATCCGCCGCCGAGCGGGTGAGCTTGCTGGAAAACGGCTACGACGAGGAAAGTTTCCTTACCGCCGCGCCAGCCGGTACGGCGCGGCAGCCTCTGAATCCGGGGGTAATCACGCTGCTGCACAGCGGCATCGTCTATCCGGCGGAACGCGATCCGACACAATTTTTCGCCGCCCTGGGCCGCCTCAAGACTGCCGGAGCGATTGCGCCCGGCAGTCTGGTCGTGCGTTTTCGCGCTTCCGTCCATGATGATCTCCTGCAAGCCTTGGCAGTCCGTTACGACATTGCCGATCTGATCGACTGCCAGCCGCCCGTGCCCTATCGTCAGGCGTTGGCCGAAATGCTCGCCGCCGATGGTCTTCTGGTCATGCAGGCGGCCAACTGCAATGAGCAGATTCCGGCCAAGATTTACGAATACCTGCGCGCCAACCGGCCGATCCTGACCTTGACCGATCCGGCGGGCGATACGGCGGCGACGCTGCGCCAGGCGGGCGCTACCGACATCGTCCGGCTCGATTCAATCGACGATATCAGCGCCGCGCTGCCGCTTTTTCTCGCCGCCGTTCGCGCTGGCCGGGCCGCCTTGCCCGATCCTCAGGCGGTCGCCCAGGCGTCGCGTCAGGGGCGCACGGCGGAACTGGCCCGGCTGCTCGACGCGGCGACCGGAGGCTGAGGCGACGATGACTACCGCCGCGCCGCTCACCGCCCATCGGCTACGCGACCTGCTGGCGGCGCTCTTGGCCTTGGTCACGGGCGCCTTTCTCGCTTGGCATCATCCGCTGGGGCCGGGTGCGGCGCTGCTGCTGTTTGCCGCCGTCGCGGCGCTCATCTTTTTGCGTCCAGCCTGGTCGCTGCTCATCGTCCCGGCGCTGCTGCCGGTGATTGATCTGGCGCCGTGGACAGGCTGGCTGAGCTTTGCCGAAAGCGACCTGCTGATTCTCGCGGCGGCGGGCGGCGGCTATCTCCGCGCTGTGACTGATGGGCCTGTGAAGGAACAGCCTACCCGGATGTCCCGCCTGCTGGCCGGGCTGGCGCTGTTGTTCGCCCTCTCGCTCATGATTTCGCTGGGACGCGGTTTTGCCGACGCCGGCGGCTTTCACTTCGGCTGGTATCAAGGCTACGACGGCCCGATGAACAGTATCCGCATCGGCAAGAGCTTCTTTCTCGCGCTGTTGTGGCTGCCCTTGCTGCATCGTCAGTTCGCTGACCCGGCTTGTCAGGCTGACCGGCGGCTGGCCTGGGGGCTGGCGCTTGGACTGGGCAGCGCGGCCTTGGCGGCGCTGTGGGAACGGCTGGCTTTTGCCGACTTGCTCAATTTTTCCAGCGATTACCGCTCAACCGCCCTGTTCTGGGAAATGCACGTCGGCGGCGCGGCGCTCGACGGCTGGCTGCTCTTGACCGCGCCTTTCGCCGTCTATGCCCTGCGCCATGCGCGGACGGCGAGCGGACATGTGCTGGCCGCCGGTCTCCTTATCCTCGCCGCTTACGCCGCGCTGACGACTTTCTCGCGCGGCGTCTATCTCGCCCTGCTGATTGCCCTGCCGCTCCTGGCCTGGCAGACGCGCCGCCCGGTGGCCAGACCCGGCAAGCAGCCGGAACAAGCCGCCTGGCCGCTGCTGCGCTGGGCGCTGGCCTTGCCGTTATTGGCCGTCATGGCTGGCCTCGTCTTCGCTGGCGGCGGCTATCGCGGCTTGCTTGCCTGGCTCGGCGTCCTCGCCGTCACGCTGTTGATGCCGCAAGCCTTGCGCGGCATCGCCAAGCGGCAATTGGCTGCCGGGATCGCGCTTGGTTTGATTGGCGGAGGCGGCCTGGCGCTGTTGGCCGGTTTTCTGCCCAAGGGGCCGTATGGGCTGTATATCGTCCTGTTTGCCGCCGCGTTTTTTCTCCTCTGGCGGCGGCCTGCCGTTCTCGCCGACAGTCGGCGGATTTTTGCCGTCGCCGTCTGGTTTGCCCTCGGTCTTGCTGCCGCGGCGGTTGCCGCTTACTGGGGCGGCGGCGATGCCTTGTCGGGGATGCTGATCGCCTTGACCCTGACTTTGGCGCTCGGTCTGGCCGCCCTCTTTACCGTCCGCCCGGCCTGGCCGCAAGGGATACGCTGGCAAGCCAGCTTCCTCAGCGCGGCCCTGGCCGTCAGCGCGGCGGTGGCGGTATTTGCTGGCGGCGGCTACATGGGGGGCCGTTTTTCAACCTCATCGCACGATCTGGCTGGACGCTTTGACCACTGGCAACTCAGCGCCGCGCTGCTGCAAAAACCGCTCGATCTGTGGTTCGGCAAGGGCTTGGGGCGCTATCCGGCCAATTATTTTTTCGCCGCGCCGGACAGCAAATTCCCCGGCGCTTACCAGCTTCTGCGGGATGGCGAAAACGCCTGGCTGTCGCTCGCCGCGCCCTGGCACCCGATGAGTTTCGGCGATATTTTCCGCGTCTCCCAGCGCCTGCCCTTTGACGCCAACGGGCCGTTTGTCGTGGCGCTGAGAATCAGGCCGAAAACCGATGTCAGACTGCATGTCGAGGTTTGCGAAAAACATCTGCTCTATGTTGCTGGTTGTGTCACCGGGCGCGCTGGCGTCAAAGCCGGCAGCAACTGGCAGAACCTCACCATACCGCTGGCCGGGCCGCTACTCGGCGGCGGCCCGTGGTACGCGCCACGCTTCAGAATGTTCTCGCTCGGCGTCAGCAACGTCAGCGGTATCGCTGACATCGACGACATCATCCTCAGCGGGCCGGGCGGCGAACTGCTGCTGAACAATGGCGACTTCAGCGATGACATGCGGCGCTGGTTTTTCAGCAGCGACCACGACCACTTGCCTTGGCATGCCAAGAATATTTTTATCAATGTGCTGTTCGATCAGGGAGTGCTCGGTCTGGCCGCCTTCCTGCTGCTGGTCATCACTACCCTGTGGCGCCTGAATCTGGGCCAGACGCGGCGGCACGAGCTGGCGCCTTACCTGTCGGCGGCCATCGTCGGCTTTCTGGCGGTCGGGATGTTTGACAGCGTCATTGACGCGCCACGCCTAGCCTGGCTGTTCTATACTCTAATTTTTTTGGCGTTTATATTGGGTGCTGCCGTGAAATCATACGGGAAGTCGGCTAGAGGCATGTGATTTCGATGAAGATTTTCAGTTGCCAGCTACCTTGATGGAAATAAACAAAAATGGCAAACCCACTCGTATCAGTTATCATTCCTTGCTTTAACAGTGAGCGTTATCTGCGATCCACGTTGAATTCAGTATTGGCTCAAACGCTGAGCGATTTTGAAATTATTGCCGTAGATGATTGTTCTACCGACTCGACGCCGCGTATCTTGGCCAAATATGCAGAGCAGGATTCTCGTATCATTATCATACGACATGAAAAAAACTCAGGCCGCCCTGCGTATAGTAAAAACACAGCACTGAAGGCTATTCGTGGAAAATACGTGAGCCTCCTTGACCATGATGATCTGTTTCTACCTGACAAACTGCGAGTGTCGGTGGATATGCTGGAAAAATATCCAGAGTGTGTCGCTGCATTTCACGATATCGAATTGGTTGACAGCGATGGTAATATGTTGTCGCGCTACTTGGGTAGTTTTCTGGACGATGCACGCGATTATTTGGAGCCGGATGAGAGTGGTTACTTTATCTGCAAAGGTGATTTCTACAAGTTCCAGTCCATACGTTATGCCGCTCTGCATACCATCTCAACTACGATTTGCCCGGAGCGTATTGCTGGCGATATTTCATTCGATGTTTCCTACGGAATTTGTGATGATACCGACTTGTGGGTACGCCTGGGTATGGCAGGCTCGATAGCATATTCACCGTCTATACTGGCGTCGTATCGCCAGCATGAGACTAATATTACCCGAGATCAGGACAAGTGGGATCGAGAAACCCTGCTTTATTTGCAGAAGAACCGAGAACGTATCAAAGGTCGATTGTTGCCCGCCGAAGACGCTGCATTACGTAGGCGAATTTCGGATACCTTCGCCAACCAAGGTTGGCATATGCGCTGTGTCGGTCGTCATGGTGCGGCGACGCGTGCCTATCTCAAAGCATTGCTCTGGAGGCCAGGTATGGCGCAAGTTTTTAATGTGGTGAAGGCGCTGTTCCCTGTGCGATATCAAGCCTAGGGGAGTTCAGTCTATTTTTACACACAACTCGCTGCCATGATTTCGGTTCTTGGTATTTGCTTTTGGGGATAAATAATTGGGAAATTTGCTATTTGTGCTTCCATGGGATATTCATTTTGTCGGTGGGGTGAATAGCGTAGTTCGTGCACTTGCTAAACAAGCTAAAATAAATGGTAGAAAACCGTATTTGCTTATTCAAAGCTGGTCGCATAAAACGGATAGTTATAGTGGCCAAGAAATTCCATCTATTCGCCTTCGTATGCGAGAACCTGGAGCGGGGTTTTTAAGCATTGCCAAATATATATTGGCGCTACCCAAAACCATTTATGTGCTACGACGCATCGTATATACTTATGGCATTGATGCCATAAATATTCATTACCCTACTGCTGCCAGCTTTACATTTATACTGATGCGGCGCTTAAGTGTTTTTAGCGGCAACATAATTATATCTTTGCATGGTACTGATATTCGTAGCGCATTGGAATTGAGAGGAGTGAAAAAAATAATATGGAAATTATTATTGCTGGGGTCTGATCATATTGTTGTCGTTTCGGAAAGTTTGCGCCAAATAACCTTGCAATTTTATGCCAATAATAAAACTTTAATTATACCGAATGGCATTGATTTTTCATTGGCGGATGAAGTCAAAAATAAAACACGGCTACCGCCAAGCCGACAGCCATATATTCTTACGGTAGGCTCTTTTGAGCCAATCAAGGGACATGATATACTATTGCATGCATTCTCTGAAATTGCTGCTGATTACCCTGCAATATATCTCGTTATTATTGGCAGATCTGGTAGCAGCAAGGCAGAGACTGAGGCATTGGTTACGGCGCTTAATTTGCAGCAGCGGATCGTGCTGTTGTGTGATGTTGAGTATTTGGAAGTTTTGTATTATATGAAGCATGCAACTCTATTTGTTTTGCCATCTAGGTATGAATCATTTTCACTTTGTACCCTAGAAGCTGGCGCAATGGGTATCCCCGTTGTCGCGACCAACGTCGGCGGAGTAAGAGAAATTATATCAAATGAAAACCTCGGAACCCTCGTTGCCCCTGAGGATGCAAAAAGTTTAAGTAATGCGCTGGCGGTTCTGCTGGCAGATGAAGACAAGCGGGTTTTCCTGGGCGCTAATTTGTATAATTATGTGAAATCAAGGTTTTCCTGGGAGGACGCCTACCGGCGTTACTCAGATATTTTTTAACCGCGGTGGTTTTCACATAAACACATGGCTCTATTCCTATTTGAAAATCTGTCTTATTATCTGTGCTATCGATATTGTTGACTATTCTTCTGGTTGGGCAGAGATGGATGATTGATATGGAATTTCATGACTTTGGAAATGATATAAAAATCACGGCTTCCGGCAATATTCCACAAACGCCGGTTAGACGGGTGGCGGACGATCAGACCGGAGCGGCGGCGCATTGGCTGGCTGCCTATGAGCAGCGCGGCGTCAATGCGCCGCAGGCGGTCAAGGGCGTGTTTTCTGTTGTTATCAACTGGCCGGATGGCAAGGTATTTTGCGCGGTCGACCGGTTTTCCATCCATTCGTTATGCTACCAGGTCGTCGGTGGCGTGTTGCGGGTGGCCGAACGGGCCGACGAATTGGCTGGCGTTGATGGCGAGATTGATCCCCAGGCGCTTTACGATTATCTCTATTTCCATATGATTCCGTCGCCGCGGACGGTGTTCAAGGAGGTTTTCCGCCTGCCAGCCGGTCATTACGCCTTGTTCGAGAATGGCCGCTTGACGGTTGCGCCGTGGTGGCAGCCGCATTTTGATGAGGCAAAACGGGCGCCGTTGGCCGAACTGAAGGCGGAATTCCGGCAAATTCTGCGCGATGGCGTGCGCGATCAGGTGGCGGGTAGCACAGGTTGTTTCTTGAGCGGCGGCACTGACAGTTCGACGCTGGCCGGTTTGTTGCGCGAAGTGACGGGGCAAGCGGCGCGGGCTTTTTCCATCGGTTTTGCGGCGACCGGCTATGACGAGATGGAGTATGCCCGCATCGCCGCCCGCCAGTTTGGCGCCGAACACCACGCTTATTATGTGACGCCGGATGATCTGGTGGCCGCTATTCCCCTGGTCGCCACGTCTTACGACCAACCTTTTGGCAATTCCTCGGTGCTGCCTGCTTATTACTGCGCCAAGGCGGCGCGTGAGGTGGGGCTGACCCGGATTCTGGCGGGTGATGGCGGTGACGAGTTGTTTGGCGGCAATGTCCGTTACGCCAAGCAGCGGGTGTTCGGGGCTTACGAGCGGATTCCCGGCTTCTTGCGGCGTGGTTTTCTGGAGCCGCTGTTGACGGGTAGCGCCTGGCCGGGCCGCGTTCCCGGACTCAAGAAAGCGGTCAGTTACGTCGAGCAGGCCAGCGTGCCGATGCCGGACCGGATGCAGATGTACAACCTTCTGACCCGGCTGGGTCTGAGCGAGGTGCTGACGCCGGAATTTCTCGCCCAGGTTGAGCCGGAGGATGCCTTGCGCCAGCAGCGGGAAACCTGGCGGGCAACCGATGCCCGTTCGCTGGTCAACCGGATGCTGTGGTACGACTGGAAATACACGCTGGCCGACAACGATCTGCCGAAAGTGCTGGGTTCGACCCGGCTGGCTGGTCTGGAAGTTGGCTTTCCCTTCCTTGACGACCGCCTGATTGATTTTTCGCTCCGCCTCGACCCTGAACTCAAGCTCAAGGGTCTGACCTTGCGCTGGTTCTTCAAGGAGGCACTGAAGGATTTTCTGCCGCCGGAGATCATTGCCAAGAAGAAACACGGTTTTGGTCTGCCATTCGGCGTCTGGGTGGTTGAACACGCGGCGCTGCGCCAACTGGCTGTTGATTCCCTCAATGATCTGCGCGCTTGCCGGATTGTCCGCGGTGATTTCCTCGATCGCTTGCTCAAGGATTACCTGCCGCAATATCCCGGTTACTATGGCGAACTGGTCTGGATTCTGATGATCCTCGCCCAGTGGTTGCGGGCGCGGCCCCGTTCCTTTGCCGCCTGATAGCAGATGAGAAGCGTTTCCTTTGTCCACCCGCAAAACCCTCGCCTTCTCTTTTCTTGACCGTTATTCGGGACTGGTTGTTCATACTCTCTCGTCGATGGTCATCGCCCGGCTACTGACGCCGGCGGAAATCGGCGTCTATTCGGTGACCATGGTTCTGCTCGGTTTCATCGCCACCTTCCGCGATCTGGGGGCCGGGCAATATCTGGTGCAGAACAAGTCGCTGACAGAAGAAAAAATGCGCGCCACCTGGAGTGTGCAATTGGGACTCGGCCTTTTTTTTGCCGCGCTACTGACGGCAGCGGCGCTGCCGGTCGCCCGCTTTTACGGCGAGCCGCGGATGGTTGAGATCATGCTGGTGCTGGCTTTGAATTTTGCCATTACGCCCTTTTTGGGCTATCCCTACGCCTGGTTGATCCGGGAAATGCGCTTCGGCTCGATTGCCAGCTTGCGTTTTCTCAGCGCACTGGCCCATGCGGTTACCGCCATCATTTTGGCTTGGGCAGGTTTCGGCCCGGTCAGCTTGGCTTGGGCCAATGCCTTCTCCACCATCGCTGCCCTTGTCGCCCTCTGGATTTTCGTTCGTCCACGCTTGCGCTGGCGACCGATCAAACACGGCATTGGCGATGTCGTCTCCTTCGGCGGCAAGCTGACGGCGACCTCGCTGATGAATACCTTGTCCAGCGGCGCTCCTGAGTTGCTGCTCGGTAAATTACAAAACATGGCGGCGGCTGGCTTGTTCAGCCGCGGGCTGGGTTTGGTGATGATGTTCCACCGTCTGGTTCTCGATGCAGTCAATTCGGTGGCTCTGCCTTACTTCGCTCGCCGGTCGCGCGAATCATGCGATCTCGGCGCTCCCTTCCTGATTGCCATGGAACTGACCACCGGGCTGGGCTGGGCCTTTCTCAGCAGCATCGCCCTGATGGCCTATCCGGCCATCCGCATTCTCTATGGCACGCAGTGGGATGCCGCCGTCGATCCGGCGCGCTGGTTGGCCGTCGCCTGCGCCGTTGCCATTCCGACCGCCATCTGTTCGCCGCCTCTGATCGGCATCGGTGCCATAAACGATGTACTTAAGGCGACCCTGCTGTCGATGCTGACGGCTTTTGTAGCGACAGCGCTTGGCGCGCTGTCCGGCCCTTTGTTGCTTAGTCAGTGCCTGATCGCTTCCGGGCTACTGTCATCGGCGTGCTGGATCTACGTAGTGCGCAAGCATATTGCTTTTACTACCCGGGCGCTGTTGCGCGCTTGGGGCAAAAGCCTGCTGGTCTCGCTTGGCGCCTCGGCGGCTTCGGTGGCGGTGATTTTCCATTGGGGCTGGCGCCCCGATCAATTGCTGCTGTCAGCCCTCTGTTCTGGCGTTGGCGGTGCGCTCGGCGGGTTGTTCGCGGCTTGGGTCAGCGGCCATCAGTTGTGGGTTGAGATCAACCGCCTCTATTCAACTTGGCTCAAGCGTTCGTGATCTGGCCAAATGACCAGTTCAGTTTGCTCTTGCCAAGGTCGTCAGGCTACGCAAGGCAAAGCGTAGCGGCGTGCGGTCCCAGGGGGTGAAGCGAGGGAGTTGGAACATGCCGGAAGCGCTGGTCGCGCATGCTTGGCGGGTCGTCACGGCGGCGATGAAACCAGCCTGACGGACCATTTCGCTGTGACGGGCTGAGTAATCGCGGTCGGGGATACCGCTGGGATAGGCGAAAACCTGCACCGGCTCGTCAAGCAGTTCTTCCAGTTCACGCTTGCCGGTGGCAATTTCCGCCAGCGCGGTGACATCATCCAAGTTTTCGAGAATCGGGTGGGTCTGGGTGTGACCGCCGATTTCCGCACCCTCGCTGGCAAGCTGGCGCAATTGCTGGTGCGTCATCATCAGCTCGCTGGCGGCTGGCACGGCGCAGCGGATGGCGATTTGCCGCGCAATTTCGCTACGCTGCCGGTGCTCAAAATATTTGAGTTTACCCAGTACGGCCCGGTAGCCGCGCACCCGTGCCGTTACGTCATTGAGTGGATGGCGGCCAAGGCCGAAGGCATCGAGATCGAGCTCATCGGTTTGGGCGAGTCGGAAGGCTGTGATCACGTCGTCGTTCCACATGTGGCCGCCTTCGAGAAAGGCAGTGGCAATGAAGAAAGTCGCTGATACACCGTAGCGCTTGAGAATGGGCCAGGCGACTAGCAGGTTATTGGTGTAACCATCGTCAAAGGTGATGCTGGCAGCAGCGGGCGGTAGGGTACCTGCCTGCAGGCGGCGGGCGGCTTCACTGAGTGGCAGAACGTTGAAGGTGCGGGTAATGAAGCGAACCATCCAGTCGAATTGCTTCGCTGATGGCTCGAACGGCAACAGAGGATCAGCCAGTGGGAGAACGCGGTGAAAAATGAAAATGCTAAGCTTTGCCGACGGCCCGGCAGGAGAAAGCAATCTGCAAAGCGGTTTTATGATCCGCATGTCTGGTTCCAGCATTTATTTTTCGGCAAGAGCCGCACAGGTTGCACGGGCGGCACGGGCATAGCGGTTGGTTTTGAAGCGAACATAGCCAATGAAATGAAGAAATACTGTTTCCGGTTGTTCTCTTCCTGGATGGCAATATTTGGGGTGAGGCAAAACGATGGCTTGGGGAGAGTTCGAGACCATGAAATTGGAAGCGAACTGTTCGCTTCCCCATGCAGACCATTTATCTCCCAGTGCTTTCGCCATGGAGTTGCTAAAAATTTTCAATTTATCGAGATTGAAGCATTTTGCCGAAAAACCAGAAAATCCGGCACAGCCTCTGACGTAACGTAATTTCTGATAATCGGCCAAGCAATCCATATTGGCTTCGGCGAGAATTTGGATATGTTCTCCGGATTCAACGTATTTTTTTGCCCAAGCTGTTGCTTCGGCACAAGAGATGAAGTCTTGGCCATCCTCGGTGGCAAGCACGAATGACGTGGATTCTGCAACCGCCTTTTTGACTTCTGGAATTTCTGACAAAGTAACTGTATCTGCGTCGAGCTGAACCACATAAGTGTCCTGGCAATATTCGGCGATGGCAATTAGACGCTCCCAGCAACCTCCCTGCGGTATTCCGGCAACTCGGTAATTTTCAGCTGAAACAAACTGGATACCGTTGATATGGGCTGTAATTTTCTGGTGATCCTCATCAGTGATGGTCGGATCGGTAACGACAATGATGTGTTGCGGCGAGAAAAAAAGGCAAAATGATTTGATGGCCAGCAGATATGAGTCAACGTCACGGTGATGCACCATGGAGAGTACTGTAAACTTACCCAAGCCCGTGCGGATTGGGGCTGAAGCCACTATCTGCCGCAGCGCTTTTTCAAAGCGGCGGCGATTTGCTAAGTTTTTTAATTTATCTATCAACAATTTGACATTAAGCATTCTTTAATCCAGTATGCGATAATATTTTTTATTTGACCAGCCCCAATTCTTTGTCGGAAAAATATTTTGCTAAAATAACGATGACCATGACATTGTACGGCAGATCAAAGTAGGCAAGGCTGAGAAAGGCACCGCCGACAGCGTAACCTACCATGCTGGCTTGAACCATGGCGCCCAGGTCACGGGTCCAGGCGAGCGATGGTTGTTGGGTGCCGGTTTTCATCAGCTTGCTGGCCGTTCTCCAGGTTACCAGTCCAAGCAATAAAAAAAGCGTCAGGCCAATGAAACCGTGTTCTCCCAGTATCTGAAAATAGATGCTGTGGGCGGCATGAATATCGCGAGGATTCGGCGCGTACATGGCAAAAACTGTCGCGTTGTAAATTGAAAAACCGCCGCCCAGGAAGCGATCCTTCGCCAGATTCCACGTCATGTGCCAGGCATTGATGCGGCCCAGGGCAGAGGCGTCTTGATCGTAGGTTTCGATGGTTTCCATGCGCGACCACCATGCTTCTGGCATGAACGGAAAAATGAGGAAAGCGATGGCAATGGCCATCAAGCCGAAAACCAGTTTTTGCCGACCGCGTATCCAGATCAGAATGGTCATTGCAACCAGCGCCAGTAACGCACCACGCGAATGAGTGCCAAGAGCCATGATAGCGGAGAGAATCATGGCGGCGCTCATCAGGTGGCGCTGCCACCTGGCCGTCATCTGAAGTTGCAGATAGCGCATCAGAGGAATAACCATGATAACCGCCAGGGCAATTTCATTATTGCCGCCAATGAAACCACCTGGCCCCCATACCCGGTGGTTTCCGCCGGTCAGCAGTGTGAAAAGCCCCCCCTTGACGCCATAAAAACCAATGGAAAAAACCATGATCCAGATATAGATATTCATTTTTTGCGGCAAATTAATCAGCGCCAGCGTAACAAATAACATCAAAAAGATCTTGATTGAGCGATCCCATAATGGCAGGCTGGCGTCAAAATACATGGAAAATGGCAGTGTCAAGGTAATCCATACGACAAAGGCGGCGAGTAGCCATGTCGCTGGAGAGATGAAAGGATTTTGCTTTTCCCGCGAGAAAACGAGTCCGATCAGTGTCGCAATCCCGACGATCATGGCGACCGGCATTGAAGCGGAGGCATAGCCCCATTGCTGATGTGGGTTCATCAAACTGACCCAAGTCCAGAGAATAATGCCGAGCCATGGTTTCTTCAGCGCCGCCGCTGAACCAACCAGGATGATGGTCATCATCAGCAGGTCGCGCATGTTATTCCTTGGTGGCTATCGCGAATGTGGCGGAACAGTTTGAGCTGCGCATCGCTGGTTTCTTGCCAACTGAAGCGCTCGGCATGAGCGCGGACGGCGTTGCGAGAGGGGTAATTCCGGAAGAGTTCAGCAAAACTCTCGGCCAGAGCTTTGGCCGAGCGTTCGCGCATGAGAACTCCGGCATCCGGTGAGGAGACGACTTCCGGTGTCCCCCAGATGTTCGTGGCAATAACGGGTGTCCCACAGGCCATTGACTCGAGCAGGACATTGGCCCAGCCTTCTCGGCTCGAACACAGAACCAGAGCATCGGCAGCACTGTACCATTCTTTCAGATCCGCGTTTGGTAGTTGGCCTGCGAAACGTACGCGATCTTGAACGCTAAGTTGCTTTGCCAAAGTTTCCAGTGCCAAACGTTCGGGCCCTGCGCCTGCAATAATCAACTCGACGTTGCTTGGCAGCATGGGCATAACCTTGATGGCGATATCGTGGCCCTTGTGTTTAACCAAGTGACCTACCGATAGCAGAATCGTCGGGGCCGTGAGTTTGAGCCGGGATCGTACCTGGTCCCGGTCTTCCGGGCGAAATTTGATGAGATCCACACCGTTGCGGAAAACTTTCAATTTGCCCGGTTCGGCGCCCAAACCTTTCAATGTATCCATCAATGCCCGGCAAACACTGATGGATGCGTTGGCGGCTTGGGCGGTTTGTATGATTAACTTTCGCGGATAGGGGTACTGAGGTATTAAGCTGAGATCGCTGCCGCGAGCAGTAACGACGAATGGTTTTTTTAACCACCGGGCGATGAATCCAGCGGCAATACCGTCAGGATAATAGTAGTGAGCGTCGATCAGGTCGAAATCGAAACCATCGGCAATGATTTTTCGGATAAGCGGCAGGGCCGCCCAAGCCAGTGTATGCGGGGCGATATTCATGCCGACTTTCGGCGGCAGAAAATAGCGAGGGTGATAAACATCAATGCCGTTCCGGCGCTCAAAGCGAGGCGTTGCCGCGAACCGGCCATATTGGCCGAAAAATTTGTGGCTGAAAGGAAACCAGGGAACAGGCGCAACCACTTTGGTTTCAATTTCTCCACATTTGAGCAATTCGCGCAGGCGTGTTTCGACAAAGATGCCGTGCACCGGGCGAACCATGCTGGGAAATAGGGTCGAGAACAGAAGGGTTTTAATGCGACGGGACATGATGTCGATCATACATCCCATTTACAGAGCTTTTCCTGTGAGCCGGGAATACGGCGCGCGGTAATAGGCCACGCTGTTTTGCCAGTTGCGCACGGTTTCGACAAAGCGGCGGCCATTCATCTTGAGTTCGGGCCAGCGTTGGCGGTTGTCGAGGAGGGTCAGCAGGGCCTTGCTCAGGGCGGCGCGGTCGTCGGCTTTGAACAGGATGCCGGTTTTGTCGTGCTCGATCAGTTCCTTGTGGCCGCCGACGTCGGAGGCGACGAACAACTGGCCCTGGGCCATGGCTTCGAGCGGTTTCAAGGGCGTCACCAGTTCGGTCAGGCGCATCGGGTGGCGCGGGTAGGCGAGGATGTCGATGAGGTCGTAATAGCGGCTCACTTCCTGATGCGGCACGCGGCCGGTGAAGATGACGCGCTGGTCGAGGCCGAGGCTTGCCGCCTGCTGGCGCAGACGGCTCTCCTGCGGGCCGCCGCCGACCAGCAGGAGGCGGATGTCGGGGCGTTGGCCGATGAGTTCGGGCAGGGCGTCGAGCAGCAGATCCAGTCCTTCGTAAGCGTAGAAGGAGCCGATGAAGCCAATCACGGTTTGGCCGCTCAGCCCCCATTGCGCCAGCAAGGCCGGGTCGGGCGGGCGGGCGGGGGGAAAGGCGGCGACATCGACGGCGTTGGGAATCACCGTCACTTTGGCGGCGGCAATGCCGCGGGCCGTGATGTCGGCGCGTAAACCCTCGCAGATGGTGAAAACGTGGTCGGCCTGGCGGATGGCGCGGGTTTCGAGATGGCGGGTGGCGCGGTAGCGAAGACTCCCTTCACGGGTGCTGCCGTGGTCGACGGCGGCGTCTTCCCAGAAGGCGCGGATTTCGTAGACCACGGGTAGACCAAGCCGCCGGGCGACCTTGATGGCGGGCAGGGCGTTGAGTACCGGCGAATGGGCGTGGATGATGTCGGGGCGGATGTCGCGGGCGACAGCTTCGAGCCGGGTTGCAAGGGCTTTCATCAGCGCCAGTTCGCGGCCCAGCGGCCAGCGGGCGAGGGCGCCCGTGGCGGACGGCGTGCGATGGAAGGCGAGGCCGTCGGCTTCTTCGATGGCGGCGGTGGCGGCCCCTTGTTTGGGCGAGGTTAGATGAAAAGTCTCCCAGCCCAGCGCCCGTTGCTCGCGCAGCAGGGCGGCGGTGCGGAAGGTGTAGCCGCTGTGCAGCGGCAGCGAGTGGTCGAGGACGTGGAGGACGCGGATCATGCCGGTTTTCCGGGTTCCATGACGTTGCGCAGGAAAGCCTCGAACATCAGCAAAGTCCAGATCGAGGCGCTGTAGTCGCGGCGGCCATTGTGGTGGTCGCGCACCAGTTCTTCGAGGTAGGGGCGGTTGAACCAGCCGGTGTCGGCGAGCCGCGGGCCGAGGATGGCTTCTTCGACGCGGTTTTTCAAGGGGCCGCGGAACCAGCGCGCCAGCGGCACGGAGAAGCCCATCTTGGGGCGGTACAGCACGTCGTTCGGGAGCAGCGGCTCCAGGGCTTTCTTGAGCAGATATTTGCCTTCGCCGCCCCGGATCTTCAGTGACGAGGGCAGCGTCGCCAGCCATTCGATCAACTCGTGATCCATCAGCGGTTCGCGCACTTCCAGCGAATGGGCCATGCTGGCGCGGTCGACCTTGGTGTTGATGTCGCCGACCAGGTAAGTCTTGAGATCGAGATACTGGATCAGGGCCAGCGGGTCGTCGGTTTCGGCCTGCTTGGCATGGCGGGCGAAAACCTCGAAGGCGTCGTAGCCGCCGAGGGCGGCTTTGAAGGCCGGGCTAAACAGGCGCTGACGCATCGGGCGGCGCAGGATCGACACCGAATGGCCATAGGCTTCGACGGCAGTCCGGGCCAGGCCCTCGAAAGTCGTCTTGGCGCGGAAGACGCGCGGCGCCCAGTCGGCCTTGGGGTAGAGCCGCCCAAGCGCGCCGAACAGCGGCCGGCGTAGACCAAGCGGCAGCGCCCGGCGCATGTTTTCCTCCAGCAGATGTAGGCGGTAGCGGCGGTAGCCGCCGAAGCTCTCGTCGCCGCCGTCGCCGGAAAGGGCGACGGTGACGTGTTTTCTCGCCAACTGGCAGACGCGGTAGGTGGGAATGGCCGAACTGTCGGCGTAAGGCTCGTCGTAAAGCCGGGCGAGGCTGTCGATGAGGTCGAAATCATCGCTTTCGACGATGTCGAGATGATGCCTGGTCTGGTAACGCTCGGCCACCATTTGGGCGAAGGCCGATTCGTTGAAAGCGGGGTCGGTAAAGCCGATCGAGCAGGTATTGACCGGGTCGCTTGAGAGGCCAGCCATGAAGGCGACTACGGCGCTCGAATCGACGCCGCCGGAGAGGAAAGCGCCGAGCGGCACTTCCGAGATCAGGCGGAGTTTGATGGATGCTTCGAGGCGATGCCGCAGTTCGCTACAGGCTTCCTCATCGTCGATCCGGTTGTCGAGCGAGAAGCGCACGTCCCAGTAGGCGCGCGGCGAGCCGACCGGCTCGCCGCGACGGAGCAGCAGCGTGTGGGCGGGCGGCAGTTTTTGCGCCTGACGGAAGATGCTGCGCGGCTCGGCGACATAGCCCAGAGCGAAGTATTCCTCAACGGCGCCGGGGTCGATGTCGCGCTTCAAGCCGCCGTGGGCGAGCAGGGATTTCAGTTCGGAGCCGAACAGCAACAGGCCGTCATCGAGCAGGGCGTAGAACAGCGGCTTGACGCCAAGGCGGTCGCGGGCGAGAAACAGGGTCTGGCGGTTACGATCCCACAGCGCAAAGGCGAACATGCCGCGAAAGCGGTCGACGCAGTCTTCGCCCCAGGCTTCCCAGGCATGGACAACGACTTCGGTGTCGCTCTGGGTGTGGAAAACGTGGCCGAGCGCCTGCAATTCCGGGATCAGTTCCTGGAAATTGTAAATTTCGCCATTGAAAACGATGCAGACGCTCTCATCCTCGTTGTACAGTGGCTGCTGGCCGGTGGCGAGGTCGATGATGGCCAGCCGCCGATGACCAAGGCCGAGGCCGGGTTCGAGATGCAGGCCGCCCTCGTCGGGGCCGCGATGAAACTGCGATTCGTTCATGCGCTGCAACGCGGCGCGGTCGATGTCGCGCTGGC
Organism: Azonexus sp.; assembly: GCA_031277255.1. GTDB lineage: Bacteria > Pseudomonadota > Gammaproteobacteria > Burkholderiales > Rhodocyclaceae > Azonexus. Next base: position 29,429 of record JAITMS010000081.1, read on the forward strand.
CGGTGGTGTCGAAAATGCCGGTGATGCCGCACATGGCTGGTTCCTTGTCAGAGCGTCGGGGCCGATTGATCCGGCGACCATTGCCAGAAGGTTGCGCCGTAGGCGCTGCCTTCAATGTTGGGCATGATAGCGCCTTGTGTGAAGTAGCAGCGGCTGCCTGCTTTGGCCGGGGTGAACCACCAGCCGGTTTCGGGACAGGGGTGATTGGCGGGGACGTTGGGGCGGGAGGGAATACCTGCGCTTGAACTAGCTGCGCCGGGTTTCAAATAAGCGAGTGAGTTGTTGTCTCGCGCCCAGTCCGCTAGGTCTTTGGAATACAGGATGTGATCACGGAATGTGCTGTCGTCGATACCGTTGATGACGCAGACGGCGGCGGATTCAAAAGACCAGTAGCCGTAGTAGGGGATATCGTAGGAGGTCGCGTGCAGATGCCCATCATGCCAAGGCGCACCGTCAAAACTTTGGTACCAGATACCAAGGTATTCCTTGACCTTGGCGCTGGATTCGGCTGGTGTTTTAGCAGTGTAGAAGGCATCAATCAGTGGATCGTAGGGTTCGAGATGACAGAAATCCTTGTTGTCACGCGGGTCGGGAACTGTGGGCGCAAGCAATGATTCAAACAATAAATCAGTACCGCGTTCGCTTTCCATCCATAACGCAATTTGTCGCAAAGTATTGCCTTCACCTAGCAGAATCCCTAAGCTGACAACATCCAGCACAAGTTGATAGTCGAGGATATTGTCGAACTCAAGCGGTGGCACATCTAAATCAATATCTTCTTGGTATTCTTTTGCCAGATGTCTTCTGAATTGATGGTAGACGGCATGCCATTCACCTAGTGCTTTTGTTACATCAGCATATAGTGGCTTAAGGGTTTCAATAGGACTACCTGCTGTGTATTCGAGCTTGAGAATATTGAGCCGCTCTTTGAAAATACTACCAAACACCCCAGCATAGGCTAGGTCGCCAATCGTCAAACCACTCTCATCGAGTTTGCTGTTTTCGTGAAGTAGCTTGGCAAGCCATTTTTTATTCAAAAAATAATATTGCTCAGTCAAAAATTTTTGTCTGCGCTTGGCGCGAAATTCAGCAGCGGTCATGGTAATTACTCAAGCCAGAGTATCGTTACTAGGGTTTGGTATTTTTGCGGTTTTTTCGAGATGTTGATTTTCTGGCACGTTCACGAGCCTTCACCACCACATCAATATCTTTAGCATCCCATTTTCTGGTGATGCCGTGGTCAGGGTGTAGATGTGCTTCAGTGCCCATATGAATTCAAGGCTTGTCCGGGCAGGCCGACAACAAGGGCGCTTTGCGGCCAGACAACCGGTTTTTCAAGGGGCGGGGGAACAAGAGAACGGGCGGCGGGGGCGAGCATGACCGTCAGAGCGTCGGGGCCGATTGATCTGGCGACCATTGCCAGAAGGTTGCGCCGTAGGCGCTGCCTTCGACATCGGGCATGATTGAGCCTTGTGTGAAGTGGCGGCGACTGCCTGCTTTGGCCGGGGTGAACCACCAGCCGGTTTCGGGACAGGGGTGATTGGCGGGGACGTTGGGACGAGAGGGGGGACTTGGCGAACCAACCACCGCGCCGTCGAGCGCGCGCGCAAAATCAACCAGATCACGGGGGTAGAAAGGCATGTCGCGGAAAGTACTGTCGTCAATGTCCAGCATCCAGGCAGTAGCGGCGGCTTCCCACGACCAGTAGCCCTCAAACCGGTAACTATCGTGCTGATTAACATAAGGCTCCCGACGGCTAGCCTCGTACCATTCTTCCAGATACTTGACCATGAGCGGCGGGCGCTTGTCCGGCGCGGCGGCAAAGACCTTCAACAATTTACGATAGGGCAGGTGCCGCAAGCATTTGTCAGGCGGCGTTCCGCGTCCAGCCATAAAGGGGCTGACAAGCCGCTCAAGCAGACCGTCTTTTTCGTCATTGGCGTAATCGAGAATCGCCATGACACGGGGCATTTGGCTGGCGTTGCCGGTCAGCAGCCCGAAACAGACAAGGCGCAGGGCAACGATCCAGTAGCTTTCGGTACTGAGCGAGACATGGGCGCAGACGCGACCATAGGCATCGGGGCTTTCGTTGAAACGATGGCTGAATCCGGCGTATTCCTCGGCCCAGTCCAGCGCATACGGCCAGACCTCGGCCATTTGCGCCACTTCGGCACCGGCGCTGTATTGCAGGCTGAGCCAGTTCATAACATCCCAAAGGCGCTGCTGCGTCGAAGCCATCAGGCCGTTGACTTCTGGCTGATCAAGGTATTGCGGCAAGTCGGTGGTAACCATGTGCAGACCGTCGACGAGTTTGTCAAATCGACGGGAATAATTCTCTGGATTCATCAAGTGTTCCCGCCGTTCCTTCAACTGTGCTACGGAGCGTTTCCACGATTTCCATTTTTTCCAGTCGATTGCTTTTGCGGTCATGGTGCTAGGGAGCGCCGTCTTCAGTTCGAGAAGACGGGCATGTTGGCTGAGAAAGTCATCCGTTAGAGCGGATCGGAAGGGCATGGTGTTTGACATGTCAGGGCTGCAAGGCCGCGCCGCAGCGGCGGAGGAGCCGGTCGTAAGTGGCCAGGTAGGCGGCGACCATGGCCGCCAGACTGAATTTTTCCTCCACCCGCCGACGGCCCGCCCGGCCCATGACGCGGGCCGATTCGGGGTCGCTGGCAGAGCGGACGATGGCTTGGGCCAAGGCTTCGGGGTCGGCGGCGGGGACAATCTCGCCGGTCAGGCCAGCGGCGACCAGATCGGCGTTGCCGCCGACATCGGTGGCAATCACCGGCAGGCCGGAGGCCATCGCTTCGAGAATGGTGTTGGAAATGCCTTCGGCGAGCGAAGGCAGGACGAAACAATCGAGGCCGCGCATGATTTCCGGCACGTCGCTGCGCTCGCCGGGCAGCCAGGCCAGATCGGCGACCCCGGCGGCGGCGAGGATGGCCTCACATTCGCCGCGCAGCGGTCCCTCGCCAATCAGCGCCAGACGCAGGCGCGTCCGCAAGGCCGGGGCGAGTTCCAGCGCCCGGACAAAGGCGCGGGCGAGCGTCGGCTGATCCTTGACGGTCTGCATGCGGCCCACCGTGCCGATCAGCCAGTGACCGGCGCGCGGGAAGGGACAGCCGGGCGCGGTCTGGTCGCTGTCGGCAGCGGGATGGAAGCGATCGGTATCGACACCGTTATATACCTGCGACATCTGCGCGGAAGGGACGCGGATCATACCATTGAGATATTCGGCGAGGTCGCGCGAGAGGGCCAGGTAATACGTCACAAAAGGCCGGTAAAAGCGGCGGACGCGCTGATAGGCGAGATTGCCGCCGTCGAGATCGCCAACGTCGCGGCCATGTTCGCCGTGGATGCGCACCGGCACGCCAGCGGCCCAGGCGGGCAACTGCGTTTCCAGCGCCGCCAGATTGCGGCTGTGCACAATGGCCGGGCGCAAGCGGCGGAACAGCCGCCAGAGCTTGGGGAACTGCCACAGCGTCTGGCCCGGCGGCTTGTTGAGGGCGATCAACTCGACATCGTCACGGGCAATGCGCTGGCGGAAAGCGGTGATTTCAGTCAGGGCGATCACGGCGTGCCGGTAACGCTCCGGCGGCATGTGGTTAATCAGGTTGACGATGCCGTTTTCCAGCCCGCCGGTGTCGAAGCGGTACATGACGTGGGCGACGAGCGGGCGGCGGTCGGCGCTCATCGCTGCTCGCGGGCGGCGGCCAGGAGGCGGTTGATGGCCGGGGCGGCGGCGGCGGCGAAGGCGGGCAGGGCCGTGGCGGCGGCGTCAGCCGGGGCGTAGAGGATGACGACCGCGGCGTCGTCGCCGCGCCCGGCGAGGCGGGAGAGCGCCGTGGTCAGCGTGGCGTCGGCGTCGGCAGCGGTCAGATGGCCGTCGATCCAGTACCACTGCCAGACTTTGAGGCGCACTTCCGGGCTGCCGCCGGCGGCCAGCAGTTCGGCGGCGGCGACGCGCTCCGGCAGGCCGGGACTCTCTGGCGCGACGGCATCGCGGGCGACGATGCTCCACTGTTTGTTGGCGCTGGCGGCCAGCGTGTTGGTCGATGTCACCAGCTTGTGCTGGTAATCCTGGTGGCGGTAGTAGCCGATGTAGAGGCCGACGCTCTGGCCGTCCTGCTCGAAGGCGCTCTGCAACTCGCCCGCCGCGCCGGAAAAGTCGGGTTGCCAGGCGGGCAGGGCAGCGCCTTCCCGCCAGCCAGCGGGCGGCGGCAGATCGGCCAGAGTGACCGGGCCAGCGCGATCCATCCGCTCGATGACGGCGAAGGCGACTGGCCCGGCGGCGGCGATCAGGGCAATGGCGAGCGCCGCCAGCCAGGCGCTGACGGTTGTCGGAACCGGGGCAGCGGCGGTTTCGACCGGCGGCGCGGCGGCGGCAGGCTCCTCCGACCAGCGCGCGCCGATGAGGAACATGATGAGAACGACCACGCCGAAGAACAGCCAGCCGTAGATCAGGTGGTCGACGCCGGTGGCGATGCGGTTGCCGGAGAGATGGCCGAGCATGACGATCAGGTAGGCGCGCAGCCAGTTGGCGATGATCGGCACGATCAGGGAAACGCCGATAAAGAGCAGGCGGCGGCGCAGCGAGACATAGTTGAGATAGGCGAACAGCGTGCCGACGGTGAGCGAGGCGATGATGTAGCGGATACCGCTACAGGCTTCGACAACCGACCAGTGGCCGGAGGGAATGATGAATTGCAGACCCTCCTGATAAACCGGCACGCCGCTGGCGCGCAGCGCCTGCACGGTAAAAGCGGCGGTCCATTCCATCAGCTTCGGCATCATGAAGTCGCCGAAGGGCACCGAGAAGAACAGGAAAGCCAGCGGAAAAGCCAGCCGCTTGCTGACCGTCGGGCCGAGCAGGGCCATGATGGCGAGCGCCAGCGTGGCGACCAGGGCGAACTGGGTCAGCGCGTTGACCGCCGTCAGCTCGCCCAGGAGCCAGGCCAACGTCGTGGCGGCCACCGGCAGGGCGAGCGGGAGCGAAGTACGCGGCGGTTCGGCAAGGATGCTTGCCCGTTGCCGCCAGATCAGCCAGAGCGTGATCGGCGGCACCAGAAAGGCGTGGGCATAGGTTTCCGAGCGGTACCAGATGCCGACCATTGCGGCAGCGGTATCCCAGTACCAGTAGAACAGCCAGACGACGAGGCCGAGCAGGAGCGGCAGGACAAGCCGCCAGGCGGGCGCGGGCGCGTTGGCGGGCGGTTTCACTGCGAAATGGCGGTGACGAGATAAGGGTCGACCTGGCGCATGTGCGCTTTCCAGCTGTAACGGTCGATCACCCGCTGGCGGGCCGCCTTGCCGATGGCGGCGGCGGTTTCGGGGTCGTCGAGCAGGTCGCTGATGACGGTGACGAATTCGTTGGCGTCGCCAGCGACGATGAGTTCCTTGCCGGGCGTGGCGTCCACCGGCGCGGCGCAGTCGGCGGCGGCGACGACGGGGCGGGCCATGGCCATGGCTTCGAGAATCTTGTTCTGGATGCCGCGGGCGACGCGCAGCGGGGCGACAACGACATCGGCATGTTGCAGATAGGGCCGGATATCATGGACGGTGCCGGTGACGACGACGTTTTTACCGGCCAGGGCGGTCACTTCCGGCGTCGGATTGCGGCCGACGATGTAAAAACGCAGGCGCGGGCGCTGGCGGCGGAGCGTCGGCAGCATGTCCTTGACGAACCAGGTCACGGCATCAATATTCGGCCAGTAATCCATGGCTCCGGTAAAGACCACGGTTTCCCCGTCACCGGCAAAAGGCGAGCGGTGCTTGGCGGCGGGCGCGAAAAAATGGGTATCGACGCCGTTGCACATGGCTTCGACGCGGACGCTGCATTCCGGGGCCAGTTGGCGGAACAGTTCAACCTCCGCCTCGGTGACGAGAAAGGAACGCGCCGCGCGGGCCGCCATGCGGCGTTCGTAGTCGAGCAGCAGACGGCCTTCGCGGCCATAGATCCAGGACATCGGCCAGCGGTGCTGGGTGGCGTATTGCGTCCATTTGGCCGAATCGACATCGACGAAATCAATCAGCAGCGGCTGCCGCCGCTTGTTTTCGACATACTGCACCATCGCCGAACTGAAGACGACGATGGCGTCGATCTGCTCCCGGCGGCAGATGTCGTCGACCCATTGTTGCAGACCGGCGTCGTGGTAATACGGCAAGGTCAGCGGCTGGCCGGTCAGCAGGCCCTTGACGCTGCGCAGTCTGGCCCAGCGCGGATTGAGTTTGGCGACGTGGAGTTCGGCGCACTTGGCGCGGAGCAGGCGGACGTATTTCCTGTCTTTCCGGTCGTCGAGGAAAGTGCCGAGAAAAACGCGATGTTTTCTCAGCAAATGGCGCAGCAGATTGAAGGAACGCACCTTGTCGCCCTTGTTGGGCGGGTAAGGCAGGCGGTGGACGAGGTAGAGAACATTAGCCATGAAAGATGCTAGCCGAGATTGCGGACGATCAGCGGGCCGAGCCGGTTGGCGAGGCTGAGCGGCAGACGCCGCCAGGCGGCGATGAAAAATCTGTATTTGGCATTGGCCGGGTTGTTTTGTGGAATGCTGTCGCGCTTGTAGAGGCGGTATTCATAATGCAGCGGCTGCGGCAGAAAGCCCCAGTTTTTCTTGAAGGCGTAAGGGCCGGTGCCGACCTTGCTGCGGCCATAGTCAAAAACGCGCAAACCGCGTTCGCAGGCGCGGCGCAGCAGTTCCCAGTATTTGAAATCATTGGCGGCAAAATCGCGGGCCGCCTCGTCGTCGCCAGCGTAATAAGGCAGCACTTCATCACGAAAATAGAAGGATAGCACGGAGGATAGCGGCCGGCCATCGGGCGCGGTGACGGTGAGGATCTCGCAATCGGGGCCGAAAACGCGCAGCAGCGTGGCGAAATAAGCCTTGGGCAGGGCTGGCGTGCCGTGGCGATGGACATTGTCGGCAAAGAGGGCGAAGAAGCGGTCGGCCTGGTCGTCGATGTGGCTGACGAGGCCGTGTTTGATGCCCTTTCTGACCATCGCCCGCTGTTTGCGCGGAATGGCCAGCATGTTGGCCTCGACATCGGGCAGGATGGCCTTGCGGAAGGTGACGTAGAGATCCTGCGTCGGCCAGTCGGCATGGCGCGGCGCGACGTTGCGGAATTCGAGATGATCGACGCCGAGCCGGCGGGCCAGCCGCTCCGCTTCTTCTTCCAGCGCCGTGGCGGCGGCTTCGTTGTCGGCGGCGATGCCGCCATAGACGGCAAAAGGCAGGGCGATCAGGGCATTGCCGAACAGGCGGCTGTTGACATGGGCGAGCGGCAGTACGCCGCGAATTTCGCCACCCTCGCCGTCATCGTGAGCGTAGAGAAAATAAGTCGGATGTCGGAAAACCTCGCCGATGACGCCCTGCCAGGCGGCGCGGTGAAAAAAGCTGGCCGCCGGGCAGGCGTTGACGAAGGCGTCCCAGCGGGCCGCGCCGATGTCGTCGGAGGGGTCGAGACGCGCAATCCGCATGTCAATCAGGCCGTGCCGAGAAACAGCTCGTCCATCCGGCCCCAGGAAAAGTCGGTCAGCAGACGGTGGAGCCGTTGTTCCATGCGCCCGATGTTGAGGTAATGGCGAAAGCGCGTCTTGGCGTCGATGCCGGGAATGCGCGGCTGAGCGGCGTCGATTTCCCAGGGGTGAAAATAGAAAACCGCTGCCAACTGGTCGACCGTGTTGATCCGGCGGATCATCCAGCGCGAGAGCGCGTAGGGCAGCAGGCGGAAATAACCGCCGCCGCTGGCCGGCCAGTTGCGCTTGAAGGCGCGCAGCGTGGTCGCCGGGATTTCGATCAGGCCGCCGACCCGGTGCGCATGGCGCGGCGCGTCGGGGATGCCGTAATGGTCGTGGCGGATCGGATAAATGCTCGAACTGTAGCGATAACCGGCCCGCTCCAGACAATCGAAGGCCCACAGGTTGTTGACGCCAATCGAAAAACTGGGCGCCCGGTAGCCGCGCACTTCGCAACCGGCCAGGTCTTCGAGAAGCTGCTTGGCGGCCTGGATGTCGGCAAAAAAAACCTCCGGCGTCTGTGCGCTGGCCCGCTCGTGACCGTAGCCGTGGCTGGCGATTTCGTGACCGGCGGCGGCGATGCGGCGAACCAGTTGGGGATAGCGTTCGGCGATCCAGCCGAGGGTGAAAAAGGTGGCCCGGGTATCGTGCTGGTCGAGCATCTCAAGGATGCGGCCGACATTACGCTCGACGCGGCATTCACGGCTCGGCCACTCGCTGCGGGCGATGTACGGAGCCAAGGCCGAAACCTGGAAGTAATCCTCGACGTCGACGGTCAGGGCATTGCGATGAGACGGCGTCGGCATGGCCTGCTTCAGCGGCGGGCGCGGTGGCGCTCGATCAGCCAGGCGGCCAGATCGGCGGCGATGCGTTCGGCGGCGTGGCCATCCCAGCGTTCCGGCACACGGCCGCGCTTGCCGCGGCCAGCGAGGATGGCCGCCGTCTCCCGGCGAATCGCCGCAATATCGCGGCCGACCAGGGTGTTGGTGCCTTGGTCTACGGTGATCGGGCGTTCGGTATTGTCGCGCAGGGTCAGGCAAGGCACGCCGAGGGCCGTGGTTTCTTCCTGCAAGCCGCCGGAATCGGTGAGGACGAGACGCGCCCCGGCCATCAGACCGAGCATTTCGAGATAGCCCTGGGGCGGCAGCATGAGCATGCGCGGCGTGTCGATCAGGCTTTGCAGGCCGAAGCGTTCGATATTGCCGCGTGTGCGCGGGTGCAAGGCAAAGACCAGCGGCAGATCAGCGGCAATGTCGCGCAACACGCCGAGCAGGGCGGTGAGCATCTCTGGTTGATCGACGTTCGAGGGCCGATGCAGGGTGACGACGCCGTAGTCTTCAGCGCCGTCAATCAAGGCCGCGTCGCCGCCCGCGGCAGCGATGGTGGCGGCTGGGGCGCGGGCGTACTGGCGGTTGCCGAGCAGCGAATCAATCATCACATTGCCGACGAAACGCACGCGCTCGTCGCCAATGCCCTCACGCGCCAGATTGGCGGCGGCGCTCCGCTCGGTGGTGTAGAGCAGATCGGCGATCTGGTCGGTGAGCACGCGGTTGATTTCTTCCGGCATGGCGCGGTCGTAACTGCGCAGACCGGCTTCGACATGCACCACCGGAACGCCTTTTTTGCTGGCCACGAGCGAACAGGCCAGCGTCGAATTGACATCGCCGACGACCAGCACGGCGGCAGGCTGGCGTTCATCGACCACCGGCTCGAAACGCTGCATGACGGCCGCCGTCTGCACGGCGTGCGAACCGGAGCCGACCTCCAGATTGATGTCTGGCCGAGGCAGGCGCAAATCCTCGAACAGCCGGTCGTTCATCTCACGGTCGTAGTGTTGGCCGGTGTGCAGCAGCAAGGCCGGGATGGCCGGGACATGGGCGGCGAAGGCGCGCAGAATGGGCGCCATTTTCATAAAATTGGGGCGGGCGCCAACGACGCAGATGACGGGGCCGAGATCGACAGGCCAGGTTTCAGGCGGCATTTTTTTTGCTCTCAATGGGCTTGGCGGGCGCTGTTCGGCCATTGGCGAGCAGTTGCTGCAAGAGCGTCAGCGCCGTGCTGTTGATCTTTTCCAGCCGCAGCAGGCTGCGCTCAAGGCGGGCCAGGCGCTGGTCGAAACGCTGGATAGCGACGGCGCTGGCCGGATCGCCAGCGGCAGCCACGGGCGCGTAGTCGGCGTTGTTGTCGCTGGCGCCTGTCGTTTCCTCAAAAATTTCGCGGGCGACTGCCTCGACATCGGCTTGATCGAATTCTTTTTTGCTGCTCAAAAAGCCGAACAGCAGCAGGCGGTCGCAGAGCGCGTTGATGCGCCGGGGAATGCCGCCGCTGGCCTTGAAAATGGCCTGGTAAGCGCCGTCGCCGATGACCGGCAGGCCGCTCGACCCGGCGTGTTTGAGCCGGTGCTCAATATAGCCCCGGGTTTCTTCGAGATCGAGCGGGCCGATGTGGCAGGCGGCAATGACCCGCTGGCGGAACTGCATCAGGTGCGGACTTTGCAGCATCTGGCGGAATTCCGGCTGACCGACCAGATAGCTTTGCAGGAGGGCGTGATTGCCGAACTGGAAATTGGACAACATGCGCAATTCCTCGACGGCGCGGGCGGTCAGGTTCTGCGCCTCGTCGACGATGAGGAGGCAGCGTTTGCCCTTGCTGGCGGCGCTGATGAGAAAGGCTTCCAGGGACATCAGGACATCGGCCTTGGAGGCATCCCGGGTGCGCAGGCCAAAGGCGGCGCCGACCAGGCGCAGCGTGTCGTCGGCGTCAATCTGGGTGCTGACCAGATGGGCGGCGACAACCTTGTCCTGGTCGAGACCGTCGAGCATGCCGCGGACGAGGGTGGTCTTGCCGGCCCCGACTTCGCCGGTGATGACGATGAAACCTTCGTTCTGGTGCATGCCGTAATTGAGATAGGCGGCTGCCCGCCGGTGCTCCTTGCTGCCGAAATAGAACGAGGGATCGGGGTTGAGCTGGAAAGGCTTGCTGCTCAAGCCGTAAAAGGCTTCATACATGGGTCAGTAGGTGTAGAGGATGGTAACGATCAGGGCATTTTCGCTGTACGAACTGATGTCGCCGTCGTATTTGGCGTGGCGCACACTGATCGAACCGCTGGTTTTGGGGCCGAGCCGGGTGTTCAGACCAAGCTGGTAAAGCGTTGTTCTGCTTTTCGGGTTGCCGAGACCGCCGCCGCTCTGCCGGCCATCGCTTTTCTGGTGGCTGGCCAGCAGGTTGAGATTGGAAAGGGCGCTCAAACGGTGCGAGAAATTGAGGCTGGCCCCGGTCTGGCGAATTACCGCGCTGCGCGAAAAATCACCGGCAAGCTGGACGACGCTGGCGTACATGGCCGAACTCTCGCTGCGGTTGACTTGCAGGGTCAGCGCATTGCGGGCGCCGTAGATGACGTAAGTCAGTTGCTGCTGCCGCTGCTTGCTCGCCTGCGAGGCCATGAAGCTGCTGACGATCTGCCGGGTCGGGTCGACGCCGGCGGCAAGGAGCATGGCGCTGACGAAATTGGCGCGGTCGATCGGGTCGCTGATCAGATTGGCGAACAGATCGTAATAAAGATCGTAAACGGTGCCCATGCCGACCGTGCCGGATTGGTTGGGCAGGACGGTCACGTCACGGACATCGCTGTAGCGGATGCTGCTCATCGGAAAACGATGGCTGACGCTGAAGCGGTGAGCGTTGCCGAAGAAGCGATGTTCCTGGAAGGCGGAAATCTGGGTGCGCGGCGTCGGGTTCCAGTCGAAACCATAGCCGTAGGTATCCGTACTTTCCTTGTCGAGCGAAGCGTAATTGTTGCGTTCCCAGCCGGTGCTGGCGGAGACGCTGAATTGTGGCGTCACCAGATAGGTGAGCATGAGGCGCGCCAGATCGGCGTCGGTGGAGCGGCCATCGGCGTAATCGACAGTCTGGCGGTTGGCGTCGAGAGTCCAGCGCAGTTGGCGGAAGGGCGTGCCGCCGCGCAACTGGCCGAGCCATTGCCCGGTATCGACATCCGACAGCGGCGTATCCTCGGTCCGCGTCGTCGAAGCGTTGTAGCGCAGCAGGTAGTCGACCTGACCGGCGATGCTGCCGCGAAGGTAAGGCGAGAAGCGATAGGTCGAGGCTTCTGTCATGTTGTCGTTGCGCGAGCCGCCATCGGGCGATTGCGGGCCGAAGGCGGAAATGGCCTGCTGCGAGATATTGCCGGCAACGTCGATGTAGAACCAGTCATCAATGGCCTCCAGGGTGCCGAAGGCATTGAGGTCGTGATGCAGCCGATCATCGTGGTTTCTGATGTAGAGCTGCTCGCGCGCCGAATAGTCGAAATAACCCTGGAGGCGGGCAGTGCGCGCCTGGATGCGGATGCCGGGGGATAGTTCACTGATGAGATCGCTCTTGCTGCCGACATTGCCGCTGACGTCGGCGTTGTTGGTGGCGGTCAGCGACAGCCCGATCCGCGGTGAAATCCACCAGGCCCGTCCTTTTTCCGCGGTTTCGGCGCCATCCTGGCCGTCCTGGCCATTCGTGGCGACAGTTCCCGGCGCCTCGGTCTCCGGCGCTGCCAGAACGTTGCCAGTGCCTTGCTGGGCGGCTGCCGACAGCGGCAGCGCGAGCAGCAGGACGGCCAGTCGCGGGTAAAAGGCCAACGACTTACTCTTTTTCATGCCCATATCCATAACCGTAGCCATAACCATAAGCATCGGAAGGTGTCTGGCGCGTCTGATTGAGCACCATCATCTTGACCGGGCAGGCGGCAATCGTGTCGACGGCTTGTTTGACGGTTGCCTGGGTGGTGCTTTCGGCATGGACGACGATGACGATTTGCCCCATGTGTGTCGCCAGCTCCCGCGCTTCGGTTGTCAAGAGGAGGGGCGGCGAATCAAAAATGATGATGCGGTCATCGTAGCGGCGGGCCATGTCGTCGAGCAGGCGAGTCATGGCGTCGCTGGCGAGCAGTTCGGTAGCGCGCGGATGCTGGGTGCCGCTGGGCAGGATCGACAGTTTCTCGATATTGGTGCGCAGCAGAACACCCGTAATATCGAGCGAATTTTTGCTGACCACATCGAGCAGACCGGGAGCTGGCGGCATTCCCAGCATATTGAGCACCGATGGGCGGGCGACATCGGCATCGACCAGCACCACCGTGTTGTCGAGTTCCATGGCGATGCTGATGGCCAGATTGATGGCGGTGAAACTCTTGCCTTCGCCAGGCATGGCGCTGGTGACCATGATCAGATTGCCATTGGCGATCGGCTCGTTGTTTCTACCCATGGCGTTGGCGATCAGGGGCCGCTTGATGACGCGGAATTCATCCGCCAGGCGGCTGCGGGAAGCCTGCGGCACGAGCAGGCCGGAAGCCGAAATGGCCTGGAGATCGAGTTTGACCCGCTTCGGTTTGAGTGCCGCCGTCTTCCTTCTTTCCGGCGCTATTGACGGCGGGGCGATCGACGCCGCCTCAGCGCCAGCGCCATTCCGGGGGGCGAGAGCGGGCGCTCGACGGATGGTTGGTTCGGCGAGCGGCGCTTCTTCAGGTAACTCGACGCCAGCCCGGCGCAGTTGCTCCAGACGCTTGGCGGCTTGTTCGACGAGACTCATCAATGATCTCCCTTCAGGCGGCAACGCGTTGAGAAAGGAGAAAGAGAGCCGCCATGCCAAGGCCATAGGCGCCGAACAGTCCGGCGGTTGCCAGCAGGAAGCGGCGCAGGCTCGATTTTTCCCTGAGTCGGCGGGCTTCGTTGGGCATCAGCGAGATGGTGCCGAGGAGCGGCAGATCGGTAGCGTCGCGCAGGGTTTTGCCGTCGAAAAAGACGGGACGCACCTGGCTGGCGATAAAGGCCGTTGCCAGACCCGCCGCCATCGCCAGCAGCAGGCCGAGCGGGAACAGCAACAGGCGGTTCGGCGCGACCGGCTTCTGTGAGGCGCGCGGCGGGTCGATGACGCGGAAATCGGCGACTGAACCGGCAGCGTCGAGATCGCCGGAAAGTTCAGCCGATTCGCGGCGGGCCACCAGTTGCTCGTAATTTTTCTTGTTGATGTCGTAATCGCGGTTCAATTGGGTAAATTCCGCTTCCAGTTGCGGTTGCGTCCGCATCAGTTCGACCAGCCGTTTGTAGCGGTCTTCATACTCCGAGACACGCGCCTGGAGCGAGGCGACATTGGCGTCGGCTTCAGCCAGGGAAACTTTCAGTTGCTGGTAGACCGGGTTGTTGCTGATCGCCGATCCCGGATTGGCGGCGGCGAATTGTTTGCGCGCCAGCAATGCCTGGCGTTTCTGTTCTTCGAGATCCTGGATCAGGCGGCGCGTACCGATGACATCGGGATGCTGCTCGGTATAGCGTTGCAGCAAGGTATCGAGATTGCGCCTGAGCGTATCAATGCGCCCGTCGATTTCCGGCATTGAAATCCCGGCGTCGACACCGGGATTTTCCGGCAGCAGCACCGGCTCTTCACCGACAATCTGGCGGCGCAGCGCATCGCGCGAATTTTGCGCCTCGCGCAGGGCCAGACGCGAGGTACTGAGCAGCCCCGTCAGTTCCGAAAGATGATCCATGCTGTTTTTGCCATCGGCGGTTTGCAGGTCGATGTTGCGCAGCTTGAATTCCTTGAGACGGTTTTCCGCTTCTACCAATTTGGCTTCGTAATTGCGGATCTGATCGACGATGAATTTGCGCGCCGAATCCGAATCCTGACGCTTGTTGCCGAGGCTCGATTCGACAAAGATCGAAACCAGCTCCCGAACGACCTGTTCTGCCTTGGCCGGATTGGTGTTTTGGTAGGACAGCGTATAGAGATTGTCGCGGCCAACGCTCTGGATTTTCAGCGTCTTGGTCAGGCTGTCGATCAGCGCCTCCTGATCCGCCTTGCTCTTGGCGTTGAGATCGAGGTCGGCCATGCGGATCAGTTTTTCGATATTGGGTCGGCTGATGAGGGTGCGGCTCAACATCATCACCTGCTGCTCGACATTGGGCTGAACCGCGAGGCCTGACATCAGCGGTTTGAGGATCGACTGCGTATCGACGAAGATGCGGGCCGAGGCTTCATAGCGATCCGGTATGCGCAGGATGACGCCAGCGGCAATGGCGCCGACGACCCACGCCGCCAGCATGGCGAGGCGGCGGTGTTTCCAGGATGCGCGGATAATCGTCAGAGCCTGGCGGAGAATTTCTTCCATGGGCAATCCAAGCAGTTTGCCGCCCCAACAGGCGGGGCGGGACAATCATTGAGGGCCGGTCAGAACCAGCTCTGCGGGATGATCAGGACATCGCCCGGCTTCATTTCGACATTGGCCGAAACATCGCCATCCTTGACCAGGTCTTTGAGGCGAACGCTGTATTGGGCGTTGTCTTCGCCGGTGCGTAAAATGGTGGCGCGGTTGCCGTCGGCAAAATCGGTCATGCCGCCGACGGCGATCATCACGTCAAGCAGGGTCATTTTTTGCTTGTAGGCGAGAATCTGCGGCTTGGCCGCTTCGCCGATGACGCGAATCTGCTCGCTGTAGGGGCCGACAAAATTGGTGACGATCACTGTGACGACCGGATCGCGGATAAATTTCGCCAATTCCTTCTCGATGTCGCGGGCGAGACTGGTCGAATCCTTGCCCATGGCGTCGAGATCATCAATCAGCGGAGCCGAGATTTTGCCATCCGGGCGGACGGGAACCGACATCGACAATTCCGGATTGCGCCAGACGACGATATTGAGATTATCGCCCGGCCCGATCTTGTAACTGTACTCCGGCGAAGCGGCGGACTGTGGCGCCGGGGGCAGATCCGAAGCGCAGCCGGAAAAAAACGCCGCCGCCAAAACGGTTGCCAGCAGCATAAAGAAATTTTCAGGCATGGTGCGAAAGATCGTCATTAGAGCCTCCCTCGTAATATGAGCAACTTATACGAAAACGGTCGCCATGATAACCGAGTAAAAAGCAGGAACAAACGGAGAATCGGCGGAAAAGCCGGATTTTTTCACATCTTTTGGGTAAAAAAAGCGAAAACCGGATGATTTTGTGGCAGCGGGATAATGGCGTGAAAACCAGATGTGCTCATGCGGGAAAATGTGCCGTTGCTCAGAGCCTTCTCCCGTTCGTCTGCAAAATCGAAGGACGGCGCGGGGGGTGTGAAGCGTCAGGGCAGGTTTACACCCTTGCTGGTTTAATCGCTGGGGAATGGGATTTCCCGCCGCTACCGTCAGCGTTTGAGCTGCGCCCGCACGAACAGCAGCAGCAGTTGCTGGAGCGGATTGGCGTTGCCCCACGGGCGCCAGGTCAATGACAGCTTTTGCCGATAGGCGTCAAACTGCATACCCCACGGCGCAGCCCTGACTTTGCCGCGGCCAAGAAGAATCTTGAGCACTTCGACGCCGGTTACTCCGGCACACAGCTCGCAGGCCATGACCGTGGACGGGCCGCGCTGTTCGGCAAAATTGACGCGCTCGGGCACGGCGAGATAAGTCCGTTGCAAAACCCTGGGCGCCAGACCGGCGATGAAGCGGGCCAACTGTTCCTGCTGCGGCTGACCGGTAAAGCGGAAATAATCTTCAAAAGACATGCCGCCGGGAGCGAAGTAGAGAAAACCGACGCTCATGCCGAGCGGGGCGGCGGTAACCGCCGGGATGCCGCGCCGGTAGCATTCGGCAAACAGCAACCGGCGAATATCGAGGGCGAAGAAATCAATGCTGTCGACATAAATATCGGCCCCGTCGAGAAAATCACCGACATTGTCCGGGTTGATACCCTGCGGGAAAGCGCGAATGTCCGCTTGCGGATTGATGTCGAGCGCCATCCTTGCAAGAACCTCGACCTTGGGTTGACCGAGGGTCGACATCATGGCTCCGGCCTGGCGGTTGAAATTGGGCAATTCAAAGCGGTCGAAGTCGGAAATATTGAAGCGCCCGATGCCAAGGCGCGCAAGCGTTATCAGGTGCGCCCCGCCAACACCGCCGAGACCGGCAATCGCCACCCGCGCCTGACGCAGCCGCGCCTGTTCCTCCGGCGTCAGCCAGCCGATGTTTCGGGAAAAGGCGGTTTCGTGTTTGAACATGGGGTTTCAGCCATTTTCAGCCGGGGCTGTCATGGCGGGCATGGCGAAAATGCGGAAAGCTCCGGCTGGATGGCTTCACCTTCAATCCCGTTCAGATCGGCATTGCCGGTTCCAGCAAAAAACACGGGGTCGCCCCCGCGACCCCGTGCTGTACTGTTGGCAAGATACGAGTCTTGCCAACCGACCCTTCCGATTAAACCTTGTTGCGCCGGCGGGCAACGCCAGCCAGACCCAGCAAGCCGAGACCAAGCAAGGCGATGGAGGTTGGCTCAGGAACTTCCAGCCGGGCAGTGACGGAGCCATCGAGCGTGGCTTGGCGAGCTATTGTGCTGGGATCAAGCTTCAGTAGCTGGTCAGGTGTGGGGAATGGAGGATTTATGTTGGTATCGAGAACCAGTTTGGTTGGTGTGGTGCTGGCATCGACAAAATTGCCGTTCCCGTCATCGACAAACAGAAATCCCGTTTCCGCATAGGTCACGTCAAAGTAGAGAAACAGGTTGTTGAGATTGGCTTCGGAACTGATCAGGTCACCGGTCAGCACCACACGATCATTAGGGCCGCCGTCGGTAAAGATGAGATCAAAGGAGCCACCGGTATAGATGACGTTCCCGGCTGCGTCGATCTGACCGTTGAAATGGTACTCCACCAAGAGGCCCCAAGTTATTGAAAAGCCTTCGCCATCGTTGCTGGAAATCGGGAAAACCGGCGTCAACGGGCTGAGGGAGTTGATATTCGACTGACCACTGTTTGGTGTTCCAAAGGTGATATCGGTGACGCCATCCATCGCCTTGCCACTGGCGCCAGGGATACCGGCAGCATTTAATTCGGAGGCGATGTTGGTGTCATAGAAAGTGCTGCCGAGAATTGAGCCACCCGACCCCGACACGTCATAAATCGTGGTTGACAGCATCTGGTTGTAACCGAATTCATTGAAAAGCCCGGTATTAGTGTTGCTGTCAACATTAAGAACGTCGTAGCTGGCGCCGCCAACATTGATGTACATGTTGTTGGCGCTCGCCGCCGCCGCAGTTAGGAAACCAGCGATGAGAAGCACTTTTTTAATGAGGGTTTTCACGATGGAGATCTCGAAGAGGGATACAATGGCGTCAGATACAAAGCATCATTTATGCCACAATTTTATTTTTCATTAAAAACAATAGCCTGTGCCATTGTTTTTGTAACAGGCATGCCTTTCTTGGCCTAAATGTAAAATTTTTCGACACTCGATGCGACCAGTGCCCGCTTTGCCTGCCGTCATGGCGAGCCGAAAGCGAGGAAATCCCGTGGCGTCTTTCCGGATTTTCGCCGAGTGATGCCCCTTGTGGCAAGACGGCACACGATCATACGCTGACGGTTCACGCTAACCGTGTGCCGGGGCTGGTCGGCGGGCGCTGTCAGCTTGAAGGCGTGAATTGGCGTAGCAAAACGATATGTTTGAAAAAAATAATAAATATGCTAAGGTGTGAAAAATGCATTTTACGTGGGGGTGACACGATGTTCTCTTTTTTTCAACGTCTTCCGCTGGCCCGGCAGGTTCTGCTCGGGGTTTTTGTCGTTTGCTTTGGCGCGGGCGTCATTTCGGCCATTGCCTTGTCGTATATCTCGCGGCAGACGGCGTTTGCTGAAAGCCGCAATACGCTGGCAACCCAGGTCGAGTTGATGGCCAAGGCGCTGGATTATGCCGAGGAAACCCTGCGCGCCGAAACGCTGGCGACGCTGGAAAAATTTGACAAGGCCCTGCCTGAAGCCCGGCTGACCGGCAAGGAGATTACGGTCGGTGGCGTGACGCTGCCCGAAATCACGTTCGGCGACCAGATCTCGGCCTTCAGCAATCAGGCTTACCTGCTGGCCTACAAAAAGGACAATCCGCTGGTTGATGTCGCTTTTCTCGTCCAGAGCAATGGCCGGCTCTATCGCTCGACGACGCTTTTGAAGGACGCCAGCGGCCACTACCGGGACGGTTCGGAAGTGACCGACGCCTATACGAAACCCGTGCTCGAAGGCGAGGTCTATGTCGGCACGGTGCAACGCGCGGGCAAGGTCTTCATGCTGGCGATCAAGCCGTTCAAGGATGGGCAGGGCCGGATTATCGGCGCCATCAACATGCGGGTCGATCTGACCGACAATATCAAGCTCCTGAGCGGCAAACTGGGTTCTCTGGTCATTGGCCGGTCGGGTTATCCGTTCATCCTGGCGCCGCCTTCCGGCGACGACAAGGAGCCGCGCATCATCATGCACCCAAGCTTGCAGGGCAAGGAATTCAAGGCCATTGACCGGCTCGCGCAGGATGTTTTCAAGCGCATCCTCGAACAAAAAAATGGCTTTCTCAACTATTCCGCCGCCGATGCCGACGGCAAGCAGGCGGCGAAAGTAGCGTCTTTTGCTGAAATTCCCAAGCTCAACTGGGTTGTCGTCGCCTCGGCGGTGGAAGGGGAGATCATCGCCCCTTATGACCGCCTCCTTTATCTCATGCTGCTCGGTCTGGGCGTCACGATGGTGCTTCTCGTCATCTGCCTGATTGTCCTGATCCGCCTGCAACTCAGTCCCCTGAAGCGCATTGCCGAGGGGCTGGAGGCGATGGGCCAGGGCAACCTGACCCACGAGATTGACGTTCTCGCCAATTCGCAGAACGAGATCGACCGGCTGGGCGAGCGCGTCAACGCCACCCGCAACGCGGTCAAGACCTTGGTTCACTCGATCAGCGAAACGGCAACGCAACTGACCCGCTCGGCGGATAGCGTCGTCCATTCGATGGGTGAATTGTCGATCGGCGTCGAGGGACTGGCGGAGGCTTCGCGCGCGACGGGCGTCACCATCGCCAATTTGCAAACCTCGATCGGCAATATTTCGCACGACACTGGCGCGGCCAATGAGCGTGTTGGCGAAGCCGTGGGCCGGGTCGAGCACGGCAAGGAGGTGGTTCATAACGCCCTGGCTTCGATCAGAACCATCGAAGCGCGGGTGCAGTCTTCGCTGCTTGACGTTGAAACCTTGAATGAACATTCGCTCAAAATCGAAAAAGTGGTCGACACCATCAGCCAGATTGCCGGGCAAACCAATCTTCTGGCGCTCAATGCGGCCATTGAGGCGGCGCGGGCGGGCGAGGTCGGGCGCGGTTTTGCCGTGGTCGCCGACGAAGTGCGCAAGCTGGCCGAACAGTCGGCGCACTCGGCCCGCGAAATCGGCGAAATTCTGGGCTTTATCACTTCCGGCGTTTCCGCCGTCCGCGCCTCGATCGACGGCGTCGTCGACGAAACCAATCAAGGCGCCGAATCATCCAGCGCCGCCGAAAGCGCCCTCAATGACATCGAGCGCCTGACCCGCGAAATCGCCGAGGCGATTGATTCCGTCGCCGACGCGGCGCGGAAGCAGTTGCCCTCGCTGGAGACGATGGACGATCAGATCCATGCCTCGGCCCAGACCACGGAGGAAACGGATGTCGTGACGAAGAATGTGTCCGAGAACGCCGACAACCTGAAGAACCAAGCCGAAAAACTGACCCGCCAAATCAGTCACTTCAAGGTTTGATGCGGGCGGTTTGCTTCTGATTCCGGCGCGCTTTCCCGATGGCGCGTTATCGACTACGCTCTCGCCATGCTCAAACTGTCTTTCGCGCTGGCGCTGAGAAACATCATCCGCAATGGCCGACGCTCGCTGATGGCGGTGCTGGCGATTGGTTTTGGCATTACCTCGCTGTTGCTGGCGGCTGGCTTTATCGAGTGGAACCTGCGTTATGGCCGGGAATCGACCATTCATTCGCAGTTGGGGCATATCCGGCTGTTCAAGCCGGGTTATCTGGAAAGCGGGCAGGCCGATCCGTTTGCCTTTCTTTTTCCCTTGCCGCCGGAACAGCTTGCGCGGGTGACGTCGGGCCTGCCGGTGCGCACCGTGGCGCCGCGTCTTTTTTTCAGCGGTCTGGCGAGCCATGAGGAGGCGACCCTTTCCTTCATCGGCGAAGGGGTCGATCCTGATCTGGAAGGCGATCTCAGCCGCTCGATCACCATCGTTGCCGGTCAGGCGATGGATCGCGGCGACCCCAAGGGGATTCTGCTCGGTCAGGGGCTGGCGGCGAATCTTGGGGTGAAACCCGGCGACATGATCGTGCTCGTCGCCAATACGGCGGGCGGCCGCATCAATGCCGTCGAGGGCACGGTGCGCGGGCTGTTCGCAACCATTACCAAGGCTTATGACGATTCCGCCCTGCGCGTGCCGATTGGCGTTGCGTGGCAGTTGCTGCGCGTCGATGGCGCGCATTCCTACGCCGTGCTGCTCGACCGGACGGAAGAAACCGATGCCGTGCTGGCGACGCTGACGGCGCGGTTTCGCGGCCAGCCGATCGAGTTCGTACCGTGGTACCGGCTGGCCGATTTCTATAACAAGACGGCTGAACTGTTCGGCAGACAGGTGGGCGTGGTGCGGCTGATCATTGCCGTCATCATTTTGCTCAGTATCGCCAATTCGCTGATGATGAGCGTCCTTGAGCGTACCGGCGAGATCGGCATGATGATGGCGGTGGGGACGCGGCGCAGCCAGATTCTGAGTCTTTTTTTGTCGGAAGGCGTCTTGCTCGGCCTGTTTGGCGGTGTCCTCGGCCTCTTGGCCGGCTGGCTGGCGGCGCTCGTCATTTCGGCCATCGGCATCCCGATGCCAGCGCCGCCGGGCATGGCTTTCGGCTATACCGCCGAAATTCTGCTGACCTGGCCGATAGCCGCGCAGGGCTTTGTCCTGGCCATCGTCACCACGCTCCTGGCGGGCATCTATCCGGCCTGGAAGGCGTCGCGCAAGGTCATTGTCGACGCGCTCCGCCACAATCGCTGAAGATCATGCTGAAGCTCGCCATCCGCAATGTTCTCCGGCAAAAAGTACGCACCGGCATGACGCTGTCGGCAATCGTTTTCGGCGTGCTCGGTCTGATCCTGAGCGGCGGTTTCATTCAGGATATTTTCGTCCAGTTGGGCGAGGCGCTGATTCATTCGCAGTCGGGGCATTTGCAGGTGGTCAAGGCCGGTTATTTCACCTACGGCTCGCGCTCGCCGGAAAAATACCTGATCGGCCAGCCGGAGAAGCTGAAACAGCGCATCGCCGCCGCGCCGGAAGTCGATGATGTGCTGTTGCGGGTCAATTTTTCCGGCCTCCTCAATAACGGGCGCACCGACTGGCCGATCATCGGCGAGGGGGTGGAGCCGGACAAGGAAGCGAAACTCGGCAGCTTCATGCACCTGATCGCCGGGCGGCAACTCGCTGACAGCGACCATTTCGGCATCCTGCTTGGGCAGGGGGTGGCCAAAGCCATGCGCCTGACGCCGGGGGATCAGGTTTCGCTGGTCTTGAATACGCCGGAGGGGGCGCTCAACGTCATGGAATTTGAGGTGGTCGGCGTTTTTCAGAGTTTTTCCGGGGATTTCGACGCCAGGGCGGTGCGCATTCCCATCGCCGCCGCTCAGGAACTGCTGGGCGAGAATGGCGTCAATACGCTGGTCGTCTCGCTCAAGCAGACGACGGCGACCGACGCGGTGAGCGCCGCCCTGCGGCCCGCGCTGACGCCGGAAGGCTACGAATTGCGCACCTGGGTAGCGTTGAATGATTACTACGAAAAGGTCATTGACCTCTACAGGCAGCAGTTCGGCTTTCTCCAGTTGATTATCCTCGTCATGGTTCTGTTGAGCGTCGCCAACAGCGTTAATATGAGCATTTTCGAGCGGATCGGCGAATTCGGCACGATGATGGCGGTGGGCGACCGCCGACGGGATGTGTTCCGCCTCATCGTCACCGAGAGCGCCGTCGTCGGCGTGGCGGGCAGCCTGCTTGGCGCGCTTCTGGGGGTGGCGCTGGCGGCGGCGATTTCCAGAATCGGCATCCCGATGCCGCCGCCGCCCGGCTCCAACGCCGGTTACATGGCGGCGATCCGGATTTTGCCGCTCGAAGTCTTGAGCGCCATGCTGATCGGCGTCGCCGCCACCACCCTCGCCGCGCTTCTGCCTGCCGCCCGCGTCGTCAGGATTCCCGTGGTCGATGCGCTGCGGCAGTGGGTGTAATCAGAGCGGTTTTGGTTCAAATAACGACAGGTTCGCCAGCACGCCGCCGCTTTTCTCCCCTCTCCCCTCATGGGAGAGAGGCCGGGAAAGAGGGGGAAACAACGGTTGAATGTAACGAAATCGCAGCACAGGACGCCTTCGGCGTCCGCCCCTCTCCCCAACCCTCTCCCACAAGGGGAGAGCAACTGTGTTCAAAATCAATATTTTTGAGTATTTTTCAGGCGGTCTCCTTTTGTATGGAAGTAGGTTGCCAAGGGGTTCCCGACTTGATGATGGCGTT
>JAITMS010000084.1 GCA_031277255.1 Azonexus sp.
GATGGCGGCGTGGATGAACCAGCCGAGCTTGGCCTTGGCGCGCTTGCGGGCCAGGCGGTCGAGGTTGGTGTTGTTCATGGCGAGGCTCCTGTCGCTGAATGGATGGGCGGACTGTGCCGCGGGCTGTGGATCGGTTCCAGCGGAATGCGATGGGATGCTGTTGATGTGGGGTGGGATGCGGTTGGGGGCGATGAAAGGGCGGTTTGCTGCCTTTGCCCTCAAGAGGGTGCCGCGAAACTTCCTCCCCTTGAAGGGGAGGGAGAAATACCCTTTCGCGACAGCCTTCCGAGGGGAGAGGGGGAGAAACCAACGCGGCGCGGATCTGGTTTCATCCGAAGGACAAACCCTGTGCCGTAACATCAAGAAACCAGAAGGCAACGCCCCGCAACCCGCCGATGACAGCAAAAGCCAAATTCGGATCTGAAATCCAGTCCCTCAATTTCGGTTTTCTGAAACCGCATGATGAGCGTCTGGCGATGCTGGGCGGCTTGGCGGAGCATTCTTTCCGCGACGATCCAACGACCGCGATCATCAAGTTGCGCCAGTTCGCCGAATTGCTGGCCAAGCTGGTCGCTGCTCATCACGCCGTTTATCGTGACGATGGCGAAACCTTCGAAGAAACCCTGCGGCGGCTCTCCTACGAGCGCCTGATTCCCCGCGAAACGGCGGACATCTTTCACGGCCTGCGCAAGGCCGGCAACAGCGCGGTGCATGAGGTCGAGGGCGATCACGCCACGGCATTGACCGCGCTCAAGCTCGCGCGGTCATTGGGCGTCTGGTTCCACCGTACTTACGGACAGGCGGTCAATTTTCGCCCCGGGCCGTTCATCCCGCCGCCCGAGCCGGTTGATGCCACCGAGGCGCTGCACGAGGAGATCGAGACGCTTCGCCGGCAAGTCGCCGAAACGCAGGACGCCGCCGCCCGCGCTCACCGCGAAGCGCAAGAACACGGCCACGCCCGCGCGTCAGCCGAAGCCAGGCTCGCCCGCGAAGCCGAGGAACGGACGACGTGGGAGCAACTCGCCCAGGCCATCGACGCCGAAAAAACGCAGATCGCCGGCAAACTCGCCGCCCTCCAGGCCGAGGCCCAGGCCGCGCCGGCCAAGCAACTGGCCCAACTCGTCGATCGGGGCCAGCAGGCCGCCGCCAGGATCGACCTCGACGAAGCGCAAACCCGCGCCCTGATCGACCAGCAACTGCGCGACCACGGCTGGGAAGCCGATACCCGCACCCTGCGCCACAGCGCCGGCATCCGCCCGGCCAAGGGCCGCAACATGGCGATCGCCGAATGGCCGACCGCCAGCGGCCCGGCCGATTACGCGCTGTTCGCCGGCGCCACGCTCGTCGGCGTCGTCGAAGCCAAGCGGCGGCGCAAGAACGTCTCCGCGGCCATCGACCAAGCGCAACGTTACGCCGCCGGCATCACGGAAGGCGGCGATTTCGCGTTCGCCGCCGGCGGCCCGTGGGGCGAATACAAAGTGCCCTTCGTTTTCAGCGCCAATGGCCGCCCTTACCTGAAACAGCTCGAAACCGAAAGCGGCATCTGGTTCCGCGATACGCGCCGCGCCGCCAATCACCGCCGCGCGCTGGTCGATTGGCCGACGCCGGAGGGCTTGCTGCGCCTGCTCGAAGTCGACCGGGACGCCGCCGATGCGGCACTGAAAGCGCAGCCTTTCGACTTCGGCTTTGACCTGCGCCCGTATCAGCAACAGGCGATCCGCGCCGTCGAGCGCGCGCTGCAGGCCGACCGGCGAACCATGCTGATTGCGATGGCGACCGGCACCGGCAAAACCAAGCTCGCCATCGCGATGCTGTACCGCCTGCTGGCGGCCAAACGCTTTCAGCGCATCTGTTTCGTGGTCGATCGCAGCGCGCTGGGCGATCAGACCGAAGGCGAGTTCTCGACCACCAAGGTCGTCTCCGGCAAAACCTTCGCCGACATTTTTGGCCTCAAGGGCCTGGGCGACGTGACGCCCGATGTCGAAACCAAGGTGCACATCTGCACCATCCAGGGTTTGGTGAAGCGCGTGCTGTTCGCTGCCGACGCCATCGACGCGCCGCCCATCGACCAATACGACCTGATGGTCATCGACGAATGTCATCGCGGCTATCTGCTCGACCGCGAGATGTCCGACGCCGAACTGAGTTTCCGCGGACAGGAAGACTACATCTCAAAATACCGCCGCGTGCTCGATTACTTCGACGCCGTGAAGATCGGCCTCACCGCCACCCCCGCGCTGCACACCACCGAAATCTTCGGCGACCCGGTGTTCAGATACTCCTACCGCGAGGCCGTGATCGACGGCTACCTGATCGACCACGAGCCGCCGATCCGCATCGAAACCGCCCTGGCGCGCACCGGCATCACGTTCGAGAAAGACGCGCGGTTCGAGCGGCTCAACACCACCACCGGCGAGGTCGATCTGGCGCACGCCCCGGACGAAATCCATTTCGAGGTCGAGGCGTTCAACAAGCAGGTCATCACGCCGGAGTTCAACCGCGTGGTGGCCGAAGAACTGGCGCGGCACATCGACCCGGCGCTGCCCGGCAAGACGCTGATCTTTGCCGCCACCGACGCCCACGCCGACATCGTGGTGAGCGCCGTCAAGAAAGCGTTCGGCGAAGCCTATGGCGAGATCGACGACGCGGCGGTCAAGAAGATCACCGGCAGCGTGGACAAGGTCAAGACGCTGATCCGGGCCTTTCGCAACGACGCCAGCCCGCTGATCGTGGCGACGGTCGATCTGCTGACCACCGGCATCGACGTGCCCCGGATCACCAATCTCGTGTTCCTGCGCCGGGTCAACAGCCGCATCCTGTATGAACAGATGATTGGCCGCGCCACCCGCCGCTGCGACGAGATCGGCAAGGAGGTGTTCCGCATCTTCGACGCGGTCGATCTCTATCCGCATTTGCAGAACCTCACCGACATGAAGCCGGTGGTCGTCAATCCGTCGATCAG
>JAITMS010000109.1 GCA_031277255.1 Azonexus sp.
AGGTTCTTGAACCACAGGGTTTTGACTCACGAAAAAAGCGGGTTCCGGAGTTTACCAGCCCGGAAAACTAGAGGTTCAACGTGGCGGATTTCACAAATCAATGTCTCCGGGCGCTCTATAATTTGATTTGTACTGTAGTGGCAGCCCGCAGGAGGATCAGCCATGAAACATAGCTTCGCAAAAACCCTGTTTGTCTCACTGTTCTGCGCCGCAGCGGCTGGCGCTTCGGCGGCGCCGGTTCTGATCAAGGAAACGGGCCTCGGCAATGGTCAAGCGACCAACGGTCTGATACTGCCGATACAAAGCGGCGCCCTTAACTATTGGGCCGGTTTTCAGGTTCTGACCATCAATGATGGCAGTCCCGTTCTCGCTTTCTGTGTCGATCCCTGGGAGTGGACGCCGGGCAACACCAACCAAAGTTATGACGACGCCGGTAGTCTGGACAGCATTTTCGGCAGCAAGTCGAACGCCATCCGTGAACTGTATTCCGAGTTCTATGCCAGCACGCTGGACAACACCACCGCCGGAGACAGGGCAGCGGCTGGCTTTCAGCTTGCGCTGTGGGAAATCATCGCCGACGACGACTTCACGCTCGACGGAAGCGGCTCGGTGGCGACCGTCGCCAGCACCAACCAGACCATCGTTGATATCGCCAATGACATGCTGGGCCAACTCGATGGCGTTCTCGGCGGCGACAACTACAGCTTCACCTTCTACACCAGCGGCAAAATCAATGGCGCAGGCAGCGTCAATGGCTTCCAGGACTATCTGGTTGCCAGCAAGATTCCGGAACCCGGCAGCGCCCTGCTGCTCCTCACCGCTCTGGGCAGCGGCTTGTTGATCGGGCGTCGCCGCCAGCAGGCCGACGCCTGACGGCTCAGCGTTTGCCAAAGACGAGATCCCAGACGCCGTGGCCGAGTCGTCGGCCACGGTTTTCAAACTTGGTCAGTGGCCGGTAATCCGGGCGCGGCGCAAAGCCAGCCAGGCCGCTGGTCGTATCCGCTGCGAGCGCGGCGGCCAGCACCGCTGGCGTCGGGCCGGTGACGCTGTTGGCGAGACTCTTTTCGCCGCTGAGGACATCAAGCATCTGGAGCGCGTAGTTTTCCCAATCGGTGGCGCAGTGCAGGTAGCCGCCCGCTTTGAGGCGCGAGGCAAGGAGCGCGACGAAGGCGGGCTGGATCAGGCGGCGTTTTTTGTGTCGGGTCTTGGGCCAGGGATCGGGGAAGAAAATGTGAATGCCGTCCAGCGAGCCTGCCGCCAGCATGTCGCGGACGACCTCGACGGCGTCATGGTTGCCGAGGCGCAGATTGCCGAGATTCTTTTCGGCAATCTGCTTGCATAAAGCGCCGATGCCCGGCAGGTGGACTTCGAGGCCGAAATAATCGTTTTCCGGGTGGGCGGCGGCGATGGCCGCCGTCGTTTCGCCCATGCCGCAGCCGATTTCGAGGATTTTGGGCGCGGCGCGGCCAAAGAGGGCATCGAGGTCGACGGGCCGCACCTGATAAGGAACGCCGACCCGTGGCAATACTTCGGCGGTGTAACGCTGTTGCGCCGCCGAGATGCGCCCGGCGCGGCGGACGAAACTCCTGATGTGGCCGTGGCTTGCCGCCCCGGTCATGCGCCGATCAGCCCGGCGGTCGGCGATGAAGGATCGGCGGCATAGTATTTTCTCGGCATCCGCCCGGCAAGAAACGCCTCGCGCCCGGCTTCGACGGCCTTTTTCATGGCCGTGGCCATGAGTACAGGCTTTTGCGCGTGGGCGATGGCGGTGTTCATCAACACGCCGTCACAGCCCAGTTCCATCGCAATCGCCGCATCGGAGGCCGTGCCGACGCCGGCATCGACGATCACCGGCACGCTGGCCTGGTCGATAATCAGCCGCAGATTCCACGGGTTGACAATGCCCATGCCGGAGCCGATCAAGGAGGCGAGCGGCATGATGGCGACGCAGCCGATGTCTTCGAGCATTCGCGCCTGAATCGGGTCGTCGGAGCAGTAGACCATGACGGCAAACCCCTCTTTGACCAGCGTTGCCGCCGCTTTGAGCGTTTCCGGCATGTTCGGAAAAAGGCTCTGGGGGTCGCCCAGCACTTCGAGCTTGCACAGGGCATGGCCGTCGAGCAGTTCGCGCGCCAGCCGCAGCGTGCGCACGGCGTCATCCGCCGTGTAGCAGCCCGCCGTGTTGGGCAGGATGGTGAAAGCGGACGGCGGCACGGCATCGAGCAGATTGGGCTGCCCGGCATCCTGACCGATGTTGGTGCGGCGGATGGCGACCGTGACGATCTCCGCGCCGGAAGCGTCAATGGCGGCGCGGGTTGCGGCAAAATCCCGGTATTTGCCGGTGCCGACCAGCAGGCGGGAACGGTAGGTTTTTCCGGCGAGGGTGAGTGTGTGCATGGGGCTAATCCAGTGGGTTATCGGTATTTCAAACGACTACCCGCCGCCGACCGCCACGACGATTTCCAGGCGGTCGCCAGCCGTCAGCGCGGTGGTCGCGTGCTGGCTTTTGGGGACGATTTCGCCATTCTGCTCGACCGCGATGCGCCGACCGGCATAACCGAGTTGTTCGAGTAGCGCGGCGACGGTCAACGGGGCGGCGAAGCGGCGGGGCGCGCCGTTAATGAAGATTTCGAACATCGGCTTATTTTAACAAGCCGCGTGGTTTGTGCGGGGCATTGACAAAGAGGCGGTCGTAGAGCCAGTTGGGCAGAAGGCGCAGCAGTTTGGCGACAATGCCCATCGGCCAGGGAATGACGGTGTAACTGACGCCGCGCTCGATGGCCGCGGCAAAACGCGCGGCGGCCTTGGCGACAGGCATGAGGAAGGGCATCGGGTAGGGATTGACGGCGGTCATCGGCGTGGCGATGTAGCTGGGGGCGATGGTGACGACCTTGATCCCGGTTGGCCGCATTTCCAGACGCAGGCTTTCGAGGTAGGCGATGGCGGCGGCTTTTGAGGCGGAATAGGCGCCCGAACCCGGCAGGCCGCGAATCCCGGCGACCGAGGCGATGCCGACCAGCCGCCTGTCCGCCGTGCCGCCCGCAGCCCGCATGGCGGCGATGAAGGGGGCGAAGGTGGCGGCCAGGCCGACGACATTGACTTCCATGACGCGGCGGATGACGTCGATGTCCTCAAGATGCTCGGTCAGCGTGCCGACGGAAACACCGGCGTTGGCGATGACGATATCCGGCGCGCCGAAGCGGGCGATGAAATCATCGGCGGCGGCTCGCAGCGCCGGGGCGTCGGTGACATCGAGCGGGTAGCAGGCGTGGCGACCGCCGAGGCGCTGATTGAGGCTGGCCAGCACTTCGCCGCGCCGCGCCGTCAGGCCGAGCGTCGCGCCCCGGCTGGCGTAATGCGCGGCCAGCGCCTCGCCGATGCCGGACGAAGCGCCGGTGATAAAGATTTTCAGCGCCAATTACTTGCCGGGTTTTTCCGCCCGCGCCTTGGCGATCAGCTTGTCGGCGTTGGCCAGCATCTGTTCAAAATTCTGGCCTTCGGCCAGGTATTTGCCGTCAATCGCCAGCGTCGGCACGCCCTCGACCTTGTACGCCTGCTGCAACTGGTCGCCGCGGCGAACCTTGCTGTTGATGCCGAAGGAGTTGAAGGTCTCGGTAAATTTCTTCTGGTCGACGCCGTTCTTGACCGCCCACTCGGTCACCGCCCGTTCTTCAAACAGATTGAGCCGCTGCCCGTGGATGGCCCGGAAGGCTTCGCCGTCGAGGCGGGCGAGGTCGCCGGTCGCTTCCAGCGTGTAGTAGAGCTTGGCGATATTGGCCCAGGCGGCGCGGCCAAAGCTGACCGGGATTTTTTTGACGACGACATCCGGCCCCTGTTTGGCGACCCAGGCGCTCAAAAGCGGATAAAAATCGGCGCAGTGCGAACAGCCGTAGCTGAAAAACTCGATCACTTCGATTTTGGCCGGGTTTTCCGTCAGTTGCGGCGGCGAAATCAGCGTCTGCGCCCCGGCGGGCGCGGCAAACGAGAGGGCGGCCCCGGTCAGGGCGGCAAGAAAATAGCGGCGGTCAAATTTCATGCAAGTCTCCTTATCTGACTAACTGGGCTTCGATGCCGGATCTGGCAAGGTCGGCCCGGACTTTGTTCAAATCCTCGGTCCGGGTATAGGGGCCGATACGGACACGATAGAAGGTGCGCTCCTGAATCATCACCTGCTGCACGGCGGCCTCGACGCCCATGAAAGCCAGTTTGGCCTTCTGGTTGTCGGCATCCTGCGCCGTGCTGAAAGAACCCGCCTGGAGAAAGAGCGGCGTTGCGCTTTCATCTTTTGGCGCGGTTTCTTTCTTGCCTTCATCCTTGGGCGCTTCCGGCGGACGGACCACTGTGCCGGGTACGGCTTCTTTATCACCGGGCAGGATCTCGTAGAAATCAAAGCGTTTTTCCGGCGGCGGATCGCCCGGTTTACCCGGCAGCACGATCGGCTCGCCGGTGTTCGGCGCCGCGCCGTTGGTCGCTGCCTTGTTGGCGAAGGGCACCGGCGCGTTGTTCATGTACCAGACCACGCCCGCGGCAATGACAACGCCGAGGACGAGGCCGATGAACATGCCGACCAGCGTACCGCCGCCGGATTTCTTTTGCGGCGACCGGGGTTTCTTGGGTTTCAGATCACGACTCATGGCAACTCTCTTACATGGATTCGGGGCAACTGACGCCGAGAATGGCGAGGCCGTTGCGGATCACCTGACGAACGGCCAGCGCCAACGCGACGCGGGCGTCGCGCAGCGCCGGATCATCGACCAGCATCCGCTCGGCGTTATACCAGCCGTGAAACTCCCCGGCCAGATCCTTGAGGTAAAAGGCGATCAGGTGCGGCGCGAGGTCGCGGGCGGCATTGTCGATGATTTCGCGGAACTGCGCCAACTGGTTGGCCAGCGCCAGTTCGCGCGGATGGGTGAGACCGGCCAGATTGGTTTCCGCCAATGCCTCGAGATCGCCCGGCCACTGGCTGACCACCGAGCAGATGCGGGCGTGGGCGTACTGGATGTAGTAGACCGGGTTGTCGTTGCTCTGGCTCATGGCCAGGTCGAGATCGAAATCGAGGTGCTGGTCGGACTTGCGCAAAATGTAGAAAAAACGGCAGGCGTCGTTGCCGACCTCGCCGCGCAACTGGCGCAGGGTGACGAACTCGCCGGAGCGGGTGGACATCGGCGCTTTCTGACCGTTGCGGTAGAGCACGGCAAACTGCACCAGCGCCACGTGCAGCCGCTCGGCGTCGAGATCGAGCGCCTTGATGGCCCCGGCGACGCGCGGAATGTAACCGTGGTGATCGGCGCCCCAGATATTGATGACGCGCGCAAAACCGCGCTCAAACTTGTTGAGATGGTAGGCGATGTCGGAGGCGAAGTAGGTGTACAGCCCGTTTTCGCGCTGGACGACGCGATCCTTCTCGTCGCCGAAGGCGGTTGAGCGGAACCAGCGCGCGCCGTTCTGGACGTAGAGATGGCCCTTTTCTGCCAGCAGGTCGACGGCGCGGGCGACGAGGCCGGTGTCGTAGAGCGCCTTTTCAGAAAACCAGACATCGAAGCTGACGCCGAACTGTTCAAGATCGTCGCGGCAATCGGCCAGTTGCTCGGCGAGCGCGTATTGGTGCACATCGACCCAATCGACGCCGAGCAATGCCTTGGCGCGGCCGATCAGGGCGTCGAGATGCCGTTCGCGCGCGGCCTTCGCCTCGTCATCATCGCGCTCGGCAGCGGGCAGGCCGGGCGTTCCGGCCAGCAGGTCGGCGGCGCTGCGAAGATATTTGTCGCCGCGCGCCTGGCGCAACTGCCTCGCCATCTCACGCACATAATCGCCCTGATAGGCGTTGGGCGGAAAAGGCACGGCGACGCCGCATAATTCGAGATAGCGCAGCCAGGTCGAGAGGCCGAGAATATCCATCTGCCGCCCGGCGTCATTGACGTAATACTCGCGGGTCACGTCCCAACCGGCAAAGGCCAGCAGATTGGCCAGCGAAGCACCGTAAGCCGCCCCCCGGCCATGACCGACGTGCAACGGCCCGGTCGGGTTGGCGGAGACAAATTCGACTTGAAGCGTCTGCCCGCCGCCCAGCGTGGATCGGCCAAAATCCCCGCCCTCGGTCAGCACGGCGCGCACAATGCCGGTCTTGGCGCGCGGATCGAGCGTCAGGTTGATGAAGCCCGCCCCGGCCATCTCGGCCTTGGCGACGAGGATCGACAGCGGCAACTCGGCCAGCAGTCGGGCGGCGATGTCACGCGGATTTTTTTTCTGCGCCTTGGCCAGTTGCATCGCCAGATTGGTGGCGAAATCGCCATGCGCCGGGTCACGCGGGCGTTCAAGGTGAATCGGCAGATCGGCAAAATCCGGCGCGACGCTCTCCAGCGCCTGGCGAAGGAGGGTGGTCAACTGGGATTTGACATCGTGGGCCATGAATTTGCGGCAAAAATTTCAGAACCTTGGATTATACGCTGCCGCCCACGGCAAGCGCCGCCTCAACTGCCCATGACGCAGTTTTTGCCACCTCGCTTGGCCAGATACATGGCGCGGTCGGCACGGCGAATGGCCTCGGCGCCGGATTCATCGGCCTTCAACTGGGCGACGCCAGCACTGAACGTAATCAGTATCTTCTCCTTGCCGGAGAGGAAGATGGCCTTGGTCAATGCGCGCTGTAGGCGGGCAATGGTTTTGATACCGCCCTCAAGGTCGGTATCGGGCATCAGAATGACAAATTCCTCGCCGCCGTAGCGGGCCAAGGCGTCGCTCGGACGCAGGTTATCGCGAATGACTCTGGCGAAGTGCACCAGCGCCACATCGCCAACGTCGTGGCCGAGACGGTCGTTGAGCTTTTTGAAATTGTCGATGTCGAGCAGACATACCGACAGAGGCGTATTTTTGCGCCGCATGTCGGCAATTTCGCGCGCCAGCGCCTCGTCCAGGCCCTTGCGGTTAAGCGCGTCGGTCAGCGGATCGTGGCGCGCCAGGGCGCTGGCATTGTCGAGTTCGAGATGCAATTGCACCAATTCCGCTTCGCTGGCCTGTACCCGTTCTTGCAGGCTTTGCAGTTGCTGGCGGGAACTGGCGGTTTCTTCGGCCATGGCGCGGGCCGTCTGGGCGAGGTCAGCAAGCAGCGGCGCCAAGTCCTCGGCGCGGGTGACAGCGGTAATCTCTCTGGCGCTCTGCTCGATCTTGCCCTGAAAACTGGCGCTCGACGCATTCATCCTGGCCAGTTGTTCGATGAAGGCTTCCAGCATCCGGCGCATTTCCTGCTGCGCCTTGACCGCTTGCCCCTTGGCCTCGCCTTGCCGCGCCATCACATCGCGCAGGCGCTGCTCCATTTCACCCAGATGGCGCAAATTGAGCGGCGGCGTGATGACCGCCAAAAGACCGTCAAGCTGGCCTTTCAGCCAGTGGTCATCAAGGCTCAACTCACTGATATTCTCAATAATCAGGTGTAACAGATTGAGCAGAGAGAGCTTGACTTCACGTTCTTTCCCGGCGGCAGCGCGAACCTTGTTCTGACCTTCGGTCAGCAGTTTTTGCAACTTTTCCCTATCGACGGGGATGGCGCGCAGAACCGCCATCAAATCGGCGAGCAGACCGGCATTCTCATCGCCAAAGGCCGACTGCACCTCTTCGACAAAATTCGCCAAGTGCGCCGCCAACGTTGGTGTCAGCGCCGACTCGTCGGCAATATAGGCCAATAATGCTTTCTGAAAGTCTTGCCAGTTACGCTGACTGATCGCCTCGTCAAGGCTGCGCAAATGGCGAACCTGCTCCGGGCCGCGATCGCTCAACTCATGCGCAATCCGGCGCAGCGGCTGTTCGGGAAAAGAGGCAGCATTGGGCAACCCGGCAGCCTCGGGAGGTGTTTTCATTTCTGTCATGGGAATAATCGGATATGGGCGACATTGCGCCAGGGCGGCGAATAATAACTTGCCATTTCAATATGGCAATGTGATTTTTTTAATACTGTTGCCTCAAAAAAAACTGGGGCGTTTACGTCGGCGGCGGCTGGCCCGCATCGGCGCTGGCCGCGGCCTCCTCCTGCTGCAAGCGCCACATGCGGGCGTAAGCGCCGTCCGCCGCCAGCAGTTCGCCGTGCGCACCGCGTTCGATGATGCGGCCTTCCTGCATGACGAGAATCTGGTCGGCGTTCATCACCGTGGACAGGCGGTGGGCGATGATGAGGGTGGTGTGGCCGCTGGCGACGCCTTCGAGCTGGGTCTGGATGGCGCGTTCGGTGGCCGAATCGAGGGCCGAGGTGGCCTCGTCGAAAATGAGGATGGGCGGGTCTTTGAGCAGGGCGCGGGCAATCGCCACGCGCTGTTTTTCGCCACCGGAAAGTTTCAGGCCGCGCTCGCCGACGCGCGTCTCGAAGCCTTGCGGCAGCGTGGCGATGAAGTCGCTCAACTGGGCGCGTTCGGCGGCGGCGATGACCTCCTCGCGGCCAGCGGCGGGCCGTCCGTACTGGATGTTGTAGAAAATACTGTCGTTGAACAGCACCGTATCCTGCGGCACGATACCGATGGCGGCGCGCAGGCTGGCTTGTCTGATCTGGCGCAGATCGTGGCCGCCGATGCGGATGCTGCCGCTGCCGATGTCGTAGAAACGGAACAGGAGCCGCGCCAGCGTCGACTTGCCGCCGCCCGACTGGCCGACGACAGCCACCGTCTGCCCCGGCGGAATGCGAAAACTGACGCCGTACAGAATCGGGCGCTCGGTTTCGTAGGCGAAGTCGACAGCGGCAAATTCGACATCGAGCGGCCCCGCGGGCACATCGCGGGCGTCCGGGGCGTCGGCGATTTCGCGGTGTTCCTTGAGCAGCCGGAACATGCGTTCGATGTCGGTGAGCGCCTGGCGAATTTCGCGGTAAACGATGCCGAGAAAATTGAGCGGCATGTACAACTGGATGAGAAAGGCATTGACCAGCACCAGATCGCCGATGCTCATGCGGCCATCGACGACGCCGGAAGCCGCCCGCCACATCATCGCCGTGACGCCCAGGGCGATGATCGCCTGCTGGCCGAGATTGAGGTAGGCCAGCGTTTTCTGGCTGCGGGTCGCGGCATCTTCCCAGCGCCGCATCTGCTCATCGTAACGTGCCGCCTCCCAGGCTTCGTTGTTGAAATACTTGACCGTCTCGTAATTGAGCAGACTGTCGATGGCGCGGGTGTTGGCGGCGGAATCGCTCTCATTGACCTGGCGGCGGATGTCGATCCGCCAGTTGCTGAGCTTGACGGTAAAGACGATGTAGGCGGCGAGCGACAGCGCCGTGATGAGGACGAAACCGGCGTCGTACTTGACGAACAGAACGCCAAGGACGAGGCCGATTTCGATCAGGGTCGGCAAAATGGAATAGAGCGTGTAGGAAATGAGCGAGGCAATCGAGCGGCTGCCCCGCTCGATGTCGCGCGAGACGCCGCCGGTCTGCCGTTCGAGGTGAAAGCGCAGACTCAAGGCGTGCAGGTGGTTGAAGACTTCCAGCGAGACTTGCCGCACGGCGCGCTGGGTGACGCGGGCAAAGAGCAGTTCGCGCAATTCGGTAAACAGCGCCGTCGAAAAACGCAAAGCGCCGTAGAGGAGCAGCAGCAGCGCCGGCAGCGCCAACATCCCGGCGGCGGGCGCGAGATCGTCGATCATCTCCTTGAAGACCATCGGCACCGCCACCGTGGCGACCTTGGCGCCGACCAGGCAGCCGAGCGCCAGCACGACGCGCAGGCGGTAGCGCCACAGGTAGGGGAACAGGGTGGAGAGGGTCAGCCAGACGTGGGTATCCGGCAAGGGCTGACCGGCGGGCGGTTTGGCGGCAAGGGTGGCGCGGCGCATGGAAAACGGCAGGCAGGCGAAAAGAAAGGGGCCGCCAGTATATGAAAAGCCGCCGCTTTCCGGGACAATTTGCGCTTTGACGACAGGAGTCTCTGATGCCGGAAAATCTCTGTTCGCTGCCCGCCCGCGATGTCACCCTGCGTCTGGTGCCGATGCCGGCGGACCTCAACCCCAACGGCGACGTTTTCGGCGGCTGGATCATGTCCCAGGTCGACATTGCCGGGGCCATCCCCGCCCGCCGCCGGGCGCGCGGCCGGGTGGCCACGGTGTCGGTCAATTCCTTTCTTTTCAAGCAGCCGGTTTCGGTCGGCGATCTGGTCAGCCTCTATGGCGAAGTCATCCGCGTTGGCGCCACCTCGGTCACTGTCCGCGTCGAAGTCTATGCCGAGCGTTACCATAATAATCAACCGATCACGGTCAAAGTCACCGAAGCCGAACTGACTTACGTCGCCATCGACGACGACGGCAACAAACGCCAACTGCCACCCGAAATACCCGGCAAAATGTAATAGAATCACGCGGTTATCAAAAATATCTCGACAACGATGAAAGAAACCTTCACGCCTTCGCCACGCCGTTTCGTCCCGGCCATCCTGCTGGCCGCCTGTAGCGCCACGGCCAGCGCCGCCGCTTTCCAGAACTGGGAACAGGATGCCAGCAGTCTCGGCCTCTCGCACGCCGGGTCGGCGGCCACCGCCGACAGCGCCGCCAGCCTTTACTACAACCCGGCGACCATGGCCCGCCTCGATGGCGTGCAGTTGGCCGTCGGTTTCACCGGGCTGCGTCCGCTCATCGACTTCGACAACAAGGGTTCAAACGGCCCCGGACTCGGCCTCGGCGACGGCGGCGACGCTGGCCGCTGGCTGGCCCTGCCCAACGCCAGTTTCACCTGGCGGCTCGGCGCCGACCTGACGCTGGGCCTCGGCGTCACCCGCCCCTTCGCCCTCGACACCGCTTACGACGACGGCTGGATCGGCCAGACGCAAGCGCGGCGCTCGGAGATCCGCAGCCTCAACTACAACCCGGCCATCGCCTACCGCGTGAGCGACAAGATCGCCCTCGGCTTCGGCCTTGATTACCAGACCATCGACCTCGATTTCTCCCGCGCCGGTCAGCGTCTCCGGGGCGATGACGGCAGTTGGGGCTGGAACGCCGGGGCGCTGTTTACCCTGTCGCCGAACATGCGCGTCGGCATTTCCTACCGTTCGGCCATCGAGCACAAACTCGACGGCAAGGTCAATGGACAAACCGCCCACGCCAATCTTGATCTGCCGGAAACCGCCATCCTCTCCGTCTGGCAGCAGGTTTCCGAACAGTGGGAAGCGATGGGCGACCTCTCCTACACGCGCTGGAACCGCCTGAAACGCCTCGTATTCACCAATCGCGGCGGGCCGCTGGCCGCCGAATCCTTCGCCTACGGCAATTCCTGGCGTCTGGCCTGGGGCGCGGCTTACCGGGTCAACGACCGCTTCAAGTTCAAATTCGGCTTCGCCTGGGAGCGCAGCCCGGTCGGCAATCATGGCCGCAGCGCCCGCCTGCCGGACGCCAACAGCCTCCGCCTCTCCTTCGGCGGCCAGTGGCTGCTCGGCGCTTACGGCCGGATCGACGCCGGTTATTCCTACCTCCTGACGCACGACGCGAAAATCGCCCAGTTCCGTGACGGCAGCCTGTTGCGCGGCGAATACGACAACGCCGCCCATATCGTCGGCGTCCAGTATTCGCTGGGCTTTTAGCCTTAACCGGCCGCAAGCCCCGGCGATGGATCTCGGCGACTGGGTGATCGGCATGCGCGAAGGGGTGATCGTGCTGATCGCCCTGGTCGCGGTCTACATCGTCGTCGTCGTCCTGCGCATGTTCGGCCTCTCCCGCCGCCCGGCAAGGCCCGAACTGCCGCCGTTGCCGCCAGTCAGCCAGCCGCCGCCGGACGCGCCCTCGGTCGAGATGCTCAAGGAACAGGCGCTGCGCGCGGCGACCGAGGAATTTGAGCGGCAGCGTCTGGAACAATCGGTTTTTCAGTTGCGCGACGAAGTCGATGCCTTGCGCGGCGAACTGGCCGCCCTGCGCGAAGACATGCAGCAGGAGTTGACGCAAATGCAGACGCAGATGCAAACCCATCTGCAAACGGCCCAGACGGTTTCGCCCATTTACGGCGAGGCGGTGCAGATGGCGGCGGCCGGTTACGATCCGGCAATCATCGCCGAACGTTGCGGCATCGCCCGCGCCGAAGCCGATCTGGTCGTGGCGCTGGCAAAAAATCAGGAACGGTGAGGAAGAAAATGGCAGACAGGGACGAAACGACGACCGATACGGACGACGACGCCGAACTGCGCGGCAATCTGGCGCGGCGGCTCCTCATGGCTGGCGTGCTGGTCGCCGTTCTGCTCGGCGTGCTGGCCTTCTTCGACCATCTGGCGAGCCAGCCGGAGGAACCGGAAGCGCCCGTATTCACCGAGCCGGTGCCGGTCGGGCCAAAGAAGGAAGTATCGCAGCCGGTGACGCCCGTCGAAGATCCGTCCGAAGCGCCTGCCGCCAGCGACGAAACCGCCGAAGCGCCGCCGCCCGTGATTGAACTGAACCCGGCGGCAACCCCCGGCAGCGAGGCGCAAACGACGCCCGCCGCCAGCCACCCGGCCAGCAAGCCGCCAGCCAAATCGCCCGCGCCCGTCGCCGAAGAAACCGCGCCGCCGGAAGTCGTCGCCCCGCCATCCACCACACCTGCCGCGCCTGTCGCGCCCGCCGCCAAACAGCCGCCGACAGCGCGCGCCGTCCCCGGCTTCGTCCTGCAAGCGGGCGTTTTCGCCAATCCGCAACTGGCCGAGGAACTGCGCGCCAAACTGGCCCTCTCCGGCGTCCCGGCCAATGTCGAAACCCGCGTCCAGGTCGGCCCCTTCCGCACCCGCCGGGAAGCCGAAGCCGCCCAGGCGCGACTCAAGGAACAGGGCATCCAGACCATCCTGGTGGTCGGAGGACAGAAGACAGAGGACAGAAGACAGTAATATTTGCGGCGGCTTTGCCGCCGGTAACCGACTGTCCTCTGTCCTCCAACGAATCCCTGATTAATTCCCCACCGTTCGGGCTGAGCCTGTCCCTTCGATAAACTCAGGACAGGCGAAGCCCGGTTCAAGCCTCCTTATTCTCTCTCCGCACCGTCCTTCGACAAGCTCAGGACGAACGGGAGTGTAAAGACTTGAACAGAAAATGCTCTAATTCAGGCGTCAGGCAGCACAAACCCTTTCTTCATTGCGGCGGCTTTGCCGCCGGTAACTCGACTGTCCTCTGTCCTCCGTCTTCCGTCCTCAGATATGCGTCCCTCCCGTTCCGAATTTCTCGATCTTGCCGGTGTCCGTCTGCATCTGCGCCGCTGGGGCGATCCGGCGGCGCCGACTTTGTTTTTGCTGCATGGCTGGATGGATGTTTCGGCTTCGTGGCAATTCGTCGTCGATGCGCTGCAAGGCGACTGGAACATCATCGCTCCCGACTGGCGCGGTTTTGGCCCGTCGCAATGGCTGCACCGGCCCTATTACTTCGCCGAGCATCTGGGCGATCTCGAAGCCATCCTCAACCGCTTCTCGCCGGATAGCCCGGCGCGGCTGGCCGGGCACAGCATGGGCGGCATCATCGCCACGCTCTACGCGGGCATCCGGCCTGAACGGGTGGCGCGGCTGATGACCCTGGAGGGTTTTGGTCTGGCGCCGACGGAACCGGCCATGGCGGCCGGGCGCTTTCGCCAGTGGCTTGATGAATTGGGCAAGCCGCCGCGTCTTCAGGCTTACCCGGATCGCGCCGCCTTTGTCCGTCGGCTGATGAAAAATGATCCCTACCTGACGGCGGAACGGGCCGAATTTCTCTCCCGCCATCTGGCCCGTATCGGCGACGGCACGACCAAGGCGGGCCAGCGGCGGCAGGGCGTGATCTGGAATGGCGACCCGTGGCACAAGGCGGTTTCGCCCTTTCTCTATCGCCTCGATGAGTCCAAGGCCATCTGGCGCGAGGCGCGTTGCCCGGCGCTCTGGGTTGCCGCCCGCCAGTCGTGGGTGACGCGTGATTTCGCCAGCCGCCCCGACGACTGGGCGGCGCGCCGCGCCTGCTTTGCCGATGTGCGCGAGGCATGGATCGACAATTCCGACCACATGATGCACCACGATCAGCCGGAGGCTGTCGCTGAGTTGATTGAAAAATGGTTTTTTTGACAAAACATTGATTAGATCGGGTGTAAAATGAGATTTTTGGCAGGAATTGTCCGCCTGCGGCCGCGAACCATGCTGAGCAGAATGTCACCATGAAATGCTGTTTTTCCGGGCTGCGCCTCGGTTTGGGTTTTCTCGGCGCGGCCCAGTTGGCGCAGGCCGGGCTGGCTTGGCTTTATCTCGATGACCGCCTCGTGGCGACTATTCTGACCGTTTTCGCGGCGCTCTCCCTCGTCGCCGCGTACAGGCTTTACCGCCGCTTCCAGCAAAACGCGAGCCTCGCCGCCGCCCAGGAAAGCCGTTATCAGGCGATCTTCCGCAACATGACCGATGCTATCCTGCTCTATCAGCCGACTGCTGACGGTGAGGAATTCACCATCGTCGACATGAACCCGGCAGCCGAGCGGATTACCCAGGTTTCGCGCGAGATGGCCGTTGGCGGGCTATCGCGCCAGATTTTCCCCGGCCTTGAATCCTCCGGCATGTTCGGTGTTTTGCGGCGGGTTGCCGCCAGCGGCCAAAGCGAAGCAACGAAGCAATGCGCCTACCGCGACCAGCGCCTCGATCTCTGGCTGGAGCGCGATGTGGTTCGCTTGCCCGATGGCGCCGTTCTTTCCGTCTTTCAGGACATATCCGCCAAAAAGAAAGCCGAAGGCGAGTTGTTCGAATCGCTCGACAATCTGCGCGAGGCCCAGCGCATTGCCCGCATCGGCAACTGGGTGCGCGATCTGCGCGATGACCGGCGGCAGTGGTCGAAAGAAATGTTCCGCATTCTCGAACTCGACCCCAAGCGGCAAGCGGCCAGCGACAGCGCCTATATCGCCGCCGTGCACCCCGATGACCGCGAGATGATCCGGGCTTCCTACGAGGAATCGCTGCGCCTGCACCGTCACTCCGACATCCCACATCGTCTGCTTTTTGCCGATGGCCGCGTCAAATATGTGTACAGCCACGGCGAAACCGTCTTTGCCGATGACGGCGCGCCGCTCGTCTCGCGCGGCACGCTGCAAGACATCACCGAACGGCATCTGGCTGTCGAGGCGCTGAAACTGCACCGCCGCATCTTCGAGCACAGCGGCGAAGCGATCATGGTCACCGATCACGACAACCGCATCATCGATGTCAATCCGGCTTTCGTCCGCCAGACCGGCTACCCGCTCAGCCAGGTCGTCGGCCAAAGTCCGAGCATCCTGTCTTCCGGGCAAACGCCGACGGCGACTTACGCCGAACTGTGGACCGCCCTGCACGAAAAAGGCTACTGGCAGGGCGAACTGTGGGACCGCCACCGCGACGACCACACCTATGTCAAATGGGCGAGCATTTCGGTGATCCGCGACGAACACGGGGCCATCACCCATTACATTGCCAGTTTTACCGACATTACCGAAAGAAAGGCCGCCGAGGAGCGCATCGAACACCTCGTCCACCACGACAGCCTGACCGGCCTCTTCAACCGCCACAATCTCGAAACCCGTCTGGCCCAATCCCTGCTTCTGGCGCACCGGAGCAGTCACCGCGTCGCCGTGCTGTTCATCGACCTTGACCGCTTCAAGGAAATCAACGACCGTTTCGGCCACCCGGTCGGCGACCAGTTGCTGATTCAAGTCGCCCAGCGCCTGAAGAACTGTGTGCGCGAAAGCGACATCATCGCCCGTCAGGGCGGCGATGAATTCGTCGTCGTTCTCAACCGTCTGCAAACACCGGACGACGCCTCGGTCATCGCCGCCAAAATCCTCAATGCCCTGGCGCAGCCCTACGACATCGGCGAAGACCGTCTGCACACCAGCGGCAGCGTCGGCATCGCCACCTTCCCCGACGATGGCGAAGACGCCGGGACGCTGATGAAACACGCCGACGTAGCGATGTACTACGCCAAAAAACAGGGCCGCAACAACCTGCAATGCTTCACCAGCCAATTGAATGCCGCCGCCCACGAGCGGCTGCGGGTCGAGCATGAATTGCGGCGAGCCATCGAGCACAAGCAGTTCGAACTGTACTACCAGCCCCAGTTTGCCGCTGACGGCGATTTCTGCCAGCCGGAAGCGGTCGAGGCCCTGATCCGCTGGCGTCACCCCGAACGCGGCCTGACGCTGCCCGACCAATTCATCTCGATCGCCGAGGAATCAGGACTGATCCAGCTCATCGGCGACTGGGCGCTCAACGAAGCCTGCCGCCAACTGGCCGACTGGAAGCGGGAAGGCGTCGCCCCCCAACGGGTGGCGGTAAACATTTCCGCCAACCAACTCCGCAGCGCCCATCTGGTCGAGCGCATCGGCGATGTTCTGCGCCACTACCGCCTGGGCCGCCATGAACTCGAACTGGAAATCACCGAAACGGTCGCCATGAACGACCTTGGGTACGCCAGCGAACGGCTGAACGCCCTGCGCGACCTGGGCGCGCTCATCACCATCGACGATTTCGGCACCGGCTATTCGTCGCTGGCCTACCTCAAATCGCTGCCGATCCAGACCTTGAAGCTCGACCGGATCTTTGTCCGCGACATCGAAACCGACGCCAACGACGCCGCCATCAGCATCGCCACCCTGGCGCTGGCGCACAGTCTCGGCCTCAGGGTGGTCGCCGAAGGCGTCGAAAGCGAAAGCCAAAGCCGCTTCCTCCGCGCCCACGGCTGCGACCTGCTGCAAGGCTACCTCTACGGCCACCCGGAACCGGCAGCGACGCTGACAGCGCGCTGGCGGGAGGCGAGTTCGGACGGGTCCTGACCTGCCGTTTCATAATTGGCGGGTTGAAACCCGCCCTACGCCGCACCGTAACGCCCGGCAACGCTCGTAGGGCGGGTCTTGACCCGCCGCTTGACCCGCCGCTTGACTCGCCGCTTGACTCGCCGCTTGACTCGCCGGTGCAAAATCAATGTTTGATGTTGGGCGGCGCGGGTCAAGACCCGCCCTACGACTTCAGCAACTCCTCCCGCCAGCCGAGCCAGCGGGAGAGGTGGGCGGCGGCTTGTGCGGGATGCTCGGT
Organism: Azonexus sp.; assembly: GCA_031277255.1. Lineage (GTDB taxonomy): Bacteria > Pseudomonadota > Gammaproteobacteria > Burkholderiales > Rhodocyclaceae > Azonexus. Next base: position 16,974 of record JAITMS010000109.1, read on the forward strand.
CAGCATGGCTTCGGCGACTGAACGCGCCTGTTCGACCAGATCGGCGTCCGCTTCCAGATCGGCGTAGCGCAAGAGCGGCACGCCGCTCTGGCGGGCGCCGACAAATTCGCCGGGGCCGCGCAAGCGTAAATCCTGACGGGCGATTTCAAAGCCGTCGCTCTCCTCGAAAATGATTTTCAGGCGCTGGCGGGCGACGGGGCCGAGCGGCCCGGCGTAGATCAGGACGCAACTCGATGCGTAGCGCCCCCGCCCGACGCGGCCGCGCAACTGGTGCAGTTGCGCAAGGCCGAAGCGTTCGGCGTGCTCGATGACCATCAGGCTGGCGTTGGGCACGTCGACGCCGACTTCGATCACCGTCGTCGCCACCAGGAGGTCAAGTTCAGCGGCGGCGAAAGCGGCCATCACCGCCTGTTTGTCCGCGCTTTTGAGCCGCCCGTGGGCAAGGCCGATGCGTAGACCGGGCAGGTCGGCGGCCAGCCGGGCGAAAGTTTCTTCGGCGGTTTGCAGTTGCAGCGCCTCCGATTCTTCGATCAACGGGCAGACCCAGTAAGCCTGACGGCCTTCGTCGATCTGTCTTTTGACGAAGCCGACCACGTCGGCGCGGCGGCGCTCGGCGACCAGCCGGGTTTTGATCGGCGTGCGTCCGGGCGGCAGTTCGTCGAGCACGGTCACGTCGAGGTCGGCGTAATAGCTCATGGCCAGGGTGCGCGGGATGGGCGTCGCCGACATCATCAACTGGTGCGGGTTGTCGCCTTTCTGCCGCAAGGCGAGGCGCTGGGCGACGCCGAAACGATGCTGCTCATCGACGATGATCAGACCCAGGCGGGCGAAATCGACGCCTTCCTGAATCAGCGCATGGGTGCCGACGATGAGTTGGGCATCGGCGGCGACCGCCGCCCGTTGCTCACGCTTCTTTTTGCTTTTCAGTCCGCCGGTAAGCCAGGCGACGCGCACGCCAAGCGGTTCCAGCCAGGCGCTGAGCTTGAGGTAATGCTGTTCGGCAAGAATTTCCGTCGGCGCCATGAAAGCCGCCTGCCAGCCCGCGTCGATGGCCTGACAGGCGGCCAGCGCGGCGACGATGGTTTTGCCGGCGCCGACATCGCCTTGCAAGAGGCGCTGCATCGGGTAGGGCTGGGCCAGATCGCCGCTGATTTCGGCAATGGCCCGCGCCTGCGCGCCGGTCAGGCCGAACGGCAGGCTGGCGACGAGGCGGGCGGCCAGATCGCCGCTCGCCGCCAGCGGCGGCGCGCCCTGCTGGCGGCGGGCCAGCCAGGCGCGGCGGAGCGACAGTTGCTGGGCCAGAATTTCGTCAAACTTGATGCGCCGCCAGGCCGGATGGCGACGCGCTTCTAGGGCGTCGCCATCGGCTTCCGGCGGCGGCGCGTGGAGAAAGCGCAGGCTGCGGGCAAAACCGGGCAGTTTCAGGCGCTGACGCCAGGCGTCGGGCAGGGTGTCGGGCAGTTCGGCCTCTTGCAAAGCCGTGCCGATCAGTTTTTGCAGGCTGCTCTGGCTGACGCCCGCCGTCGTTGGATAGACCGGCGTCAGCGCCCTTGGCAGCGGCGCGTCGGCGGCTATCTTGCGCCAGCGCGGATGCACCATCTCCGGCCCGGAAAAACCGTCGCGCGCTTCGCCAAAAACGCGAATTTTCGCCCCTTCGACCAGCATCGCCTGCTGGCTGGGGTAAAAGCTGAAAAAGCGCAAACTGATTTCGCCGCTCTCGTCCGCCGCCCGTACCAGCAGTTGCCGCCGTGGCCGGAACTGGATTTCGCTGCTGAGAACGGTCAGTTCCAGTTGCGCGGGCGCGCCAGTCAAGGCGTCAGCCACAGTTGTCAGGCGCGTCTCGTCCTCGTAACGCAAGGGCAGATGCAGGAGCAGATCGGCCGCGCTGTGGAGGCCGATCTTTTTGAGTTTTTTGCCCAACGCCTCGGCGGCGCGAATTCCCGGCGCCGAGGCGGGCGGCGGCGCTCCGCCGGTTTTCATCAGCCGATGTGCATCACCGCGTCAGCCTCGACCAGCGCCCCGCGCGGCAGTTCCTTGACGCCGACGGCGGCGCGGGCCGGGAAGGGTTCGGCGAAATAGCGGGCCATGATCTCATTGACCTTGGCGAAGTGGCTCAAATCGGTGAGAAAGACATTGAGCTTGACGACATCGGCCAGCGACCCGCCCGCCGCCGCCGCCACGGCCTTGAGATTGTCAAAAACACGCGCAATCTGCCCGTCAATGCCCTCGACCATCTGCATGGTGGCCGGATCGAGGCCGATCTGCCCGGACAGATAGACCGCGCCGCCAACGCGCACGGCTTGCGAATAGGTGCCGATGGCGGCAGGCGCGGCGGCGGTGGCGATAATGGTTTTGCTCATGGCGTTTCCTGTGCGAGATGACGAAAGCGGCATTGTAGACCGCAGGCGGCGTCAAACGCCCGTGACCAGCAAATCCAGCGCCGTGATGATGGCCTGTCTGTGCGCCGACAGATCCGCCACCCAGGGGCCAAGCTGCTGCTTCGCCACGCCAGCCAGTTGCGGCGTCAGCAGGATGAATTCCTGCCCGGCAATGGTCACAACGGGCGTCAGCAAGGTCAGGGGCTTTCCCTTCACAGTCTGGCGCGCTTGCAGCGGAATGACGACCCGCGTTGCCAGTTGATCGAACAAGTCATGCTGCACATCAAGCAAATAAGGAAACAGCTTGCTGGCCGGACTCTTGTTGGCATGGACGCTGAACTGGCCCATCAGAAGCGCCGCAGACCGTCGCTGAAGACGCCGTTGTTGTCGACATCCTCGTTGTAGGCGGCGATGGCTTCACGATTTTCGGCCAGCCATTCTGCCTGTCGACGTTGCTTGAGCTGCCGGGCGAGCGCCTGTTCAAGCGTAGCGGAGAGGTTGATCCCCATTTCTCTGGCGCGCTTGAGGAGATCGCCATTGATGCTGAGATTGGCCGCCTTCCTGGGCGCTGCGGTGTCGTAGAGCGCGAGCATTTTGTCTCCTTGGTCAGGGCTGCGCATCAATTATACGCAGCAGCAGCCAAAGCGATGCTTGTCCGGGCAAAATTTTCACTGCCCGCCAGTAGCCTCCCGACGGCAGACCGAGGTGGACGGCCAAGGTATGATGTCCGCTCTTCTTTCGTCTGGCGCTTGCCATGCTGTCGATACCTTCCCGTCTTGCCGACTGGCCTCTGGCTGGCCTCGTGCTGTGCGCTCTGCTGCTGGCCGGATGCGCCTCGCGCGTCGAGTTGCCCAATGATGACCATGCCTTGCGCGTGCGGGTGCAAAACTCGGCCATCGCGCCCGGCAACGGCGGCAATCTGATTACCGCCGAAGCATTGCAAGCCGGTGACATCCTGCTGACTTCGGCCAACTCGCTGCCTTCGATCAGCATCCAGGTGGGCACCTTCGCGCCGGTCAGTCACGCCATTCTCTATCTCGGCGACGGCCAGGTTGTCGAAGCCGTGGCCAGCGGCGTCCGTACCCGGACGCTGGAACAGGTGATCGAGGAGGAACGGATGGTCGTCGCCTTCCGCGTTCCCGGCGTTGAGTCGGCCCATGTCGAGCGGCTGCGCACGTGGTCGCTGGCCCAGGTCGGGACACGTTACAACGTCATCGGCGTGGTGCTTTCGGCGCCCTTTGTGCTCAACCGCCGCCTGTGCGAACTGCCGCTGGTGCCAACGCCCGTCCGCTCTTTCTGCGTCACCGGGCTGGCCAGGATACAACTGGGCGTCAGCCGTAACGACCGGTTTTTCTGCTCACAGTTCATCATCGCGGCTTATAACCACGCCGAGCTGCCGATCACGCGCGCCGACCCGCGCTGGATCAGCCCCGCCGATCTGCTGCACATGCGCGAAAACGATGTGCCCTCGATCGCCGCCACGAAACCGCTGCGCTATATCGGGCACCTGAAATACAAGCCGCCGCCAACCATCGCCGATGACGCCATGTGAGCCGCCAACCTTGGCGACGGCCAAGGTAAGATGCTGTTTTCCTGTTTTCCGCCTGTCGCATGTTGCCCAAGTTTTTTCTCCGGCGTCTGGCCGATGCCGCGCCGTTTTTCCTGGTCGCCCTGTTGCTCGCTGGTTGCACGGAGCCGAAGGACGCCGCCGTAGCGCCGCCGGTCAGGGCGGCGTTGACGGTGAGATTGATTGCCCCGGAGGCGGTCGAGTGGCCTGATGTGCTGGCCGCCAATGGCAATATCGTCGCCTGGCAGGAGGCGGTGATCGGGGCGGAAGTGGCGAATGACCGGATTGCCGAAGTGCGGGTCGAGGTTGGCGACCGGGTGCGCCGGGGCGAGGTGCTGGCGCGAATCGCCAGCGACGCCATCGCCAGCGAACTGGCCGCAGCCGCAGCCGCGGTGACGGAAATGGCCGCTGCCGAAGCCGAAGCCGCAGGCAATGCCGAACGCTCGCGGAAATTGCGGGCCGAGGGTTTTTACAGCGTCCAGCTTGACGCCCAATACCAGAGCGCCGCCCATGTCGCGGCGGCGCGGCTGGCGGCGGCCCGCGCCCGGCAACAGGCGGCGCGGCTGCGGCTGGACAAGACCGAGGTACGGGCGCCGGACGACGGCGTCATTTCCGCCCGTCAGGCGACGGTCGGCTCGTTGCCCCAGCCCGGTGAGGAATTGTTCCGCCTGATTCGCGGCGGCCGTCTCGAATGGCGGGCGGCAGCGCCAGCGGCTGATTTGTCGCGGGTGCCGGTTGGCGCCTTGGCCCGCTTGACCCTGCCGGACGGGACGAGCGTCAGCGGCACGGTGCGCGCCGTTGCGCCGAGCGTTGATCGGGAAACGCGCACCGGCCTGATTTACGTCGACCTGCCCGCCGCCGGGGCTGCGCGCGCCGGGATGTTCGCCCGCGGCCAGTTCGAACTGGGACAAAAACCGGCGCTGGCGCTGCCGCAGACGGCGGTAACGCTCGATGAGGGTTTTGCCTACGTTTTCCGCTTGGCCGATGACCATCGCGTCGCCCGCGTCAAGGTTGAACTGGGCCGTCGGCAAGGTCATCAGGTCGAAATCCTCAGCGGCCTGACGGCGGCCGACAAGGTGGTTGAAAGCGGCGGCGGTTTTCTCGCCGATGGCGATGTGGTCAGGGTTGTGACCGATGCGGCGGCGGCGGGCAAGCCGCCGTGAGGATCAACGTTTCCGCCTGGTCGATCCGTAATCCGACCCCGGCCATTCTGCTCTTTATCCTGCTCACCCTGGCTGGCCTGACGGCCTTTGCCACCATGAAAATCCAGATGTTCATGGATGTCGACCTGCCGATGGTGACGGTCACCGCCCTCCTGCCCGGCGCTTCGCCGGGACAGATGGAAACGGAGGTGGCGCGCAAAATTGAAAATTCGCTGGCGACGGTGCAGGGCTTGAAACACATCTACACCAAGGTGCAGGACGGCGCTGCCGTCATCACGGTCGAGTTTCGCCTCGAAAAACCGACCCAGGAGGCGGTCGACGACGTGCGCGACGCAGTATCACGGGTTCGCGCCGATCTGCCGGGCGATCTCAAAGACCCGATCATCAACCGCATCGACGTCACCGGCGCGCCGATTCTGACCTACACCGTGGCCTCATCGCGGATGGATGACGAGGCGCTGTCGTGGTTTGTCGACAACACCGTGACCAAGGCCATGCTCAGCGTCAATGGCGTTGGCGCGGTGGCCCGCGTCGGCGGCGTCAGCCGCGAGATTCGCATCGAACTCGACCCGGCCCGGCTGTTGGCGCTCAACGCCACGGCGGCTGAAATTTCCCGACAATTGCGCCAGACCCAGCAGGAAGCGGCGGGCGGGCGGGCCGACATCGGCGGCAGCGAGCAGTCGGTGCGCACCATCGGTACCGTCGGCAGCGCCGCCGAACTGGCGGCGATGGACATCGTCTTGAGCGATGGCCGACAGATCCGTCTCGATCAGGTGGCGACGATCAGCGACACCGTTGGCGAGCGGCGCTCGGCGGCGCTCTTGAACGGTCAGCCGGTGGTCGGCTTTGAGATCACCCGCAGCCGGGGCGCTGGCGAAATTGAAGTGGCGGATGGCGTGCGCGCCCGGCTGGCGCGGCTGAAGGCCGAACACCCCGATATCAGCATCAGCGAAGCCTTCAATTTCGTCGATCCGGTGCGGGAAAATTACAGCGGCTCGATGGCCCTGCTGCTCGAAGGCGCGGCGCTTGCCGTGCTGGTCGTCTGGCTCTTTCTGCGCGATCTGCGGGCGACGCTGATTGCCGCCGTCGCCCTGCCGCTGTCGATCATCCCGGCCTTTGCCGTGATGTCCCTGATGGGCTTTACGATCAATGTCGTGACGCTGCTCTCGATGTCGCTGGTGGTCGGCATTCTGGTCGACGACGCCATTGTCGAAATCGAAAACATCATGCGCCACCTGCGCCTCGGCAAAACGCCCTGGCAGGCGGCGATGGAAGCCGCCGACGAAATCGGCCTGGCCGTCATCGCCACCACCTTCACGCTGATTGCCGTCTTTCTGCCGACCGCCTTCATGGGCGGCGTCGCCGGTAAATTTTTCGTCCAGTTCGGCTGGACGGCGGCCATTGCCGTCTTTTTCTCGCTGGCCGTCGCCCGCCTGCTGACGCCGATGATGGCCGCCTACCTGTTGCAGCCCGCGGCAGGCAATCAGCCGCCGCCGCGCTGGCTTGACCGCTACGCCGGCTGGGCGGCGTGGTGCCTGCGGCGGCGCAAGACCACGCTGCTCGCCGCCGCCGCTTTCTTTTGCGGCGCCTTCGCCCTCGTGCCGTTTTTGCCCGCCGGGTTCATGCCGCCCGATGATTTGTCGCAAACCCAGGTCTATCTCGCGCTGCCGCCCGGCAGCACCTTTGAGGAAACCTTCGCCATCGCCGAGCAGGCGCGCGCCATCGTCGCGCAAAACCGGCAGGTGAAGATGGTCTACACCGCCATCGGCGGCGGCGCTTCCGGCAGCGACCCGTTTACGCCGCGCGGCGCGGCGGAAGTGAGGAAGGCGACGCTGACCCTCAACCTGACGCCACGCGAGCAGCGGCGCGGCATCACCAAACAGGCGATTGAGCGCGATTTGCGCGAGCAGTTGGCGGTTCTGCCCGGCGTCCAGATCAAGGTCAATTTTGGCGGCTCGAACGAAAAATACGTGCTCGTGCTGGCCAGCGAAAACGGCCCGGCGCTGGTCGCCCACGCCCGCCAGGTCGAGCGCGAGCTACGCGCCATTCCCGGCCTCGGCAACATCGCCAGCAGCGCCAGCCTGATCCGCCCGGAACTTGTGGTGACGCCTGATTTCGCCCGCATGGCCGATCTCGGCGTGACCTCCGCCGCCATTGCCGACACCCTGCGCATCGCCACCGCGGGCGACTACGACCAGAGTCTGCCCAAACTCAATCTGGCCCAGCGTCAGGTGCCCATCGTCGTCAAACTGCCGCCCGCCGCCCGTCAGGATCTGGCCCTGCTCGAACGCCTGACCGTACCCGGCAAGCGCGGGCCGGTGATGATCGCCAGCGTCGCCACCCTGGCCATTGCTGGCGGCCCGGCGGAAATCGACCGCTACGACCGCCTGCGCAACGTCAATTTCGAGATCGAACTCAATGGCCAGCCGCTCGGCGACATCGAAAAGCAGGCGCTGGCCCTGCCTAGCCTCGCCCACCTGCCGCCCGGCGTGATCCAGACCGCCATCGGCGACGCCGAAGCCATGAGCGAACTGTTTGCGAGCTTTGCCCTGGCGATGGCGACCGGCGTCCTCTGCATCTACATCGTGCTGGTGCTGCTGTTCAAGGATTTCGTCCAGCCGCTGACCATCCTCGCGGCACTGGCGCTGTCGGTGCCGGGCGCTTTTCTCGCCCTTTTCATCGCCCGGCAGTCGCTGTCGATGCCGTCGATGATCGGCCTCATCATGCTCATGGGCATCGCCACCAAGAACGCCATCCTGCTCATCGACTACGCCATTCTCGCCCGCCGCGAACACGGCCTCGACCGCTGGCACGCCCTCCTCGACGCCTGCCGCAAGCGGGCGCGGCCCATTGTCATGACGACCATCGCCATGGGCGCCGGCATGTTGCCCATCGCCCTCGGCATCGGCGTCGATCCGAGCTTTCGCGCGCCGATGGCAATTGTCGTCATCGGCGGGCTGATCACCTCGACCTTCCTCAGCCTCCTGGTGATTCCGGTGGTGTTTACCTACGTCGATGACGGCATCGTCTGGCTGCGGCGGCGCTTCGGGCAAGCGGCCTGACGGAAAAAAGCGCACAAAAAAATTACCGGGGCGTTATTTTGCCGACATCCCGTGTAAAGTCCGGGCCTCCATCGCGTTCTCCAATCCGACGCCATGCGCCGATCGGGGAAAATACCGGCCCTGCCACCCGTAACAACAGGAAATTTTTATGCAGCCCGACAAGCGCCAACTCAGCATCTGGCTGGCATTGTTGTTGAGCGCCGGTTTCATCGGCACCTCGCTCCTCAGTTATGTCATGTACCGGGACGCCATCCGCCAATCCATCACCGCCTATGAATTGCCGCTGACCTCGAAAAACATCTACCTCGATCTGCAAAAAGAACTGCTGCGGCCCAATCTGATCGCCTCGATGATGGCCAACGACCCCCTGCTGCACGACCTGATGGCGCAGGAAGAAAACAGCGCCGGGCAGATCGTCCGCTATTTGTCGAAAGTCAAAGCGCACTACGGCGTCACCACCAGCTTCTTCATCTCCGAAAAATCGCGCGTCTACTACCACGCCGACGGCATTCTGAAGCGGGTCAAGCCGGACGAGCCGCACGACGCCTGGTATTTCAGCATCCGCGAACTGGCCGCGCCTTACGAGACGAGTCTTGATCCCGACTTCGCCAACGGCGGCGTCATCACCATTTTCGCCGATTACCGCGTCGTCGATGAGCAGGGCCAATTCCTCGGCGTCACCGGCGTCGGGCTGACCGTCGATTCGCTGCGCCAGCGCCTCCGCGACTATGAGACGCGCTACCGCCGCATCGTCTACTTCACCGACGCCACGGGCAAAATCACGCTCTCCGGCAGCGACGCCGGACTGGACGGCAAAACCATCCGCGACCTGACCGGGCTGGAAACACAACTCGCCAGCCGCCAAAGCCCGCACGACAACGCCCTGCGCTACGAGCGGGACGGACGGACGCACTTTCTCAACATCTGGCCGATCCCGGAACTGAACTGGCATCTAGTCGTCGACGCCAGCGATGACGAAGCCCTGTCGGCCACCCGCCAGACCCTCTACGTCAATCTCCTCATCGGTCTGGCGGTGATGACGCTGGTCCTGCTCCTGACCAACATGGCGATTGGCCGCTATCAGAGGCAACTGGAAGAACTGGCGGCGACCGACAAACTGAGCGGCCTCCCTAACCGGCGCACCTTCGACCTGCTGGCCCGGCAGGTGATGCGCGGCGCGCGACGGAGCAAGGAGCCGCTGTCGATCATGCTGCTCGACATCGACCACTTCAAGGACATCAATGACCGTTACGGGCATCTGGCGGGCGACAGGATGATCCGGGAAGTCGCCCAGGCAGTCAAAGCCATGCTGCGCCATGCCGACATTCTGAGCCGCTGGGGCGGCGAGGAATTCATCGCCCTGTGCAAAGGCTGCGACCGCGAAAACGCTCGCCTGCTCGCCGAAAAATTCCGCGCCACCATTGCCGCCCATCCATTCGCCCACGACGGCCAGCCCATCGCCGTCACCGTCAGTTGCGGCGTCGCCCAAGGCGACAGCGGCGAAACCTTCGAACAATGGTTCGAACGCGCCGACCGCGCCCTCTATGCCGCCAAACGCACAGGCCGCAACCGCGTCTGCGTGGCGGAATAAGGCGGTTTTGCCTGCCAGCCATGTTGAGATCATGCCCAAACCGTGGCAGAGTGCCGTGTCAGCCGGATTGGGGGGAATGTGGTTGGCCGTAAATCGAAGCTGACGCCAAGCGGCGCGACCCAAACAAAAAGGCCCGCCGATGGGTTGTCGAGGTTTGTCATAGCGGGTTCAACCGGTTCCGAAATTTGCTTATGCGCTACGAAAAACTCGAGCGCAGCTATATGGCGCTCAACCATCTTGCTGCGGCAATCATCGCTTTCCGGAAAGTGCCTTCAGATATCAACGTAATTTACGGATAAGCTCTAGATACTGTCGTCACGAAATTTTCAACCAAAGAGCCAAGCATCGAATCTGGACAGCCGCCAAGAATGAAGCAGCGTTCTTCGCATATCTTGTAGCAATGCC
>JAITMS010000183.1 GCA_031277255.1 Azonexus sp.
GATGAACGGACGCGCTGGCGGTGATGTCCCGCCCTTCGACAAGCTCAGGGCGAACGGTATTTGGGGATATGGGTTGCTCAGTTTTGCAATGATTTTCTTATTTACGGACAAGTTCTAAATGAATCTCGCAGGCTGCACCATCGTCGTCACCCGGCCCGCCGCTCAGGCGGCGTCGCTGGCTGAGGCGATTGCGGCGGCGGGGGGGCAGCCGTTGTTGTTTCCGCTGCTCGACATCGCTCCCGCCGCCGATCCAGCGTCTTTGGCGGCCGCCGCCAAAAAACTCGCCGCCTACGATTGGGCTGTTTTCGTCAGCCCCAACGCCGTTGCTCACGCTTTGCCGACGCTGCTGGCGCATGGCCCGTGGCCGTCCGGCCTGCGTCCGGCGACGGTTGGCCCCGGCACGGCGCGGGCGCTGGCGGCGCAAGGCGTGACCAACTGCCTTGCGCCGAGCGAGCGTTTCGATTCGGAAGCCTTGCTGGCTTTGCCGGAACTTGCCGCCGAGCGGGTTGCCGGGCGGCGCGTGGCGATTTTTCGCGGCGATGGCGGGCGTGAGTTACTGGCCGAGGCTTTGCGCGAGCGCGGCGCGAGCGTCGACTTCATCCCCTGTTACCGCCGCCTGCCGCCCGCGGGCGGCGCTCAGACGCTCCTTGCCGCCTGGCGCGGCGGGCGGCTTGATGCCTTGACCGTATCGAGCAGCGAGGCGCTGCGCTATCTGCTCGACATGCTCGACGCCGAGGGCCGGGCATGGCTGCAAAAGACGCCGCTGTTCGTACCCCATGCGCGCATTGCCGAAACCGCGCGGGAACTGGGTCTGGACAAAATTATCCTGAGCGGCGGCGCCGACGCTGGCATCATGGCGGCGCTGCTTCTTTATAATTGGCCGCCATGAGCACCGAAAACACCACGCCCGAAACGCCCCCCGAATTGCCGCCGCCCGCTGCCGACAAGGCGCGCTCCTTGCCGCCACGGCGGCATCCGGCCAGTTTGTGGCTGATCCTCGGCGTCGTTTTCTGCGTTGCCGCGGTGGCCTGGGTTGCCGTTGGCACCCAAAAAGAATACCGCCTCGCCGAAACCGCCCATCAGGAAGAACGCAGTCAACTCAAGGCAGAACTCGATAGCCTGCACAGCAAACTGGCGGCTCTTGAGGCCCGCCAGAGCGAATTTGAAAATCAGGGCGCGGCGTTGCGGGCAACGGTCGACAACCTTTCGATCAACAACGAAGAAACGGCGCTGCGCGAAATCGAACTGGCGCTGACCCTGGGCGCGCAGCAGTTGCAACTGGCGGCCAACGTGAGCGCCGCCACGCTCGCTCTGGAAACCGCCGCGGCCCGGCTGTCCGGCCTCGATGAAGCGCATTACCAGCCGTTGCGCGCCGCCATCGCCAGGGATCTGGCCCGCTTGCAGGCGCAGCCGCAATTCGACATCGCCCGCGTCAATTACCTGCTGGAAGACATCATCGGCCAGGTCGATAAACTGCCGCTGGCCGAACCGGCCCGTCCGGCGGCGCCGCCGACGCCAGCGGAGCCAGCCGCCGCCGAAGCCGAAACCGCGTGGTGGCGGCTGGCCGCCGCCGATGTCTGGCGCGAATTGCGCGGCCTCGTCCGCAGTCAGCGCATGGATCGTGAGGAGCCGCCCCTGCTCGTGCCGGAGCAGATGTTCTTTCTCCGCGAAAATCTCAAGCTGCGGCTCCTCGACGCCCGCCTGGCGCTCCACGCCCGCGATCAGGAAACCTTGCGTAATGATCTGAAAGCGGCGGACGACTGGCTGCAACGCTTTTTTGCCGCCAATGCCCCGGCAGTGCAGGAGATTCAGGGCCAATTGCGGCAACTGAACCTCCCCGCCGCCAGCGGAGAGACGCCCAATCTCAGCGACAGCCTGACGGCGCTCTCTAAACTGCGCGGCGAGAAGGAAGCGCGGTGAGAGGACTGTTCTGGCTCATCACCCTGTTCGCGGCGGCGGCGGCGGTCGCCATCGGCGCGCGGATGAATGACGGCTACGTCCTTTTCGTATTGCCCCAGGTGCGCCACGAAATCACGCTCAACACCTTTTTCATCGTCCTGGCGCTGCTTTTCCTGCTTTTTTACGGCGTTTTGCGCGCCTTGTCGTTCACCTTCAGCCTGCCGGAACGGGCGCGCCGTTTCCGCGCCCGGCGTCACCGCGAAAAAGCCGTGCAACTGTTCGAGGATGCCGTCCGCCTGCTCTTTGAAGGCCGCTTCGGCCAGGCGCTGAAAAAGGCCCGCGAGGCGCACGATGCCGAAGCCGCCTGCGGCCTTTCGGCCCTCATCGCCGCCCGCGCCGCCCAGCGGATGCGCGAGCCGGAAAAGCAGCAGGAATGGATGGACAAGGCCAAGGCCAGCGATCCGCGCACCGAAGCGGCGACGCTCATGCTGGAAGCCGAAATGATGAATGAGGAGCGGCATTTCAGCGAGGCGCTTCAGGCGCTGGATAAACTTCAGGAAAAACAGGGGCGGCACATCGCCGCCTTGCGTCTGGAATTTCGGGCGCGGCAGGGTATCGGCGACTGGGACGGCGTTCTGCGGCTGACCCGCCAGCTCGCCAAGCGCGACGCGCTGCCGCCGGAAGTCGTGCGCGAGGCCCGAATTCAGGCGCATCTCGGCAATATCGCCCAACTCGCCGACGACACCGCCGAATTGAGCGTTTATCTGCGGGCGCTGCCGACGGACGAGCGTGACCAGCGCGTCGTCCTGGCGGCGGCGCAGGCGCTGCTCGCCAACCAGGCGGAAGGCGAAGCGCAGAAATGGATCGAAAGCGGTTTCGACGCCACCCCTCACGACGAATGGCTGGGCGACCTGCTCATCCTCTATGGCCGCCTCGCCAACGGCGACCCGCTGCAACGCATTGGCCGCGCCGAAGCCTGGCTCAAACGCTACCCGCACGACGCCCGGCTGCTCCTCGCCCTGGGCCGGATGTGCCGCCGCCAGCGTCTGTGGGGCAAGGCGCAGAGCTATCTTGAAGCCTCGCTGGCGGTCGCCCCGACGCAGCCCGCCCATCTGGAACTGGCCCAGTTGTTCGACCAGCTTGAGCGCGGCGACGACGCCAACCGGCATTACCGGGCCAGCGCCCTGCTCGAAGCCGCCTGAGGGTCATTGCCAAAAAGACAGACCGCCATGCTCAACATCGACCTGCGCAAAATCTACAGCTTTTACCCGCTGGAACCGCAACCCGACCCGGCGGCGCTGCCCAAGGGCGGCGATCTGTATTACGAATGCCTCGATTGCACGGTGATCGTCAATTCCGTCCCCCACATCAAAGCCGCCTGCGCCTGCGGCAACCTGACCGGCGGCGGCGGCGCGATGACCGCCAAAAACCCGGAACGGGTCAAGGTCGTGCGCGGCAGGCTGAAGTGACGGGGATCAGGGATC
>JAITMS010000002.1 GCA_031277255.1 Azonexus sp.
GATGAACGGACGCGCTGGCGGTGATGTCCCGCCCTTCGACAAGCTCAGGGCGAACGGTATTTGGGGATATGGGTTGCTCAGTTTTGCAATGATTTTCTTATTTACGGACAAGTTCTAAAACGGATCAGACGCATGAGGCAGGCGGCGTGACACCGCAATTACAGATGACCGAGGGGCGGGTGGCGCTGTCCGGCGACTGGACGTTGGCGGCGATGCTGCCGCGACTCGACGCTTTGCGGCGGCAACTGGAACAGGCCGGAAAAGCGGCGTTGCCCTGGGATTTGTCGCAACTGGAGCGCCTCGATAGCGCGGCGGCGGCGCTGTTGTGGCGCGTCTGGCGGAACGCCTGGCCGACGGAACTATTGATTCAGCCGCTGCACCGTCAGGTGCTGGCGCGGCTTGCCGAGTTGCCCGCGGCAACGCCGCCGCCCTCGTCGCCTTTCAATCCGCTGACGGCGCTTGGCGGGCTGGCGCTGCGTTTTCTTGATAACGCCAGCGGCCTGCTCATCCTGTTTGGCCGTCTGTGGCTGGATCTCGCTTATCTGGCGCGTCATCCGGGCGAGTTTCCGTGGCGTGAACTGTCGGCCAACATCTACAAATCCGGCGCTCAGGCGCTGCCGGTGGCGGCGCTGGTCGGTTTTCTCATCGGCGTCACCATCAGTTACCTGTCGGCGCTGCAATTACAGAGCTTTGGCGCGGATATTTTCATCGTCAATATCCTCGGCATTTCGATCATCCGCGAACTGGGGCCGGTGCTGGTCGCGGTGCTGGTCGCTGGCCGCTCCGGCTCGGCGATGACGGCGCAGATCGGGGTGATGCGCGTCACCGAAGAAATCGACGCCCTCTCCGCGATGGGCGTTGCGCGCAGCCAGCGCGTGGTCTTGCCGAAAATCATCGGCCTGACCCTGGCGATGCCGCTGGTCGTGCTGTGGACTTCGGCGGTGGCGCTGGCGGGCGGCATGTTGGCGGCGATGGCGCAGCTTGATCTGTCGCTCGGCTATTTCATCGACAGCCTGCCGCGCACGGTGCCGGTGGCGAATCTCTATATCGGACTTGGCAAGGGCGTCGTTTTCGGTTTTGTCATCGCTCTGGTCGCCTGTCATTTCGGTTTGCGCGTGCGGCCCGACACCGAAAGCCTCTCCGCCAACACGACGCGCGCCGTGGTCACGGCCATCACCTCGGTCATTCTGGCCGACGCGCTGTTCGCCATCTTCACCCGCCACATCGGCGTGCCGACGCTATGACGCCGCCGGTCATCGAACTTTGCGGCATTGGCACCCGCTTTGGCTCTCAGGTCATCCACCGCGACATCAACCTCACCGTCGACAGCGGCCAGATTCTCGCCCTGCTCGGCGGTTCGGGCAGCGGCAAGAGCACCCTGCTGCGCGAAATACTCGGCCTCCTGCGGCCAACGGCGGGCAGCGTGCGCCTTTTCGGGGTCGATCTCGCCGACCCGGACAGCCAGCGCCAGCGCGCCGTGCGCCGCCGTCTCGGCGTCCTGTTCCAGCAAGGGGCGCTGTATTCGGCGCTGTCGGTCTTCGACAACATCGCCTTTCCCCTGCGCGAACTACGCTGTCTCGACGCCGACTGGATTTGCCGTCTCGTCCATCTCAAGCTCGATATGGTCGAACTGACGCCGCGGGACGGCCATCTGATGCCAGCCGAGTTGTCCGGTGGCATGGTCAAGCGCGTCGCCCTGGCCCGCGCCCTGGCGCTGGAACCGGAACTCCTGCTGCTCGACGAGCCGACCGCCGGTCTTGACCCGGAGCGCAGCAAAAAGTTTGTCGATCTGCTCGCCAGCTTGCAGCGCGCCCTGAATCTGACCGTGGTCATGGTCACGCACGATCTCGAAACCCTGGCGAGTCTTGCCAGCCACATCGCCGTTCTCGCCGACCAGCGCCTGATCGCCTGCGGCCCAAAAGCCGAGGTGATGGCGGTGCAACATCCTTTCATCCAGGGTTTTTTTGGCAACAACCGGCCAAAACTGATTTAATGCCAAGTCATGGAGAATCAATCGCACGCCCTCGTCGCCGGGATTTTCGCCCTCCTCCTGCTGGCCGCCGCCCTTTTCGCCGTTGGCTGGCTGGGCGGCGACAAGGAAGAAGTGGACACCTACATCGTCGTCACCGACCAGAATGTGAACGGCCTGAATGAACAGGCGGCGGTGCGTTATCGCGGCATCAGCGTTGGCCGGGTCAGCAACATCCGCATCGACAGCGGCGGCTCGAACAACATCCTGATTGCCATTGCCATCGACCGCCAGATCCGGCTGACCCAGGGCACCGTCGCCAAACTCAACTATCAGGGCGTCACCGGCCTCGCCTACATTTCGCTGATGGAATCCGGCAGCACCAATCAGCCGCTGTTGCCGGACAACGAAAAGCCGCCGCACATCGCCCTGATTCCGTCGCTCCTCGACGAACTGGGCGACAGCGGCCAGGCGGCGCTCGATCAGGCGCGCCAGTTGATGACCGATCTCGACGCCGCCTTCAATGCCGAAAACCGCGCCCATCTGACGGCCACCCTGAGCAATCTGGCCGCCGTCTCGGCGGACATGAAACCGGCGCTGGAAAATCTCAACCTGACCTTGCGGCAAATGCAGAAAGTGCTCGACGAGAAGAACACCCACAACCTCTCCGCCGCCCTGGCCGAGGCCGGGCCGCTCCTCGCCGATACCCGGCACGCCGCCATCGCCGTACAACGGGCCGCCGACAAACTCGACGCCGCCATCGGCGACCCCGCCAGCGGCGGCGCGGCGGCGCTGATGCCGCGTCTCAACGCGATGGCCGACGATTTTTCAACCACCGCCCGGCAACTCAACCGGGTTCTCGACCTGCTTGCCGATTCGCCGCAGAGCCTCATTTCAGGAGCGCCCGCCACGCCGCCCGGCCCCGGCGAACCCGGCTTTAGCGAAGGGGAGGAGCATTGACCATGCGTATCACCATACTCATCCTGACGGCGGCCCTCCTCGGCGGCTGCGTCGTCCTCGGCCAGGGCGACAGCCAGCCGGGCATGAAGCAGCACGATTTCGGCACGCCGCCAGAGCCGCTCAAGGAAACCGCCGCCCGCACCGGCAAGGTCGCTCTCGAAATCAAGACCCCGGAATGGCTCGACAACCGCGGCATCAAATACCGCCTGAGCTACGCCGACGCCTCGCAATTACGCGAATACACCCGCTCGCGCTGGGCCGGGCCGCCAACGCAAATGATCGAGCAGCGTCTGACGCAGGAACTCGACCTGAGCACCGCCGGATGGGGCCGCGCCAAATGCGTATTGCGCCTCGAACTCTCTGAATTCAGCCAGGTTTTCGCCAGCCCCAAGGACAGCATGGGCGTCCTTCAGGGCAAAGCCCTATGGCTGGACGCCAACCGTCAGCCGCTGGCCGACCGACCCTTGTCCATCGGCAGCCCCGCCGCCACCGCCGACGCCAAGGGCGGCATAGCGGCCCTCAAGACCACCATCGACCGCCTGGCTGGCGAACTCCTGGACTGGGAGCGGGAACTGAAAACCAGTGGCCGGATTGGGGGGTGTTTTGATTAGAGCGGTTTCGGTTCAAGTGTAGACATCCGTTTCCGTGCCCATGCGTTTTGCTCCCCTCGCCCGCTTGCGGGAGAGGAGCTGGGGGAGAGGGGCGGCATCCCGATGACAGTGGCGGCAATGGATACGCCGCTGGCCCTCTCCCGGCCTTCGGCCACCCTCTCCCGCAAGCGGGCGAGGGGAACCGTAAGCACTTGAACCGAAACCAAAAAAAGGTCAGAGTCGCCCCAAAGAACCAATCAGAATCAACTTCAATGACTTTCACCCTCCCGCCCCAGCCCGCATTGCCGCCGGTTCTGTTCTGGCGCAATCAGGCCCACAAACCGCCCAGATCAATCGCTACGGCAGCAAATGGCGGGACGCGGATTTGTTCCTGGTCGGCGTGCGTGGCGATGAGCGTCCAGCGGCTATCGTGGTTTGCAAAGGCTTCGAGGATGCGTAATTCCGGGTCGATGAGCCAGATGTGTTTAACGCCGCTGGCGGCGTAAATCGGCATTTTCTCAATGCGGTCAAAGCGCATCGTGCCGGGGGAGAGGACTGCGCACACCCAATCGGGGGCGAGTTCAAACCATGCGGCCTCAGGCAGCCTTGGCATTTGTTCGCGCCGCCAGCCCGCCAGGTTGGGGACGAGAATGTCGTTATCGAGGTGGAGTTCCGGCTCATCGAGTATCCACCAGCCGCCGGGGCCGCTGCTGTTGTCATCGAAACTGGGATGGAGTTTTCCACCCAGCGCCGAGCTTGATCGCGCGTGCTTTGGCGCTGGCCTGGGGTGGGTGTGCAAGATGCCGCGCACAATTTCACCCACCAGGTTTGGCGGCAGGCCGAACAGGTCTTGGTAAGTGGCGGGTTTGTGCAGCGACAGGGCGGGCATGGCTTATCTTATATTCTTGAGGGAAACAGAGTAAGCGCCCTGTTGATGGTAGCACTTCCTTGACCGACGCCCGCCCACTGATTCCGCGAGCAGGGCAATCGCATGAATGCGAGCCGCATTGAATTTCGTTACGCCTTGTAGCCGTTGACAACGTCTCCCCTCGCCCACCTTTGTGGGTGAGAGGGGCCGGGGGAGGGGGCTTGGGAAGAGAAATTTCCGTCAAACTTCATGCGCACGGCCCTTACAGCAAACCGCGCAGCAGTTGCACCTTGACCGTTTCGCCCGCCGCGACGTCGCCGCGTTCGGCTTCGAGGATGATGAAGCAGTCGGCGGCGGTCATTGAACTCAAGATGCCGGAGCCTTGCTGGCCGGTGGGGCGGACACGCCAGATCTCGCCGTCGCGGTAGAGGATGCCGCGCTGGAATTCGGTGCGGCCCCGCGATTTTTTCAGCGGCGCGGCAGAAGGCACGGCGAAGCCGGGCGGCTCGCTGATCGGCGCGACGCCCATGAGCTTCAGGAGCGCCGGGCGCACCAGTTGGCAGAAGGTGACCATCACCGCCACCGGGTTGCCGGGCAGGCCGAACAGCCAGGCGCTGCGCTGGCCTTGGCCGATGCGCCCGAAGGCCATCGGCCGCCCTGGCCGCATGGCGATTTTCCAGAAGGCGACCTCGCCCAGTTCGGCCAGCAGAGAGCGGGTGAAATCGGCTTCGCCGACCGAGACGCCGCCGCTGCTGATGATGGCGTCGGCGTCTTCGGCGGCGGCGCGGAAGGTTTTTTCGAGCCGGGCCGGGTCGTCGCCGACGATGCCCAAGTCGATCACCTCGCAGCCGAGCCGGGTCAGCAGGCTCCACAGGATATGGCTGTTGCTGTCATAAATCGCGCCCGGCGTCAGGGGATGGCCGGGGGCGCGGAGTTCGTCGCCGGTCGACAA
>JAITMS010000044.1 GCA_031277255.1 Azonexus sp.
AACGACCCCGGCTTCAACGCCACGGGCAACGTGCTGACCAACGACACGGACGTGGACAGCAGCCGCGCCGACATGTACGTCGATACCGACAGCTTGCTGGTGACGGGGGCGGTGGATGCGGGGACGGTGACGATTGACACGAATCCGCCGGTTATTGGTATCGCGTTTGGCAACAACAGTACCAAGGCGGGCGATTCCGTCTATTACGCGGCGACTTTGGGCTCGGTCTCCGCCATTTACAGAATGTACGCTGCGGACGGCACGACGGCCATCACCCTTAGTGCAGGTGGCGCATCCCCTGCGCTTTCTGGTATTCCTGCCTATTACAAGGACGCAAATGGCGTACTGCACGCCATCGACTTGAGTCAGCCGCTTTACGTCGTTCCCGTCGCAGCCAATAAAGCGATTACTGACGAGATCACTGGCAACGGTAACACCAGCACCACTGCAACCGTCACTCTCCCCAGCCCGACCACGCTGTCCGATCTCACCGGCATCACCGGTACTCTCGCCAAGGGCATGACGGTTTCCGGCGCCAATGTTCCTGCGGGCACCACCATTACCGATGTCATCCGCGATGCCAACGGCAATGTCACCAGCATCAAACTCAGCACGGTGATGACATCGGACGCCGCCGGGCAACACATCACCTTCTCCGCCCCGCCCGCTGGCGGCAACACGCTGCAAGGCGCTTACGGCACGCTCACCCTCGACAGCGATGGCGGCTACACCTACACCGCCAATACCGCTGGCGGCACCGACCCTGTGCTGACCTCCGGGCAAACGGCGGTCGAGGTGTTCAATTACACGATGGTCGATCAGGTAAGCGGCAAATCCAGCAACAGCGCGCTGACCATCACCGTCTACGGTTCCAGCGCGAATGACCCCATTCTCAAAGACCATGCGGGAACAGCCAAGGAGTCCGGCGTGCAGCCGGGCGGCAATACGGTGGAAACCGGCAGCAACGCCAGCGACAATGTGCTCACCGGCAACGGCGCCGGCGGCACGACCGACCTGAGCGCAACCGCCACGGTCGTCTCTTTCGGCCTTGCGGGCAGCAACGCCACAACCAATGCCAACGGCGCGTTGGTCGGCGCGTATGGCACACTGACACTGAACAGCAACGGCTCTTACACCTATGTCGTCAACAACGCCGACGCCACGGTCAACGCCTTGCCCGTGGGCAGCAGCCTGACGGAAACCTTTGTCTATCAGGTCAAGAACACAGCGAACACCGGCGCCTCGTTTGCCCGGCTCACCATCACCATTCAAGGCACCAACGACGCGCCGACGGCGGGCAACGACGCCGCCGTCGCCAAGAAGGCCGGGCTGCACACGGCAAGCGGCTCGGTGCTGGTCAACGACGCCGATGTCGATACCGGCGAAACCGCCACCCTCCAGGTCGCCCGCGCCGGTCTCTCCAGCGCCGACACGGCGGTGGTCGGCCAGGCCGAGATCGTCGGCGTTTACGGCGCGCTCACCCTTCAGGCCGACGGTAGTTACGTCTATGTTCTCGACACCAACGCCACGGCGACGCGCCAGCTTGGCGCGGGGCAGACGGCGACGGAAACCTTTACCTACGAAATCATCGACGCCCACGGCGCGACGGCGACGGCGACGCTCACCATCGACATCACCGGGGCCAACGAAGCGCCGGTCAACAAGATGGATGGTCAGTCCTTCAGCGACAACGGGACGACGACGGTGACCACCGCCATCAATACCGCCATCGACTTCACCGGCGACAAAACGCTGACGGTGAACGACGCCGACGGCAACCTCGCGGCCATCACGCTGGAAGTCGAGCACGGCCTGCTCTCGCTCACCGGCAACGCGCCCGGCGGCGTGACGGTGACAGCGCTCGATGGCGGTCTGCGTCTCAGGATCGAAATCACCGGCGGCACGGAGAGCGACCTCAACGCCGCCTTGGCTCTCTTGCGCTACACGCCGGAGGCAAACTTTATGGGGGTGGACTTCCTCACCCTCGCCAGCGCTGACGGCGCACCCCTCTGGGATAGCGATGGCATCGCCATCGTCATCCCCAGCATCAGCGAAATCAGTCTGAACGAGGCGGCGCTGGCCAGCGGCTCGACCCCCGGCTCCAGCGCCGAAAGCTACGCCGATACGCTGACCGTCCCGGCCGGGCAGGTCATCCCGACGCGAGAGGAACTGGGGCTTCTCACCGGCAGCGGCGCGACGCCGCAAGGCGGCGACCTCAAGGATGCGCTGGGCGCTATCGTCGGCGTGTGGGAAGTGGCCCCCAGCGGCGCGTTCAGCGTGACGCTGACGGTTGCCTCCCAGGCCAATGGCGCGCAGGCCGAATTCCACTATCTGACGCTCGATCTCTACGGCAACAGCATCGAGAACACCGTCAAGGTCAACATCAGCGATGACGCGCCCAGCGCCGTGAATGACACGGCGGCGGCAGACATGGGCGAGACGGTAACGGGTAACGCGCTCACCGGCGGCGCGCCCGACACCCTGGGCGCCGACGGTCCGGCCACGGGCGGCGGAGTGATCGGCGCGCGCGCGGCGGCGGGCGATACCGCCACGCCAGTCAGCACCGGCGTTGGCGCGGCCATCGTCGGCAATTACGGCACGCTGACGCTGGAAGCCGACGGCTCGTACAGCTATGTCGCCAACGCCAGCATCGGCGCGCAACAAGTGACCGATACCTTCGTCTACACCATCGAAGACGCCGACGGCTCCCGCTCGACGGCGACGCTGGTGATTACGGTGACGGACAACAGCGCGCCAGCGGCGAATACCGCGCCAACGGACGGCGACGAAAGCGTCAGCACCGCTGAGGACACGCCGGTCAGCGGCAATGTGCTGGCCAACGCCAGCGATGTGGATGGCGACACGCTGACGGTTACCGGCTTTACAGTGGCGGGCGATGCGACGCCATACGCCGCTGGTCAAACCGCCGCCATCGCCGGGGTAGGTTCGCTGACCATCGAAGCCGATGGCGCATACACCTTCACGCCCGCCGCCAATTACAACGGCGCGGTTCCGACCGTCACCTACACCGTCAGCGACGGGACGGCGACCGATACCTCGACGCTGACCATTACCGTGACGGCGGTCAATGACGCGCCGACGGCGGCGGATGTCACGACCAGCACGGCGTTCAATACGCCGAAAAGCGGTACGCTGCCCGCCATCATCGATGTCGATGGCGACCCGAACCTGACCTACGCCAAGGCGAGCGATCCGGCGCATGGCTCCGTGACGGTCAACAGCGACGGCAGCTACACCTACACGCCGACCACGGGTTACAGCGGGGCGGACAGCTTTACCTACACCGTATCGGACGGTAACGGCGGATCGAACGCCTACACGGTGAACATCACCATTGGCGGCAACACCCCAGCGGAATTCGGCGGCGTCGATAGCGGCGGCGTGACTGAGGACAGCGGCAGTTACACGGCATCGGGCGCGGTGACAGTCACTGATCCCGATCCGGGCGAGGCGGGCGTGGTCGTCAAGTCCGAATCCGGGGCCTACGGCGCGTTCAGTATCAACGCGGGCGGCATCTGGACTTACACCGCTGACAACAACGCCCTGCAAAGTCTGGGCGCGGGTGTTACGGCGACGGATGTGTTCAGTATCCAGAGCGTCGATGGACAGACGTACAACATCACCATCACGCTGACTGGCGTCAACGACGCGCCGCTTGCTGCCGATCAGACTATCAGCACCGCCTTCAACACCGCCTACAACGGGAACCTGCCCGCTTACACCGACATCGACAGCGGCGACACCGTGACCTACGCCAAGGCCACCGATCCCGGATACGGCACGGTGACAATTGACACCGACGGCAGCTATACCTACACCCCGACCAACGGCTTTACTGGTCAGGACAGCTTTGCCTACACCGTCAGCGACGACGAGGGCGGCAGCAGCACCCATACCGTCACCATCAACATTGGCGCGGGCACCGCCGCCAGCTTTGGCGGCACGAACACCGGCGGCGTGACCGAAGACGGCACGCTGACGGCATCGGGTCAGGTCACGGTGAGCGACTCCGATCCGGGCGAAGACAGCGTTATCACGCAAAGCGGCGTCGCGGGCGTCTACGGCAGTTTCAGCATCGACGCGGCGGGCAACTGGAGCTACACCGCCGACAACGCCAAGTTGCAGAGCCTGAGCACTGCTGCGCAAGCCACGGAAACCTTCACCATCGTCAGCGCCGACGGCACGCAGCACAACATCGTCATCACCATCAACGGCGTGAACGACGCGCCCACTGCCGCCAACGACAGTATCACCACCGCTTTCAACACCGCCTACAGCGGCAATCTGCCCGCGCACAGCGGTGAAGTGGACACCGGCCACAGCGTCACCTACGCCAAGGCCAGCGACCCCGGACACGGCACGGTGACCGTCAACGCCGACGGCAGCTACGTCTACACGCCGACCACTGGCTACACGGGAACAGACAGCTTTACCTACTCGGTGAACGATGGCGTCGCCACCAACACCTACACCGTCAGCATCACCATCGGTAGCAGCACCGGGGCTACTTTCAGCGGCACGAATGCGGGCAGCGTGACCGAGGACGACACACTGACGGCATCGGGCAAAGTCACGGTGACCGATCCTGATCCGGGCGAGGCGAGTGTCATCGCACAAACGGATGTTGCGGGCGTTTATGGCAAGTTCAGCATCGACACCGTGGGCAACTGGACTTACACCGCCGACAACGCCAAACTGCAAGCCCTGAGCGGGGTGGGCGACAAGACCGAGACTTTCACCGTCAAGAGCGCCGACGGCACGCAGCACAACATCGTCATCACCGTCGACGGCGTGAACGACGCGCCCACTGCCGCCAATGACAGCATCACCACCGCTTTCAACACCGCCTACAGCGGCAATCTGCCCGCGCACAGCGGTGAAGTGGACACCGGCCACAGCGTCACCTACGCCAAGGCCAGCGACCCCGGTCACGGCACGGTGACCGTCAACGCCGACGGCAGCTACGTTTACACGCCAACCACTGGCTACACGGGAACGGACAGCTTTACCTACTCGGTGAGCGATGGCGTCGCCACCAACACCTACACCGTCAGCATCACCATCTCGAACAACGTCCCGGCTACTTTCAGCGGCAAGAGCGCCGACAGCGTGACGGAGGATAGTGGCAGTTACAGCGTAGCAGGCCAGATCGCCGTCACCGACCCGGATAGCCCCGCAACCATCGTTGCCCAGACCGATGTCGGAGGCAAGTACGGCGTCTTCAGCATCGACGCGGCGGGCAACTGGAGCTACGTTGCCGACAACGGCAAACTCCAGCCCCTGAGCCAAACGGCCCAGGACACGGATGTTTTCACCATCCAGAGCGCCGATGGCGCCGAACACGACATCACCATCACCTTGAATGGCGTCAACGACGCCCCCGTTGCCGCGGATACCAGTATCAGCACGGCGTTCAATACCGCGACATCGGGTACGCTGCCGAGCGCCAGCGATGTGGACAGCGGCCACACCGCAACCTACGCCAAAGGCAGCGACCCGGCGCACGGTACGGTGACCGTCGACGCCAACGGCGACTACACCTACACGCCCACGACCGGCTACAGTGGTGCGGACAGCTTCACCTACACCGTCAGTGACAGCAAAACCAGCAACACCTACACCGTCAACATCACGACCGCGAACAGTGCCGCGCCGCCGTCGACTATGCCGCCGCCAAGCGCATCGCAAGCGCCGCAATCACTGCCGCTGGTCAGGAGCGGCGACAGCGCCCTGGCGCCCGACACGATCGGTATCAGCCTGCATGTCCTTGTCGCGGTGCAAGAAGTCCAGGAGAAAACCAGCGGCATCGGCTGGCTCACGGATGATGCCGATGTTTCACCGACTGGCGCGGCCTTGATGACCGACTCGTCCCTGCACGTGTTGCCTGCTGTCGAAGAGGCCTGGCGCAGCTATCGCAATGCCGAGAATGCGCGACGCTGGGCTGAGCGGATCGAGACCCTGCGCGCCGCCAACGGCAAGCACCCGCGTTTTCTGTCCCTGGAAGCCGATGACGATTTGTTGCTGGAGCAGGGCGCGCCCGGCGCGGGCGACGCTGCGCCGCCAACTGATCCAGAGGCCGCTGACGGAGAGGCGGCGGCGGACGCTCCGGTGTGGGATGAGCGCGAGGAAACCTCCTCGGCGCGGGATGCCGCCGTCTCGGCTGCTAGAATCATCACGGGTCGGGCCGACATCGCCACCCAGTTGCAGCGTCTGGCGAGCCACCGCAGCACAACAGCGCAAGCCGTGGCGTTGGCCCGGCAGCTTGCGGAACGTCCACGGCCCGCCCCATTCAGTCAACCCGCCGTCATTTAACCCGCAGTTATGCATAATGAAATTTAACCGTTCTTTCATCGCCCTTGTCCTGGCCGCTGCGCTCGCTGGCTGTTCCGTCATTCCCGAACAGGTGACCAGAGAGGAGGTGAGTCAGCGGGTGCGGGATGACCAGCTTCGCATCTACAGCGATCAGGAGGCGATTGTCGCGCCTATCGGTTTCGATGAGGCTCTGGCTCGCGCCCTCAAATACAACCTCGATTACCGCCTCAAAATGATGGAATCGGCGGTCAGCCTCAGCTTGGCCGAAGTCAGCCGCTATGACACGCTGCCCAGCGTGCTGGCCTCGGCGGGTTACGCCCGGCGCAATAATGATGCGGGTTCCACCAGTTACGATGTGGTCACCGGCCAGGATCTGTGGGGCGGCAATCCGACCAGTTCACAGGAGCGCCGCCGCCGCATGGCGGGTATTGAGTTTTCCTGGAGCGTGCTCGATTTTGGCGTCGGCTATTACCGCGCGCGGCAGCAGGCCGACCAGTTCCTGATTAGCGAGGAGCGGCGCAAGCGGGTGATGCAGACCATCGTCGAGGATGTGCGTTCCGCTTATTGGCGGGCCGTCGGCGCGCAGCGTTTGATGCCCCAGACCGAAACGCTGATGGGGCGCGCGCGAACGGCGCTGGATCGCTCGCGGGAGGCCGAGCGCATGGGCTTGCTGCCGCCCCGCGAGGCGCTCAATTATCAGCGCCAGTTGCTCGACGCCATCGGCCTTCTGGCCGCGCGGCGGCAGGAACTGGAATATGCCAAGCGCGAGCTGGCCGCGCTGATGAACGTCACGCCGGGCACTGATTTCACGCTGCGGGAGGAGGCCGAGCCGGTCTTGATGGGCGTGCCCGCCAATGTCATCGAGCTGGAAGAACTGGCCCTCTATAACCGCCCGGAACTGCGCGAGGAAGATTACCGCCGCCGGATTACCGCCGCCGAGGCGCGTAAGCAGATGCTGTCCGTATTGCCCAATCTGAGCCTGAACGCTGGCGCCCAGTACGACAGCAATCGCTATCTGTATAACAGCAACTGGCTGGAATCGACCCTGCGCGCCAGCTTCAACCTGATGCGCCTGGCCGCGCTGCCAAGTATCAATAAATCGAGCGAGGCCCAGGCGCAACTCGACGATGCCCGCCGGATGGCTTTGTCGATGGCGATTCTGACCCAGGTGCGCGTGGCGATTGAGCGTTATCGCTTGTCCTTGAACGAACTCGATGTGGCGCGCGAATCGAGCGTGGTCGATCAGCGTCTGTTGAGTTTTTCCAGAGCGGCGCTCAGCAGCCGCGCCGAATCGGATCTCGATCTGGTTCGCGCCGAAGTGCGCGCGCTCAATTCCGACTATCAGCGCCACCTCGCCTACGCCCATGCCCAGGCTGCCTTTGGCCGCATTTACAACTCGATTGGCCTGGACGTGCTGCCCGACGATTATGAGCGCCTGAGCGTCGCCGAAGTCGCCACGCTCGTCGCCAGCCATTTGCGGCAGATCGAAAACACCACTTTCCCGGCGCTGCTCGCGCCTGAGGCGCAGGCGCTGCCCGGTATGCGGCTCGCCATTGTGACGACGGGCGGCGACAACGCGCCGGAGGCCGGACAGCGCCTCGACGCCGCCGTGCGTCAGGCGCTGGAGCGCAACCAGTTCAAACTGGATAACGCGCCCGATACCGACCTGACCCTGCAATTGGCGCTCGAACTGGCCCCGGCGACGGACGGCGCGCGCAAGGTTCGCGCGGTATGGACGCTGCTCCGCCGATCCGATAGTGTTGAAGTTGGCGCCCAGGACTATCGCAGCACGCTGCCCGCCAATGTCAGCGCCAGCGCCTTGGCGGCTTTTGCCGAGGCCGCCACGGTGGCGCATCTGGCGACTTTCCGCGAGTGGCTGCGCAGTAGCCCGAAGCCGTGACCAGGCGCGGGACAAGGCCGATGAAACCGCTATCGACACTGATCCGGCTCGCCTGCTGGGCGAGCGCCGCCCTGTTGAGTCAGGGCGCGGCGGCAGAAAGCGCGGTCAGCGCCGATGCCACGCCGGTTCGCGTTTTGTTGGCCCCGGCGCTGGAAACCACGCTGGTCAGCCAGATGTCTGGCCGCATCGTCGAAGTCAACGCCGTGCTGGGCCGGGCCTTCACCAAGGGCCAGGTGCTGATCCGCTTCGACTGTTCCGAGCAGCAGGCCCGCGTCGCCATGAGCGAAGCCGAACGCGCCAGCGCCGAGCAGGAACTGGAGGTGAAACTGCGCTTGCAGGGTTTGCAACAGGCCACCGAAGTCGAGGTCGGCCTGGCCGCCAGCCTGGTCGAGAAAACGCGGGCGCAAGTCCGCATGGTCAAGGCCCAACTGGCCTGGTGCAGCGTCGTCGCGCCGTTCACAGGGCGCACCGCGAAGGTGCTGGTGCGCCCCTTTCAAGGCGTGGCGGCCAACCAGCCCTTGCTGGAAGCGGTCAGCGACGGCCCGCTCAAACTGCGCCTCAACATGCCCGGCGTCTGGCTGCGCTGGCTCAAGATCGGCACGGCCTTCAGCGTCGCCATCGACGAAACCGGCAAAACTTACGAGGCCCGCGTCACCGCTATCAACGCGCGGGTAGACGCGGTGAGCCAGACCGTAGAGCTGGAAGCGACCCTGGCGACCCGCGCGCCCGAACTGTTGCCGGGCATGAGCGGCAATGCCCGCTTCAACCCGCCCTAGACCATGAGCCGCCCGGACGATCCCGCCGGATCGTGGCCGCTTTACGCCAGCCTGCAACGCCAGGCGATGCAGGCGCGAGATGTTGCCGCCCTGGGTTTTGTCGTGGCCAACGAAACCTGGCATCTGACGCCTTACCAGCAGGCTTGCCTCTGCCTGGTCGACGGCCTCGGCCGCTGGCGGGTGCAAACGGTATCGGGCCTGGTCAGCGCCCACGAGTCGACGCCCTTCATTCAGTGGGCGCAGAAGGTCTGCGCCGAGCGTCTGGCCGCCTGTCCGCCGCAAGGTGACTCACCAGCGCAGCCATTTACGGCGGCTGATCTGCCCGCCGACTTGGCCGCTTCCTGGCAGGAATGGTGGCCCGCTCACGCCTTGTGTCTGCCGCTCGACACCTTGCAGGGCCTGCGCGTCGGCGCCTTGCTGCTGACTGCCGAGCAGCCCTGGTCGGCGGTTGAGCGCCATTGGCTGCAACTCCTGCGCGACACCTATGCCTACGCCTTTGCCCATCTGCGCGGCAGGCCGCTGCGCTGGCGCGCCCGCTGGCAACACTGGAAACAGCAGCCGCGACGCCTGCTGTGGCTGGCCCTTGGCGTGATCGCCTTGCTCGCCCTGCCGGTGCGCATCTCGGTGCTGGCCCCGGCGGAAGTCATCGCCCTGCGGGCGGAAGCCATCGCCGCGCCGACCGATGGCGTGGTCAAAGCCTTTCACGTCGACCCAAACCACAAGGTGCGGGCGGGTGATTTACTGCTGTCGCTGGATGACACCACCTTGCGCAACCGCCTTGCCGTGGCGACCGAGGCGCTGGCCGTGGCCAGGGCCGACGCGCTGGCCGCCCAGCAGAAGGCGTTTGACCAGGCGCAGAGCCGCGCCGACCTGGCGACCCTGCAAGGCCGGGTGCGGGAGCGCGGGGCCGAACTCGCTTATCTGCAAGAATCCTTGCAGCGGCTTGAGGTCCATGCGCCCCATGACGGCGTGTTTGTGTACGGCGACCCGAATGATTGGCTGGGCAAGCCGGTAACGACCGGCGAACGGCTGGGCCAACTGGCCCAGCCCGACGATCTGGGCGTGCTGGTCTGGCTGCCGGTGCCGGACGCCATCAATCTGCGCGAAGGCGCGGAGATGAAAGTCTACTTGCAGGTGCGCCCGTTGAGCGCCCTGTCGGCAGTGCTCGAACGAACCAGCTATCAGGCCAGCCTGTCGCCGGAAGGCGTGGCCAGTTACCACATCCGCGGGCGGCTCACCGAGGGCGACGCGGAACATATTGGCCTGCGCGGCGTCGCCAAGGTCTATGGCGACCGCTATCCGTTCATCTACTGGGTGTTCCGCCGTCCGCTGGGGGCGCTGCGGCAATGGGCCGGATTGTGAATCCCGCTTCGCCGCCGCTGACCATCTTGCCGCCTTTGCGCCCGGATCTGCAAATCCGTCCGAGCGGCCACGACCGCGACGGCGCGCCCATCTGGACGCTGCAAGACCCGGTCAACAACCAGTTCTACCGGCTGGGCTGGATCGAGTTTGAACTGCTCTCGCGCTGGTCGGCGGGCGATGCCGACGCGGTACTGCGGCAGGTGGCGGCGGCAACCCTGCTGCGGCCCACCACGGATGACATCGAGGCGCTGTGCCGGTTCTTGACGCAGCACCAACTGCTGGAAGCGCGCGCCCCCGGCCACGCAAGCCTCTTGCAAACCCTCTATCAACGCGACCACGCCAGCCGCCTGCGCTGGCTGTTGCGCCACTACCTGTTTTTCCGCGTGCCGCTGCTGCGTCCCACGGCGGCGCTGGAACGTCTGTCGCGGTGGCTCGGCTGGATTTTTCATCCCTGGACAGCCGGGGCGGTGTTGGCGCTTTCGGCGCTGGGGCTGGGGCTGACCGCGCGTCAGTGGGATAGTTTCGCCGCCGCCTTTGCCCAATCCCTCTCGCCGACGGGTTTTCTCGGTTATCTGGCGGCGCTGGCCGTGACCAAGAGCATCCATGAACTGGGCCACGCCCTGACCGCGACCCGCTACGGCGTGCGCGTGGCGCACATGGGCGTCGCCTTTCTGGTGATGTGGCCGATGCTCTACACCGACACCACCGAATCCTGGCGGCTGTCGAACCCCCGCCAGCGGTTGGCCATCGCCGTGGCCGGGATCGCCAGTGAACTGGCGCTGGCGGGGCTGGCTACCCTGGGCTGGCATCTGGTCGGCGACGGCCCCTTGAAAGAAGCCCTGTTCTTTGTCGCCACCACCGCCTGGGTGATTTCCCTGGCCCTCAATATCAGCCCCTTCATGCGCTTCGATGGCTATTTCATCCTGTCCGACGCGCTCGATCTGCCCAACCTGCACGAGCGGGCATTCGCCCTGGCCCGCGCCCAGCTTCGCCGCGCCGTGCCGGGGCTGGCGGAACCCGACCCGGAAACGCTGCCGAGGCGCTTGCGCCGCTTTCTGATCGCCTTCGCCTGGGTGACCTGGGGCTACCGGCTGATTGTCTTTACTGGCATCGCCATCGCGGTATACCTGTTTTTCTTCAAGCTCCTGGGCCTTTTTCTGTTCGCCGTGGAAATCTGGTGGTTCATCGCCCGGCCTGTCTGGCGTGAGTTGCGCTACTGGCGCGAGCAGCGGGCGGCAACTCCCGCCATCCGGCGGGCGCTGCTGCTGGCCTCGCTCCTCGTGGCGATCATCGCCGCCCTCTGGCCCTGGCCGACGCCGGTACGCGCCGTCGCCTGGCATTATCCCAGCCAGAGCATCACGCTCTACAGCCCCTTGCCAGCGCGGGTGCAGTTTCTGGCCCGTGACGGCGACGCATTCGCCGCTGGCTCGCCCCTGCTGACGCTCGACCAGCCGGATTTGAGCTACCGCGCTGCACGCGCCGCCGTCACGCGCGACACGGCGGAAGCGGAGTGGCGCAGCCTCGCCTCCCGTGACGAAGGGCTGGAGCGCCTGCCGCTGATCTTGCAGGGGCGGGCGCTGCGGGCCGCTGAATGGCGGGCCGAGGTGGCCGAAGGCGCGCGTCTCACCCTGACCGCGCCATTTGCCGGCAAGCTGGTGGATGTAGACCCGAATATCGGGGTCGGCGCCTGGGTCAGCCCGCGCCAGCCGGTGGCCAGCCTGATCGGCCCCGGCCCCTGGCTGGCCGAGGCTTTCGTCACCCAAAACGAATTGTCACGGCTGCAACCCGGCGTCACGGCCCGTTACTACCCGGTCAACCAGCCTGGCGCGGCCTGGGCCGCCACGGTGGTGAGCATTGAGCAGACCCGGCTATCCTGGTTGCCGCACCCGATGCTCGCCGCCAGCCACGGCGGCCCCATGCCGACCTTGGCCGACAGCGCCCACGCGCCCCTGCAACCGCGCGACAGCCTCTACCGTGTGCGCCTGACGCTGGCTGGCGAACCGCCCGCCGCCATCGGCTGGGGCCACGCCGTGATCGAGGCCGAGGGGCGCAGTTGGCTGATCGAGCAACTCAAACCCGCAGCCATCGTGCTCATCCGCGAACTCGCTTTTTAGAGAATTTTCTGTTCAAGTCCTTACACTTCCGTTCGGGCTGAGCTTGTCGAAGCCCGTTCTCTGCACCGCCCTTCGACAGGCTCAGGGCGAACGGCTCATGGGTAAGCGATGTCAATAAATAAAGTGAAAATGCTCTAGCGGGGAGGGGAGGGCGCGTGAAAATCGCTTTGGCTTTCGCTCGCCTGATGCCACTGCTATAATCGTCAAGTTTTTCCCGGCCCGCGTGTCGGGGAAGATGGCTGCCAGCCTGTCGCTGGCGGCGAAATCCACACATCCGCTGATTAAGGGTGCGCGCCGGAATGACATGATGGCGGGCGTTTCTGGCGGGTGGCGGTTCAACCCTTAAAGGAGTTTTTGTAAAATGTCCGTAACCATGCGTGAAATGCTGGAGGCTGGTGTTCATTTCGGCCACCAGACCCGTTTCTGGTCGCCGAGGATGGCCCCGTACATCTTTGGCGCGCGTAACAAAATCCACATCGTCAATCTCGAAAAGACCCTGGCCAAGTACAACGAGGCCATGTCCTTCGTCAAAAAGCTTGCTGGCAATCGCGGCAATATCCTGTTTGTCGGCACCAAGCGCCAGGCCCGCGAAATCATCGCCGAGGAAGCCCGCCGCGCGGGCGCGCCGTTCGTTGACCAGCGTTGGCTGGGCGGCATGTTGACCAATTTCAAGACGGTCAAAAGCTCGATCAAGCGCCTGAAAGACATGGAACTGGCGGTTGAGGCGGGCGATCTGGAAAAGATGCCGAAAAAAGAGGCGCTGACTTTCCGCCGCGAACTGGAAAAGCTGCAAAAATCCATCGGCGGTATCAAGGAGATGGGCGGTCTGCCGGACGCCATTTTCGTCATTGACGTCGGCTACCACAAAATCGCCATCACCGAGGCCGAAAAGCTCGGCATTCCGGTCATCGGCGTGGTCGATACCAATCACAGCCCGGAGGGCGTCGCTTACGTCATTCCCGGTAACGACGATTCTTCGCGCGCCATCCAGTTGTATGCCCGCGGCGTCGCCGACGCCATTCTCGAAGGCCGCAACCAGGTCATCCACGACATTGCGGCGGCGGGCGACGACGAGTTCGTCGAAGTCGAAGAAGAAGCCGCCGAGTAAGGCGAGCGCATTGACGGCGGCAGTCCTGGGATTGCCGCCGGTTTTACCGATTCAGGAGAGAAAGCATGGCGGCAATTACCGCAAGCATGGTGGCAGAACTGCGCGGCAAGACCGACGCACCGATGATGGAATGCAAGAAGGCGCTGACCGAGGCCGATGGCGACATGGCCAAGGCCGAGGAAATTCTCCGCGTCAAACTGGGCAACAAGGCGACCAAGGCGGCGGCCCGCGTCGCCGCCGAGGGCCTGATCGCGGTCAGTCTGGCCGCTGACGGCAAAACCGGGGCCATTGTCGAGGTCAATTCGGAAACCGATTTCGTCGCCAAGAACGATGACTTCATCGCTCTGGTCAATGGCTGCGCCAAACTCGTGGCCGACCACAATCCGGCGGATGTCGCTGCCCTCGCGGCCTTGCCGATGGGCGAGGGAACGGTTGAGTCGACCCGCGCGGCGCTGGTTGGCAAGATTGGCGAAAACATGACGATCCGCCGCTTCGTCCGTTCCGCCGCCAGAGGCAAGCTCGCGTCCTACGTTCATGGCGGTTCCAAGATCGGCGTCATCGTTGATCTGGTCGGCGGCGACGACGCGCTGGGCAAGGATCTGGCCATGCACATCGCCGCTTCCAAGCCGAAATCGCTCGACGCTTCCGGGGTGCCCGCCGAACTGCTCGATACCGAGCGCCGCGTCGCCATCGAAAAGGCGCGCGAATCCGGCAAGCCGGAAAACATGCTGGAAAAAATCGCCGAAGGCACGGTGCAGAAGTTCTTGAAGGATGTCACCCTGCTCGGCCAGGTCTTCGTCAAGGCTGCCGACGGCAAGCAGACCATCGAGCAGTTGCTGAAGGAAAAAGGCGCCTCTGTCGCCGCTTTCACGCTGTTCGTCGTCGGCGAAGGCATCGAGAAGAAAACCGGCGATTTCGCCGCCGAAGTCGCCGCCCAGGCGGCGGCGGCCAAGGCCAAGGACGAAGACAAAACCTGACCGGCCAGGAAAAACCCGATGACCACGCCCCAGTACAAACGCATTCTCCTCAAACTTTCCGGCGAGGCCCTGATGGGCGACGGCGCTTACGGCATCAATCCGCAGACCATCGTGGGTATTTGTCAGGAAATCAAGGCGGTTGCCGATCTGGGCGTGGAAATCGGCGTCGTCATCGGCGGCGGCAACATCTTTCGCGGCATGGCCGGTACGGCGACCGGGATGGATCGCGCCACGGCGGATTACATGGGGATGCTGGCGACGGTGATGAATGCCATGGCGCTCTCCGACGCGATGCGCCAGTGCGGCTTGAACGCCCGCGTGCAATCGGCCCTCAATATCGAGCAGGTGATCGAGCCGTACATTCGCGGCAAGGCCATCCGCTACCTTGAAGAAGGCAAGATCGTCATTTTCGGGGCTGGTACGGGCAACCCCTTTTTCACCACCGACACTGCGGCGGCGCTGCGCGGTTCGGAAATCGGCGCCGAAATCGTCCTCAAGGCGACCAAGGTCGACGGCATTTACAGCGCCGACCCGAAGAAGGACGCCGCCGCCACCCGCTACGACAAAATCAGCTTCAACGAAGCGATCGCCAAAAACCTGGCGGTCATGGACGCCACCGCCTTTGCGCTGTGCCGCGACCAGAAACTGCCGATCAACGTCTTTTCGATCTTCAAGACCGGCGCGTTGAAGCGCGTGGTCTGCGGCGAGAACGAAGGCACGCTGGTCTATTGCTGAGGGAGACAGAAAATGATTGCCGACATCAGAAAAAACGCCGAGCAGAAGATGCAGAAGTCGCTCGACGCCTTGAAAGCCGACCTCCTCAAAGTCCGCACTGGCCGCGCCCATACCGGTCTGCTCGACCATGTTCAGGTCGATTATTACGGTTCACCGACGCCGATCAACCAGGTTGCCAACATCACCCTGGTCGATGCCCGCACCCTGGGCGTTCAGCCGTGGGAAAAAAACATGGTCGGCAAGGTCGAAAAAGCCATCCGCGATGCGGATCTCGGCCTCAACCCGGCGACCCAGGGCGAATTGATCCGCGTGCCGATGCCGGCGCTGACCGAGGAGCGCCGCCGCGAAATGACCAAGATCGTCCGCAACGAAGGCGAGGGCGCCAAAGTCGCCGTCCGCAACCTGCGCCGCGACGCCATCACGCACCTCAAGGAGGCGCTGAAAAAAGGCGAAATCCCGGAGGACGACGAACACCGCGCCCAGGACGACATGCAGAAGCTGACCGACAGATTCATCGCCGAAGTCGACAAAATGCTCGCCCAGAAAGAGGCCGAGCTGATGCAGGTTTAGTCGCCGTTTTTGGCGGATTGCCGTCTCTCATGGCGATTTTTTCCAGCTCGACGCGGCAGGTTCCCGAAACGGCGGCCATGCCGCGCCACGTCGCCGTCATCATGGATGGCAACGGGCGCTGGGCGAAAAAACGGCTGTTGCCGCGCGCCGCCGGTCACGTCAAGGGCGTCGACATGGTGCGCGAAATGGTCCGCGCCTGCATCGAGCGCGACATCGGCTACCTGACGCTGTTTGCCTTTTCTTCGGAAAACTGGCGGCGGCCAGCGGATGAAGTCAGCCTCCTGATGCAACTGTTCGTCAAGGCGCTGGAGCAGGAAGTCGAAAAACTCAGGAAGAACGGCGTGCGTTTGCGCGTCATCGGCGATCTTTCACGCTTCGATCCGCGCCTGCAGGACCTGATCCGCCGCGCCGCAGAAACAACCGCCGCCAACGACCGTCTGGCCCTGACCATCGCCGCCAATTACGGGGGCCGCTGGGACATCATGCAGGCGCTCAATCGTCTGGCCGAGGCGATGCCGGAAGGCGGCGGCACATGGCGCGAGGCCGATCTCGAACCCTTTCTGGCGATGAGTTTCGCGCCGGAGCCTGATCTGTTCATCCGCACCGGCGGCGAGGAGCGAATCAGCAATTTCCTGCTCTGGCAACTGGCTTACACCGAGTTGTACTTCACCGCGACCCTGTGGCCGGATTTCACCGCCGCCGAATTTGACCGGGCCATTCTTTCCTTCCAGCAGCGCGAACGGCGTTTTGGCCGCACCAGCGAGCAGTTGACGGAACAGCCGGATGCTTAGAACGCGCGTCATCACGGCGCTGCTCATGGTCGCCTTGCTGCTGCCCAGCCTGTTCTGGCTGCCGCCGCTGCACTGGGCGCTGTTGATGGCGCTGATCGCTGGCGTCGCGGCCTGGGAGTGGGGCGGACTGCTCGGCTGGCAAGCGCCGGGCCGCCTCAGTCTCGGCGCGCTCACCGGGCTGCTCTGCGCCGCCTTGGCGCTGGCCGATCCGGCGGCGGTCGGCGCTGAGGGCTTCACGCCCGACGCGCCCTGGGCGCGGGCGCTCTATCTCATCTCGGCGGCCTTCTGGTGTCTGCTCGCGCCTTTCTGGCTGCGCCGCCAATGGGCGCTTGGCAGCGGCAGCGGCGTTGTCGTCGGGGCCGTCGTTCTGCTGCCGACCTGGCTGGCCATCGTCCAGTTGCGGGCGCTGGGGCCGTGGCTGCTGCTCGCCGTCTTCGCCCTGGTCTGGATCGCCGACATCGCCGCCTACGCCGCTGGCCGCCGCTTCGGCAAACACAAGCTGGCGCCGTCGATCAGCCCCGGTAAAACACGGGAAGGCGCTTACGGCGCGGTCATCGGCGTCCTGGTCTACGGCCTGGTCGTGGGTCATTTTTTCTTTTCGGCGCTGATGCCGCTGCCGTGGTGGGTTGTCGTACTGTTGGCGGCAACCGCCGCCAGCATAGGCGGCGACCTGTTCGAGTCGCTGTTGAAGCGCAAAGCCGGTCTCAAGGACAGCAGCAACATTCTGCCCGGCCACGGCGGCGTGCTCGACCGGATCGACAGCCTGACCTCGACCCTGCCGCTGACGGCGGCGTTGTGGCTGTTCTGCCTGCGGGGCGCGGCGTGAGTTGTCAGAACATCGCCATTCTCGGCTCGACCGGCTCGATCGGCGTCAGCACCCTCGATGTCATCCGCCGCCATCCCGAACGCTACCGCGCTTACGCCCTGTGCGCCTACAGCCGGGCCGACGAATTGTTTGCCCAGTGCCGCGAATTTCAACCGGCCTATGCCGCCGTCGGCGACGCCGCGCTGGCGGCTGACCTCGCCGGGCGCTGCCGGGCGGCGGGTCTGGCGACCGAAGTCAGGAGTGGCGCTCTGGCGCTGGTCGAACTCAGCGCGCTGCCGGAAGTCGACGCCGTGATGGCCGCCATCGTCGGCGCTGCCGGTCTGGAGCCGACGCTGGCGGCAGCCAGAGCGGGCAAGAAAATCATGCTGGCCAACAAGGAAGTGCTGGTGATGGCGGGCGAACTGTTCATGCAGACCGTGCGCCAGCACGGGGCGGCGCTGTTGCCGGTCGATAGCGAGCACAACGCCATCTTTCAGGCATTGCCCGACGATTTTTCACGCGGGCTGGCAGCCTGCGGCGTGCGCCGCATTTTGCTGACGGCTTCCGGCGGGCCGTTCCGCGATACGCCGTCCGCCGATCTTCTGCAGGTGACGCCGGAGCAGGCTTGCGCCCATCCGAACTGGGTCATGGGGCGCAAAATCTCCGTCGATTCGGCCAGCATGATGAACAAGGGGCTGGAAGTGATCGAAGCGCGCTGGCTGTTCAACGCCGCGCCGGAACAGATTGAAGTTGTCGTCCACCCGCAGAGCGTGATGCACTCGGCGGTGCAGTACAAGGACGGCTCGGTGCTGGCGCAACTGGGCAGGCCCGATATGCGGACGCCGATTGCTTACGCCCTGGCCTGGCCGGAACGCATCGACGCCGGGGTCGAGCCGCTTGATCTGCTGGCGGTTGGCCGTCTTGATTTCGCGCCGCCCGATTTTGCCCGCTTCCGCTGTCTGCAACTGGCCTACGAGGCGCTAGGCGCTGGCGGCACGGCCCCGGCCATTCTGAACGCCGCCAACGAAGTGGCGGTGGCCGCTTTTCTCGACCGGCGGCTGTCCTTTACCGGCATTGCCGAGGTCAACGAGGCCGTGCTGCAAAGCCTGCCGTCCGGCCCCGAAGGCAGTCTGGCCGATGTTCTGGCCGCTGACGCCGCCGCCCGCCGCAGCGCGGCAAAAATGATCGCGGAGCGGCCCTGGCCATGAGCGATCTGTTCTTCTACCTGGCGGCTTTTGCGCTCCTTTTGGGCGTTCTCATCGTTGTCCATGAATACGGCCATTACCTCGTCGCCCGCTGGTGCGGCGTCAAGGTGCTGCGTTTTTCCATCGGCTTTGGCCGCGTCATCTGGTACAAACGCTTCGGGCGCGATGGCACGGAATGGGCTATCAGCGCCTTTCCGCTCGGCGGTTACGTCAAGATGCTCGGCGAGCAGGACGACGAGGTCAAGCCGGAAGAAGCGCATCGCGCCTTCAACCGCCAGCCGGTCGGGCGGCGCAGCCTGATCGTCGTCGCTGGCCCGGCGGCCAATCTGTTGCTTGCCGTCGTGCTTTACTGGGGTATTTTTCTGCACGGCAGCAACGAGTTGCTGCCGATTCTCGGCGCGCCGCCCGATGGCACGCCCGCCGCCGTGATCGGGGTGGTCAATGGCGAACAGGTGCGCCGTGTTGACGGACAAACGGTGGCGACCTGGGACGATCTGCGCTGGCTGCTGCTGCAAGCCGCCACCCGGCAGGATAGCGCCGAACTGGAAGTCATCAACGAGCAGCATGAAATCGCCATCCGCCGCCTGCCGCTCACGGCGGCGGGCGAGAAGGGCTGGCAGGGCGACGCCTTGGCGCGTCTCGGCATCGTTTTTTTCCGCCCGCAAGACCCGGCAGTCATCGGTCGGGTGACGGCGGGCGGGCCAGCGGCGCGGGCGGGTCTACTACCGGGCGATCAGGTGCTGGCGCTGGATGGTCAGCCGATTACCTTGTGGTATGAACTGCGCCTCTCTATCCGCCAGGCCGTCGACCGACCGGTACGCATCAAATTCGCGCGTGCTGACCAGACCATGACCGTTGAAGTGACGCCGGAAGTGGTCATTGAGAGCGGTCTGCGGGTCGGCCAGATCGGCGTGGAGATGGCTGGCGGCGAGGCGCAACGCCAGATCCGCACCTTCGTCCGCTATGGTTTCTTCGCGGCCGGGCAAAAGGCGCTGACGGAAACCTGGGAAAAATCCGTCTTCAGCCTCGTCATGCTGGGCCGTATGCTGACCGGCGAAGTCTCTTGGAAAAACATCTCTGGGCCGGTGACGATTGCCGACTACGCCGGAAAGACAGCCAAATTGGGAATAGATTACTATATCAAGTTCATGGCCGTGGTCAGTGTCGCTCTGGGTGTTTTCAATCTACTGCCGATCCCGGTGCTTGACGGGGGGCATTTGATGTATCATGCGCTCGAAGTCGTCAGGCGTAAGCCGCTCACCGAGCGTGCTTTGGAAGTTTCCCAGCAGATCGGGATTTCCCTCTTGTTCGTCCTGATGGCTTTCGCTTTTTTTAACGATTTCAACCGCCTGTTTTCGGGCTGAATGATGAAACGATCCCTGCTCTCCATTTTGGTCGCCAGCCTGTTCGCCGCCCCGGCGATGGCCTTTGAGCCTTTCACCATCAAGGATATCCGCGTCGAAGGCATCCAGCGCACGGAAGCCGGAACGGTGTTCAGCTACCTGCCGGTCAAGGTCGGCGAAACCCTGACCCCGGAAAAATCGACCGAGGCGATCAAGGCTCTGTTCGCCACCGGCTTTTTCAAGGATGTCCGCATTGATGTGGATAACGACGTGATGGTCGTCGTCATTCAGGAGCGGCCGGCGATCGCCAAGATTGACTTTGTCGGCCTGAAGGAATTTGACAAGGACACCATCGTCAAGGCCTTGAAGGATACCGGCATCGGCGAAGGCCGTATTTTCGACCGGGCGCTGCTCGACAAAGCCGAGCAGGAATTGAAGCGGCAATACCTGTCGCGCGGCAAATACGCCGCCAACATCACGACCACGGTGACGCCGCTGGAGCGCAACCGGGTCAGCATCAATTTCAATATCGAAGAAGGCGAAGCGGCCAAGATCAGGCAGATCAATATCGTCGGCAATCAGGCCTTCACCGAGGACACCCTGCTTGACCTGTTTGAACTGCGGACGCCCGGCTGGCTGACCTGGTACACCAAGAACGACCAGTATTCCCGCCAGAAACTGGGGGCGGACATCGAGAAACTCAAATCTTTCTACATGAATCAGGGTTATCTCGAATTCAATGTCGAATCGACCCAGGTTTCCATTTCACCGGACAAACAGGATGTTTACATCACCCTCAACATCAGCGAGGGCGAACGCTTCCTGGTCTCGTCGATCAAGCTGGCGGGCGATTTTTCGGTGCCTGAGGATGAACTGAAAACCCTGGTCACCATTGCCCCGGGCGACATTTTTTCGCGCGAGCAGTTGAATAATTCGACCAAGGCGATTACCGACCGTCTCGGCAAGGAAGGCTACGCTTTTGCCAACGTCAATGCCGCGCCGGAAATCGACAAGGATAAACATCAGGTGATGTTTACCATCTTCATTGATCCGGGCAAGCGGGTTTATGTCCGGCGCATCAACATCAGCGGCAACACCCGCAGCCGCGACGAGGTGATCCGCCGCGAGGTGCGGCAGATGGAAGGCGGCTGGTACGACGCCGAGCGCATTACCACGTCCAAGGAACGGCTTGACCGGCTCGGCTATTTCACCGAGGTGACGGTCGAAACGCCTGCTGTGCCGGGGACTGCCGACCAGGTCGACGTCAATCTCGGCGTTACCGAGCGGCCAACCGGCAACCTCATGCTCGGCGTCGGCACGTCGAGCACGGACACGCTGATTCTGTCCGGCGCCATTTCCCAGGACAACTTCATGGGCAGCGGCAACAATATCGGCATCCAGGTCAATACAGCCCGCTCGCAGTCGACCATCGTCTTCTCCTACACCAATCCGTATTTCACCATCGATGGCGTCAGCCAGGGTTTTGACATCTATCACCGGAAGATCGACACCAGCGACACCGAACTGGCTTACTACAAATCGGCCTCCACCGGCGGCGGTATTCGCTTCGGTTTTCCGATCGGCGAAAAAGAGTCATTTGGCGTCGGCTTGGGCATCGACCAGACCTCCATTTCCATCGACAACACCAGCCCGACCCGCTACATTGATTTTGTCCGCGGCGACCCGGATTTCAATTTTGCCGGCCACAGTTCGCGCAACGACATGACCTTGCCGCTGACGCTCTCCTGGGCCAGCGACGGCAAGGACAGCTATTTCTTCCCGACCAGGGGCACCTTCCAGCGCGCCGGAATCGAGATTGCGCTGCCCGGCGGCGATCTGACTTTCTACCGGGCGACCTACCAGTTGCAGCGTTTCTTCCCCCTGAGCAGGCGGTTCACCCTGATGCTGAACGGCGAACTGGGTTATGCCGATGGCTATGGCAGCACCAGCGAATTGCCCTTCTATAAAAACTTCTACGCGGGCGGCATCGGTTCAGTGCGCGGCTACAAAGCCTCCAGTCTCGGCCCGGTTGATCGGGTTTCCATTGATAGTTACGATGACCGTCTGGGCGGCACCAAGCGCGTCGTCGGCAATGCCGAATTGCTGTGGGCGCTGCCAGGGATGGAAAAGAATTTCCGCATGGGCATCTTTGTCGATGCCGGTCAGGTCTATGGCAAGGACGCCGACGGCAAGCAGCAGGATTTCGATCTCGGCGATCTGCGCTATTCGACGGGCGTATCGGCTTCGTGGATTTCACCGATCGGCCCGCTCAAATTCAGCCTTGGCGTGCCGCTCAATAAAAAGCCAGGGGATGAGGCCGAGGTCTTCCAGTTCCAGTTGGGCACCACTTTTTGACGCAGGAGTACCATCTTGAAAGCTAAGTTCGTTGTTGCCGGATTATTGTCTGTTTTACTTGCTGCGGGCGCTGCCGCCGCCGATCTGAAGGTCGGTTACGTCAACACCCAGCGCATCTTCCGCGACGCGCCGATTGCCGTGAAGGCCGCCAACCGGCTCCAGGCCGAGTTTTCCAAGCGCGAGCAGGAATTGCAGCAGACGGCGAAGAAGTTGCAGGGTCTGCAAGAAAATCTTGAGAAAAACGCGCCGACGATGTCGGAAAGCGAGCGCCGCGCCAAAGAGCGGGAATTTGGCGAGTTGTCGCGCGAATTCCAGCGCCGCCAGCGCGAATTCCGCGAAGACCTCAATCTGCGCCAGAACGAGGAAAACGCCGCCGTCATCGAAAAGGCCAACAAGGCCATCAAGCAGATTGCCGAGACTGACAAATTCGACCTGATTTTGCAGGATGTGGTCTGGGTCAGCCCCCGCCTCGACATTACCGAGCAGGTCATCAAAGCCCTCGCCGAAGGCAAGTAATGCCTGATCCGGCGGGTATCGCCCTCGCGCTGACCGAGATCGCCGCCCGTCTGGGCGGCGATGTGCTTGGCGATGGCGCAACACGCATTCATCAGGTTGCCTCGCTGGCTTCGGCGGGCGAGGGCGAAATCGCCTTTCTCGCCAATCGGAAATATCAGAGTCAACTGCACACGACGCGCGCCGCCGCCGTCATTCTGCCGCCGGAATGCGCCGATCTGACCGCATTGCCGCGCCTCGTCTGCCAAAACCCTTACGCCTGTTACGCCCGCCTGGCCGCGCTGCTCAATCCGCCGACGCGGCCAGCCCCCGGCGTTCATGCCTCGGCCGCCAGCGCCTCGCAGATTCCGCCCTGCGCCTCGATTGGCGCTCACGTCAGTATCGGGGCCGGGGTCACGCTCGGCGAGCGGGTCGTCATTCATCCCGGCTGCGTCATCGGCGACGGCGCGGCAATCGGCGACGACAGCCTGCTTTATCCCCATGTGACCCTCTACGCCGCCTGCCAGATCGGTCGCCGCAACATCCTGCACAGCGGCGTCGTCATCGGCGCCGACGGTTTCGGCTTTGCGCCGGATCGGGGGCAGTGGGTGAAAATTCCGCAAATCGGGCGGGTCATCATCGGCGATGACGTTGAAATCGGCGCCAGCACCACCGTCGACCGGGGGGCGCTGGACGATACGCGGATTGGCGATGGCTGCAAGCTCGACAACCAGATCCAGATCGGTCACAACTGCGTCATCGGGCGGCATTGCGTGATTGCCGGCTGCACCGTGCTGGCCGGCAGCGTCACCCTGGCTGACAACGTCACCATCGGCGGCGCGACGCAGATCAGCGGCCACACCCATATTGCCTCCGGCGTCGTCGTTTCCGGCGGCTCGACGGTGATGAAAAGCCTTTCCCGGCCCGGTCAATACACCAGCATCTTTCCGCTTGAGGAGCATGGCCGCTGGTTGCGCAATGCGGCGCAGATCCGCCATCTGGAGCGCCTCGCCGAGCGCGTCGGAAAACTTGAAAAAATACTTGAGAAAAAACTTTAAGATTAACTTATAACAGGTTGATTAAAAATGGATATTAAAGAAATTCTTGAATACCTGCCGCACCGCTATCCCTTTCTGTTGGTT
Source organism: Azonexus sp. (assembly GCA_031277255.1). GTDB lineage: Bacteria > Pseudomonadota > Gammaproteobacteria > Burkholderiales > Rhodocyclaceae > Azonexus. The sequence continues at coordinate 24,009 of JAITMS010000044.1, forward strand.
GATCGGGTCGTCACCGTTGAACCGGGCAAGGCGATCCATGCCTACAAAAACATCACCATGAATGAGCCGTATTTTGTCGGCCATTTTCCGCATCATCCGGTGATGCCCGGCGTGCTGATCGTCGAGGCGCTGGCCCAGGCCGCCGCCATTCTGGCCTTCAAGACCAACGACACGAAGCCGGACGCCAACTCCCTGTTCTACTTCGTCGGCATTGATGAATGCCGCTTCAAGAAGCCGGTCATGCCGGGCGACCAGTTGCACCTGCACGTGGAAACCCTGCGCCAGATGCGCGGCATTGGCAAATTCAAGGCCGAGGCCAGGGTCGACGGCCAGATCGCCGCCGAGGCCATCCTCATGTGCGCCAAGCGGGACATCTGAGATGATCCATCCGACCGCCATCGTCGATCCCGCCGCCCGCCTCGCCGCCCACGTCGACATCGGCCCTTACAGCCTCATCGGGCCGGATGTCGAAATTGGCGAAAACACCGTCGTCGGGCCGCATACGGTCATCAAGGGCCATACCCGGATCGGGCGCGACAACCGCATTTTCCAGTTCTGCTCGCTGGGCGAGATACCGCAGGACAAGAAATACGCCGGTGAGCCGACCCGGCTGGAAATCGGCGACCGCAACACCATCCGCGAATGCTGCACCTTCAACATCGGCACCATCCAGGATTGCGGCGTCACCCGCATCGGCGACGACAACTGGATCATGGCTTACGTCCATGTCGCCCATGACTGTCAGGTCGGCAACAAGACCGTTCTCGCCAACAATGTTCAACTGGCCGGTCATGTGGTGGTCGATGACTGGGCCATTTTCGGCGGCTATACCGGCGTTCACCAGTTCTGCCGGGTTGGCGCCCATGTGATGACCGCCGCTGGCTCCATCATTTTTCAGGATGTGCCGCCTTACCTGATGGTTGCTGGCAACACCGCCCAGCCCTACGGCATCAATGTCGAAGGGCTGAAGCGGCGCGGTTTCACCGCCGATTCGCTGACCGCCATCAAACGCGCTTACCGGACGCTGTACCGCTCCGGCCTGCTGCTGGAAGAAGCCAAACAAAAACTGGCCGAGGACGCCAAAACGCAGCCCGACCTCCAGCGTTTCGTCGATTTCCTCGAAGTCTCGAAGCGCGGCATCATCCGCTGAGACGAGCATGGGCCAAGCCGTGCGCATCGCCATGGTGGCGGGGGAAGCCTCCGGCGATCTCCTCGCTTCACATCTGATCGCCGCGCTCAGAGAGCGCCTGCCGGCAGCCGAATTTTTCGGCATCGGCGGCCCCCAGATGCAGGCGCAAGGCTTCGATGCCTGGTGGCCTTTGGAGAAACTCTCGGTCATGGGCTTCGTCGACGCGCTGCGCCATTACCGCGAAATAGCCGGAATTCGTCGGCGGCTGAAAAAACGCCTCCTCGATCAGCGTCCCGACATCTTCATCGGCGTTGATGCGCCGGATTTCAATCTCGGCCTCGAAGCCGACCTCAAGGCCGCTGGCGTCAAAACCATCCATTACGTCAGCCCCTCGATCTGGGCCTGGCGCGGCGGCCGCATCAAAAAGATCGGCCGCGCCGTTGATCGCGTGCTGGCGCTCTTTCCGATGGAGCCGCCGCTGTATCAGAAAGCGGGCATTCCGGTGACTTACGTCGGCCATCCGCTGGCCGACAGCATCCCGCTCGAAACAAACCAGAACGCCGTCCGCGAAGCCTTGCAGATCCCTCCCGGAACGCCGGTCTTTGCCCTTCTGCCGGGCAGCCGTCAGAGCGAACTGGCACAACTGGCCGACATTTTTGTGCAGACCGCCAAGCTGCTCCACCAACGTCTGCCGGAAGCCCAGTTCATCGTGCCGCTGGCGACGCGCGAGACGCGCCTGCAATTTGAAGCCGCCATGTATCGCCAACAGGCGGGCGAACTGCCTTTCCGCCTGCTCTTTGGCCACGCTCAGGATGCCCTCGGCGCGGCTGACGTGTCGCTGGTCGCCAGCGGCACGGCGGCGCTTGAAGCGGCGCTCATCAAGCGGCCCATGGTCATCACCTACAAGGTCGGCGGCGCCACCTACTGGCTGATGAAGCGCCTCCTCTACCAAGCCTTCGTCGGCTTGCCCAATGTGCTGGCTGGCCGCGAGATCGTGCCGGAAATCATGCAGGACCGGGCGACGCCGGAAAATCTTGCGGCGGCGCTGTTGCGGCTCCTGAATGACAAAGAGAACGCCCGACTGATCGCCGAAACCTTCACCGGCATCCACCTGCAACTGCGCCAGAACACGGCGGAAAAAGCCGCCCAGGCCGTCATCGAATGCCTCAACTGATCCTCCCGCCCGGCCTCGTCTGCGGCGTCGATGAAGCCGGACGCGGGCCGCTGGCCGGCCCGGTCGTCGCGGCAGCGGTGATTCTCGATGCGGCCAAACCCGTTTCTGCCGATCTGCCCGGCCTCGACGACTCAAAAAAACTGAGCGAAAAAAAGCGCCGCGAACTCGCCGCCCTGATCCGCCAACACGCCATCGCCTGGTCAGTCGCCGAAGCCACGGTTGAAGAAATCGACCGGATCAACATCCTGAACGCCACGCTCCTTGCCATGCAGCGGGCCGTCGCCGGTCTTGCCGTGCAGCCGGAGCGGGCGCTGATCGACGGCAACCGCTGCCCGCAACTGCCGATGCCCGCCGCAGCCGTCATCAAGGGCGACGGCAAAATCGCTGCCATCGCCGCCGCCTCCATTCTCGCCAAAACCGTCCGCGACGCCGGGATGCTGGCCTTGCACGCGCAATATCCCGCATACGGCTTCGACCGGCACATGGGCTACCCGACGGCGGCGCATTGCGCCGCCCTGGCGGCGCACGGCGTTTCGCCCGTCCATCGGCAGAGCTTCGGGCCGGTGAAGAAGCTACTCCCGCTGCCGTGAAACGGATCGAGTCGCGCGACAACCCTTTCTTCAAGCGCCTCAAACGCCTGGCCGAATCGGGACGCGAACGGAAGGAAAGCGGGCAAACGCTGCTCGATGGCCTGCATCTGGTCAGCGCCTATGAAGCCGTGCACGGCCCCGTCGAAACGCTGGTTGTCGCCGAATCGGCGCTGACCAAAAGCGAAATCGCCCAGTTCATCACCCAGCGGCAAACCGTCACCCTGGCCGACCGCCTGATGCGCGATCTCGGCCTGGTCGACACGCCCAGCGGCCTGCTCGCCGTCGCGCCGTGGCGTCCGGCAACGGGCGAAGCAAAAACCCATATCGACAGCGTCCTGCTCGACGGCATCCAGGACCCCGGCAATGTCGGCGCCTTGCTGCGCACCGCTGCCGCCGCGGGCGTCAGGCAAATTCTGCTGGCCCCCGGCTCAGCCTCGGCCTGGTCACCCAAAGTCCTGCGCGCCGGTCAGGGCGCGCACTTCGTCCTCGACATCCACGAAGAAGCCGATCTCACAGCCTTCCTCGCCCGCTATCGCGGCGCCGCCGCCGTCACCTGCCCTGATGGCGACATCTCGCTCTACGAAGCGGACTGGCACGGCCCGCTGGCCTGGATATTCGGCGCCGAAGGGCAGGGCGTGCGCCAAGCATTGATCGACCAGGCCGACCTCCGTCTCCGCATCCCGATGCCAGGCGCGGTCGAATCCCTCAACGTCGCGGCGGCTGCCGCCATTTGCCTGTTTGAGGCGGTGCGCCGCAATTTGGCGAATACCGAGAGCTTGAATGGTAAATTGCAAATCTCAGCAAAAACCACCAGGAGCCTTTGATGAAAACCTTGCTCACCGCCGTCCTGCTCGCTGTTTCTCTCAGCGGATGTTTTTATTACCGCGATGCGCCCCACGAACCGCACGACCCCGGCAACAGCAGGAACGCGCCGGACCACGATGATCGTCGTCACGACAATGACCGCGATTACCGCGACAATGACCGTGACCGCCGCGACCATCGGAATGGCCCTGGCAACAGCGAAAACGCGCCGGGCCATAACAAGCGATGAGGTAGCAGTATGGCCGCGCTCAACGCGCCCGTTCCTTGATGGCGCGTTCGGCTTCGCGGCGGGCGTCTTTTTCCAGTTGGTCGGCGCGTTTGTCGTATTGCTTCTTGCCTTTGGCCAGGCCGACTTCCAGTTTGACGCGGCCGCGCGAAAAATGCAGGTCGAGCGGCGTCAGCGCGTAACCGGCGCGTTCGACCTTGCCGATCAGTTTCATGATTTCGCGCTCGTGCAGGAGCAGCTTGCGCGTGCGCACCGGGTCGTGGCGGTCGTGCGTCGAGGCGGTGGCAAGCGGTGAAATGTGCATCCCGATGACAAAAATCTCGCCGCTCCTGATGATGACGTAGGCTTCCTTGATATTGACGCGCCCGGCGCGGATGGCTTTGACTTCCCAGCCTTCGAGCACGATTCCGGCCTCGAATTTTTCTTCGATGAAATAGTCGTGAAAGGCTTTTTTGTTGACCGTGATGCTCATGTTTTGCCTGATCCCTTAAAATTCCCGTTCATTTTATCGGATGCCGCCGACCAATGGCCGAGGTTGCAAAGACCGTACTGATCGAACAATCCGCCGCCCGCATGTTCGAGCTGGTTGACCGTTGCGAGGATTACCCGCTCTTTCTACCCTGGTGCAGCCGCGCCGAGTTGCGCTGCCGCGACGACCAAAAAACGGCGGCGACGCTCCACGTCAATTACCACGCGGTCAAAACCAGCTTTACGACAGAAAACGACAAGGAATTTCCCGTTTCGATGAAGATCCGCCTCGTCGAAGGGCCGTTTCGCCGTCTCGAAGGCTCATGGGATTTTCGCCCGCTGGCCGAAAACGCCTGCAAGATCGAATTTCGCCTGCGCTATGAATTTTCCAGCAAGCTGTTCGAGAAGATCATCGGGCCGGTGTTCGGGCATATCGCCAACACCTTCGTCGACGCCTTCGTGCGCCGGGCCGGGCAGGTGTACGGCGCGGCCAATGGCTGAACGGCTGGCGATTGAGGTCTGCTACGCGCTACCGGAGCGGCAGGAGGTCGTGCCGCTCGCTTTGCCGCAGGACGCAACGCTGGGCGAGGCGCTGACGGCTTCCGGGCTGCTGGTGAAATATCCTGAAATCAGCCTCGACAAAAACCGCTTCGGCATCTACGGCAAATTGTCAAAAACCGACGCCGCGCTGCGCGACCGCGACCGGGTGGAAATTTACCGCCCCCTGACCGCCGACCCGAAGGCGATACGGCGGCAACGGGCGGCGGCTGGCAAGACGGTGAAAAAGCGGCTAGAGCGGCTTTGATTCAAGTGCATACAAATCAAAATACCGTTCGCCCTGAGCCTGTCGAAGGGCGGTGCGGAGAGAGGCTGGGGGCTTGAGCCGGGCTTCGCCTGTCCTGAGTTTTATCGAAGGAACAAGCTCAGCCCGAACGGGTAGTGGGGTTTCTTCTCACTTCTTCAAGAGAAAAGACATCTACTTGCAGGACTGGGCAATGATCTCGCGGGCGCGTTCCATTTCCTGCTGGCGTTGGGTGTCGTCGAACACCTTGCGCTGGCCTTTTTCGTCGATCGTTCCCATCAGTTGACCGGATTCGAGGGCCGCCAGGTTGCCCTTGGCGCGGCGGCAGTTTTCCTCGCGGTCGGCGGTGGCTTTCTCTTCCTTGGCTTCTTTTTCGGCCTTCTCGCGGGCTTCCTGCTGGCGTTTTCTGAATTCGAGTTCTTTTTCGGCGAGTGTTTTTTCCGCCGCTTTGCCATCAGCCGCTTTGTCGCTCTCTGTCTCGCCCTTGACCACGGGCTGGCGGTTGCCGATCACGTTGGCGTCCTTGCCTGCGCTGCCCGGCGGCGGCGTGTCGGAAACGACGGTGCGGCCGGAACTGTCCTTCCATTGATAAACCTCGGCCTGGGCAGAGGTGAGGAGGAGGGCGGAAGCAAGACCGAAAACAAGTGCGATAGCGGGTTTCATGGCAATCCGGGCAGTAAAAGGAATTCTGTATAATACGATTTTGTGACCTTGGATCAAAGGCCATGCGACTTTTACAAAAAGCTCTGACCTTCGACGACGTTCTGCTCGTCCCCGCCCATTCCCAAATTCTGCCCCGCGATGTCAGCCTGGCGACGCGCCTGACGCGCCAGATCAAGCTCAATCTGCCTTTGCTGTCAGCGGCGATGGACACCGTCACCGAGAGCCGTCTGGCCATTGCGCTGGCGCAGGAGGGCGGCATCGGCATCATCCACAAGAACCTTTCAGCCAAGGCCCAGGCGGCTGAAGTGGCCAAGGTCAAACGCTTCGAGTCGGGCATTCTCAAAGACCCGATTACCGTCTCGCCGGTGATGACGGTCCGCGATGTGCTCGAAATTACCCGGCAGCACAAGATTTCCGGCCTGCCGGTGCTGGACAGGGGCGGCCAGGTGGTGGGCATCGTCACCAACCGCGATTTGCGCTTTGAAACCAATCTCGACCAGCCGGTCAAGGCCATCATGACGCCGAAAAAACGGCTGGTCACGGTCAAGGAAGGCACCAGCGTCGAGGACGCCAAGGAATTGATCCGCATCCACCGCCTCGAACGGGTCTTGGTGGTCGATGACGAATTCCGCCTGCGCGGCCTGATTACGGTCAAGGATATTCTCAAATCGACCGAACATCCGCTCGCCAACAAGGACGCTTCCGGCAGATTGCGCGCTGGCGCCGCCGTCGGCGTTGGCGCGGGTACCGAGGAGCGCGTCGAATGGCTGGCCGAGGCGGGCGTCGACGTGGTCGTCGTCGATACCGCGCATGGCCATTCGCAAGGCGTGATCGACCGCGTCAACTGGGTCAAGCGCAACTATCCGCAAATCGAAGTGATCGGCGGCAATATCGCCACGGCAGAAGCCGCCCGCGCCTTGGCGGAGGCCGGGGCCGACGGCGTCAAGGTCGGCATCGGGCCGGGTTCGATCTGCACCACGCGCATCGTCGCCGGGGTCGGCGTGCCGCAGATCACCGCCATCCAGAACGTCGCCGAGGCGCTCAAGGGCACCGGCGTGCCGATGATTGCCGACGGCGGCATCCGCTATTCCGGCGACATCGCCAAAGCCATCGCCGCCGGGGCCGATACCGTCATGCTCGGCGGCCTGTTCGCGGGAACCGAGGAAGCGCCGGGCGAGGTCGAACTGTTCCAGGGCCGCTCCTACAAATCCTATCGCGGCATGGGTTCGCTCGGCGCCATGCAGGCCGGGTCGAGCGACCGCTACTTTCAGGAAACAACGGCCAATGTCGATAAGTTCGTGCCCGAAGGCATCGAAGGCCGCGTCCCCTACAAAGGCTCGGTGCTGGCGGTGATTCACCAGTTGATGGGCGGCCTGCGTTCGTCGATGGGCTACCTCGGCACACCGACCATCGCCGATATGCACGAAAAAGCCTGCTTCGTCGAAATCACCTCGGCGGGCATCCGCGAATCGCACGTCCATGACGTGCAGATCACCAAGGAAGCGCCGAATTACCAGCTCAACTGATCGTTTCCATCTGTCACGGGGCGGCTTTGCAGCCGCCCTTCTTTATTGAAGGCGCGCAAAAACATGGCCCACCAGAAAATCCTCATCCTCGATTTCGGCTCGCAAGTCACCCAGCTGATCGCCCGCCGCGTCCGCGAAGCCCAGGTTTTTTGCGAAATTCACCCCTGTGATGTCAGCGCCGACGTCATCCGCGACTACGGCGCCAAGGGCATCATCCTCTCCGGCGGCCCCAATTCCGTCACCGCCGGTGACGCGCCGCAGGCGCCTGCCGTGGTCTTTGAACTGGGCGTCCCGGTGCTCGGCATCTGTTACGGGATGCAGATCATGGCCCAGCAGCTTGGCGGCCAGGTGATGACCGCCGAAGCCGCCGGTAAAGCGCGCGAATTCGGCTATGCCGAAGTCCGCGCCCACGGCCACACCGCGCTCCTGAACGACATCGCCGATTTCTACACCGACGACGGCCACGGCATGTTGAAAGCCTGGATGAGCCACGGCGACTCGGTCATGGCCCTGCCGCCCGGCTTCAAAATCATGGCCTCCACCCCGGCCTGCCCGATTGCCGGGATGGCCGACGAAAGCCGCCATTTCTACGGCCTCCAGTTCCACCCGGAAGTCACCCATACGGCGCAGGGCAGGGCGATTCTCGACCGTTTCGTGCACGGCGTCTGCGGCTGCGCCGCCGATTGGGTGATGGGCGACTACATCATTGAGGCCGTGCGCGCCATTCAACAACAGGTCGGGACGGAGGAGGTCATTCTCGGCCTTTCCGGCGGTGTCGATTCGAGCGTTGCAGCGGCGCTCATCCACCGCGCCATCGGCCCGCAACTGACCTGCGTTTTCGTCGACCACGGTTTACTCCGGCTCAACGAGGGCGATCTGGTCATGGACATGTTCGCCCGCAACCTCGGCGTCAAGGTCATCCGTATCGACGCCGTCGACGCCTTCATGGACAAACTCGCGGGCGTCAGCGACCCGGAACAGAAACGCAAAATCATCGGCAAAGAATTCATCGAAGTTTTCCAGGCCGAGGCCCAAAAGCTGCCCGCCGCCAAATGGCTGGCCCAGGGCACCATCTACCCCGACGTCATCGAATCCGCCGGCAAAAAAGGCGCGCACAACATCAAAAGCCACCACAACGTCGGCGGCCTGCCGGAAAACATGCGCCTGAAGCTCCTCGAACCGCTGCGCGAACTGTTCAAGGACGAAGTGCGCGAACTCGGCGTGGCGCTCGGCCTGCCGCGTGAAATGGTCTACCGCCACCCCTTCCCCGGCCCCGGCCTCGGCGTCCGCATCCTTGGCGAAGTCAAGCGCGAATCGGCAAATCTCCTGCAACGCGCCGACGCCATCGTCATCGACGAACTGCGCGCCACCCACGCCACCCCGCGCGACGCCGCCGCTGGATTCTGTGCTGACGCCGACATCGGCAAAAGCTGGTACGACCTCACCAGCCAGGCTTTTGCCGTGTTCCTGCCGGTCAGGAGCGTCGGCGTCATGGGCGATGGCCGCACCTATGAAAACGTCGTGGCGCTACGCGCCGTCATCACCAGCGACTTCATGACCGCCCACTGGGCGCATCTCCCCTACGAACTCCTCGCCCGCGTCGCCAACCGCATCATCAACGAAGTCCGCGGCCTGAACCGGGTGGTGTACGACATCTCCGGCAAACCGCCAGCGACGATTGAGTGGGAGTGAGGAGTGCTTTGTAGAGAGGCCTCTGGCAATAGCTGTCGTTAACCTCCTGTGAGTTGGAACTGCGGTTCGATATCCGAATTTATGCTCTCCAAATCGTCGAACCCACAATCCTTCAGGAAGGCGTAGATGGCCTGGTAAAACGTAGGCGTCCGCGTCGCGTCTTCGCTAGAACCTTTTGGCACAAAAACTACCATGCCCTGTCGGCTCCGGGTCAAC
>JAITMS010000132.1 GCA_031277255.1 Azonexus sp.
TACAGCACCAAGGTCGGATTCATCGACTTGAAACAGGGCGTCGCCATTGTGGGAAAATCCCTTTGAAAACCGTCCACCATGTCTCCGAACAACCGTCAGCGATGTGGCCGGTCTGTACATCCCACAAGGGGAGAGGGATGATCGTGTCGTGGCGGCGGTGGAGTTTGTGCTTCTGCGAAGGTGTAGAAAAACCGCCCAAAAACAAAAAACCCCGCCTTGGCGGGGTTTTTTGCGGTGAGGCGCTTACTTGCTGGCGGCTTTTCTCGCGGCGCTGGTGGCGCTGCTCTTGGCGGCGGGCGGGGTGGCAGCCTTGGTTGCGGCCTGGATGTTGGCTTCGGCGATGTCGGCCAGTTGGCGGGCCATCTGGTGCATGTTGTCGAAAGCCTTGGTCGAGGCGTTAATCATCGATTCCATACCGGCGGCGATAACGTCGCCGCCGACCGGGACGGTTTTGGCTTTGGCGACGGCGCTGGCGGCGTTCTTGTTGAATTGGCTGTATTGCGCTTCCATGACCGCCGTGATTTCTTTTTGCATCTGGGCCATCAGGTCGTAGACGCTGCGTGAGTAATCGACGGCTTTTTCAACGCCCGGCTTGGCCAGTTCGCTGTTCAGGCGGGCCATGTCGCCGGCGTCTCTGGCGGCCATCAACTGCTGGGTGTTGGCGACCGTGTTATTGAAAAACTCGCGCGAGGCGGCCAGGTTGAGGGCGGTCAGGCGCTCGACGCCAGCAAAGGCGGTGCGCATCAGCGCCATCATCATTTCGAGGTTGGCTTTTTGGGCGGCGGTCAGTTGTTCGATATTCGGATTACTCATCATTTTCTCCAGTCTGGTCGGTGATTGTTGCGACAGATGAAACGAAGCCCCCGCCGGGCGGCGGGGGGTGAAGTGGTCTTACTTGGCCTTCCTGGCGGTGGTCTGGCCGACCGCCTTGACCGTCGCATTGGTAGCGGCGGCGACATTGGCTTCGGTGATTTCGGCAACCTGACGGGCGGCCTTGTTGAGATTGTCAAAAGCCGAGTTGGCGGCGGCGAAGGCGCTCTTGACAGCGGCCACGGCGACATCGGAACCGGCGGGAGCGGACTTGGCGGCCTTGTCCAAGAGTTCGGCGACCTGCTTCTGGAAGCCGCTGAATTGGCTTTCGATGGTCTTCGACAGTTCTTCCTGAGCCTGGGCGGAAATTTCATAGACGCTGCGCGAGTAGGCGACGGCCTTTTCGACATTCGGCTGGGCCAGCGAAGCCTGGATCGACAGGGCTTCCTGCGGGTCCTTGGCGGCCAGCAGCGCCTTGGCGCCGGAGACGGAATCTTCCAGCACCGAGCGGGCGGTGTTGAGGTTGAGGGCGGCGATGCGCTCGGCGGAAGCCAGCGCGGCATTGGCGACCGACAGCAGGGAATCAACGGTGGCCTTGTTGGCGGCGGCGAATTGTTCGGGGGTGGTAAAGCTCATGGTGTTCTCCTCAAGGTTAAAAAAATTGGCGGCGGCACGGCAGGCGATGACGGACGGGTTTCTTTTTTGCCCGCTTTATGTTGCAGTGCAGCATGAGACGGATTATAGAGGAGTTCCGGCGCTTGTCAACAGTTTTTTGCTGCAGTGCACAAATAAATTTAATTCGATTGAAATCAGTGACTTGTCAGGGCTTTTCGGCGGCGGTTTCAGGGGCGTCGGCAGTGCTTTCGCCAAGATCGGCAGCGCCTTTGAGTTCGAGTGGCTCGCTGCGGGGCGGCGGGCGCTCGGCGCCGTCCTTCTTGTTCCTCGGTTCGATGGTGACGATGACGCGGCGGCCCGGCGCGCCGTTCTTGTCGCCTGCCGTCGCCAGGTATTTTTCATTGACCGCGTCGTACCAGATATAGTCGCCGCGGATTTCGTCGCCGCCGCTCTTGACCCAGGCGCGGCGGAACAGTTCGGCGACCTCGCTGTTGCTGTCGTACTCGATGCGCTCGGCTTCGCCTTCGATATAGTCGTCCTTTCCCTCGCGCTTCTGGCGGAAAGTGGCAAGTTTGCCCTTAGCGGCGGTGGCGACGCCTTTCTGGAAGCCGTATGGGTCCTCGGTGACGACGACCTTGTCGGCCCGAAGCACCAGCGTGCCTTTGGTGATGACGACGTTGCCTTCGAGAATCTGGATTTTTTTCGCGTCATCGACCGAGAGGCGGTTGGCTTCAAGGCGCATCGGCTTGTCGCGGTCGGCCCGTTCGGCGAGGGCGCCCGGCGCAGCGGCGGCGAGGCTGAGGGCAAGAAGGAGAGGAGATATCTTCATGGTTTTTGAGTCGGGTTAATGTAGACGCCTGTGACTTGCGATTGCAGGACGAAGGTCGAGAGATGGGTGTCGATCCGGGCGCCGATGCCTTTGAGCCAGGATTGGCCCTGAGTGATTTCGACCGGGCTGTTGGTGAAGGCCGTGCCGAGATCGGGCTGGGCCGTGAGATAAGGCGACCGGAAGCGCAGTTCGGGACGGTCGGCGTCGGCGGCGCGGACGGCGTTGACATCGTCCCAGAGAAAAACCGTTTCGCCTTCGGCGCTGACCCTGGCGTTCTGCGCCGAGAGGGTCAGCGGCGGCCCGTCGGGGCGGAAATTGACCAGCGTCGGCGAGCGCAGTTCCGATGAATCATCGTCAGGATAGTGTTCGAGCCAGGGCGAGGTCAGCCGGTATTTGACCCGGCCTTCGGCGTCGAAGCGGCGGACGATGAAATTTTCGGCAATGGCGTCGGGGTCGTGGCGCAGGTTGCCGTCGCGCTTGGGCTCGGCGACATCGACCACGTTCTGTAGCCAGAAGCTGAGAGCGGCCAGAAGGGCCGCCAGGATGATCGGGAAAAGCTGCCCCTGCCAGTTTTTCATGGCGCTGCGAGATAGGGGGCGATGACCGCCGCCAGTTTGTTCTGGGCGGTGAGAATGAACTCGACGGCTTCGCGCACGGCGCCGTGGCCGCCGCTGGCCTGGGTGGTCAGGTGGGCCAGTTGTTTGACGATGGCCTGGGCATTGGCCGGGGCGATGGCCAGCCCGCAGCGGCGCATCACCGGCAGGTCGATCAGGTCGTCGCCCATGAAGGCGCACTCTGCCCAGTCCAAACCGAGTTGACCAAGGAGGGCGGCGACAGTCTCCTCTTTGTCGCCGATGCCTTGCAGCACATGATGGATGCCGAGATCGGCGGCGCGCGCCGTGACGATATTGGAATGGCGTCCGGTGACGATCGCCAGTTCAAAACCGGCGCGCTGCATCAACTTGACGCCAAGGCCGTCCTGAGCATTGAAAGTCTTGAGTTCGCCGCCGTCTTCCGTGTAATGCAGACGGCCATCGGTCATCACGCCGTCGATGTCGAAGGCGACCAGTTTGATGCGGGCGGCGCGAGTTTGGCTATCCATCAGAGCACCTTGGCGGTAAATAAATCGTGCATATTGAGCGCGCCGGAGAGACGGCCCGCGTGATCGGTGACGAGCAGACCATTGATGCGCAGGCGCTCCATCATTTCGACGGCTTCGACGGCGAGTCTGTCGCTGTCGATGGTGTGCGGCGTCGGGTGCATGACCGAGGCAATCGCGCCCTGGCGCAGGTCGATCTGTTTTTCAAAGGCGCGGCGCAGGTCGCCGTCGGTGAAAATGCCGAGCGGCCTGCCGTCGTCGTCGATGACGCAGATGAAACCCAAGCCGCCGCGCGACATGGCGACCACGGCCTCGGTCATGTCCGTCTCTGGGGCGACGACGGGCACCTGGTCGAGCGGGCGCATGACATCGGCGACGCGCGTCAACAGACGCCGCCCCAGCGAGCCGCCGGGGTGCGAGCGGGCGAAATCTTCCGCGCCGAAGCCCTTGGCGTCGAGCAGGGCGACCGCCAGCGCGTCGCCCAGCGCCAGCGCCGCGGTGGTGCTGGCGGTCGGCGCCAGATTGAGCGGGCAGGCTTCCTGGGCGACGGCGGCATCGAGATGGATATCGGCCTGACCGGCCAGCGTCGAGGCGGCGTTGCCGGTCATGCTGATAAGCCGCGCGCCTTGCCGCTTGATCAGCGGCACGATCGAGAGCAGTTCCGCCGACTCGCCGGAATTGGACAAGGCCAGCAGGATGTCGTCGCGGGTAATCATGCCGAGGTCGCCGTGGCTGGCTTCCGCCGGGTGGACGAAATAGGCGGGGGTGCCGGTGCTGGCCAGGGTGGCGGCGATCTTGCGGGCGATGTGGCCGGATTTGCCCATGCCGCTGACGATGACGCGGCCCCGGCTGTTGAGGATGAGGTCGACAGCGCGGGCGAAAGCCGCGTCCAGACGATCAGCCAGCGCGGCGACCGCTGCGGCTTCGATGACCAAAGTCTGCCGCCCCAGTTCCAGAGCGCGTTCCAGGGTATGACGAGGGGGTGGGGTGCTTGGGGTCATGGCGCGGCTGCGGTTATGATGGGCAGAGTATACCTTGAACCTCATTCTGGTTAATCGGAAACCGGCCCTTGACCGCTCTGCCTCTTGTCCTTCTCCTCCTTGGCGCGTCGGTGGTTGTCGTGGTTGTTTTTCGCCGCTTCAACCTGCCGCCGGTGCTGGCTTATCTCCTGGTCGGCAGCGTCATCGGGCCGCACGCCCTGAACCTGATGGCCGAAGACGCCAGCATGGAGCATCTGGCCGAATTCGGCGTCGTCTTTCTGATGTTCTCGATTGGCCTCGAATTTTCCCTGCCCAAACTCTATGCCATGAAGCGCATCGTCTTCGGGCTGGGCTTGTTGCAGGTGCTGGCCAGCATTGCCGTCGCCTCGACGCTGACCGTGCTCGCCGGTGTCGGCTGGCAACTGGGGCTGGCGCTGGGCGGCGTTTTCGCCATGTCGTCCACCGCCGTCCTGAGCAAGCTCCTCTCCGAGCGGATGCAGCTCAACACGCCGCACGGGCGCGAAACGATGGGCGTGCTGCTCTTTCAGGACCTGGCCGTGGTGCCGCTCCTCGTCATCATCCCTTCGCTCACCCAGCCGCCGGAAAAACTGGCGGCGCTGCTCGGCATCGCGCTGGTCAAGGCCGTGGTGGCGCTGGTTCTGATTCTCGTCTTCGGCCAGAAACTGATGCGCAAGTGGTTCACCTTCGTCGCCCGCGCCAAATCGTCGGAAGTGTTCGCCCTCAACGTGCTGCTGATTACCCTTGGTCTCGCCATGCTGACGCAACTGGCCGGGCTGTCGCTGGCCCTCGGCGCTTTTGTCGCCGGCATGCTGATTGCCGAAACCGAATACCGCCTGCAAGTCGAAGAAGACATCAAACCCTTCCGCGACGTGCTGATGGGCCTTTTTTTCGTCACCATCGGCATCAAGCTCGACATGCACGTCGTCGTCGATCTGTGGTGGCAGGTGCTGCTCGGCCTCAGCGCCTTGCTCGTCATCAAGGCGCTGATTGTCGGCCTCCTCTCGTGGCGGCTGGGCGCTTCGCCCGGCAACGCCATGCGCTCGGCCTTGTGGCTGTGCGCCGGGAGTGAATTCGGCTTCGTCCTCCTGGGCGAAATCGCCCGTATTCCGGTCGAAGTCGAGCAGGTGGCGCTGACCGTGCTGGTCCTCTCCATGCTCGCCGCGCCCTTCATCGTCCAGTACAGCGAAAAACTGGTGATGCGCTTCGTCGCCAGCGAATGGCTGCTGCGCTCGATGCAACTGACCCAGATCGCCGCCCAGACCATGAGCAACGAGCGACACGCCATCCTCTGCGGCTTTGGCCGCAATGGTCAGTATCTGGCCCGTTTTCTCGATCAGGAAGGGATCGCTTATGTCGCCCTCGATCTTGACCCCGACCGCGTCCGCGAGGCGGCGGCGGGCGGCGAGCGTGTCGTTTTCGGCGACGCCGGACGCAAGGAGGCGCTGATTGCCGCCGGGCTGATGCGAGCCAGCGTCGTCGTCGTCACCATGGCCGACACGCCGCTGGCCGAAAAAGTGCTGCATCACGTCCATGCGGCGCGCCCCGACGTGCCGGTGGTCGTTCGCACCTCGGACGACCGCGACATGGCCAAGCTGACCAAGGCCGGGGCCACCGAAGTCGTGCCGGAAATGCTCGAAGCCAGCCTGATGCTCGCCTCGCACGCGCTGGTGCTGGTCGGCGTGCCGCTCAGCCGGATTCTGAAACGCATCCGTCTCGTCCGCGCCCAGCGTTACCGCCTTCTGCGCGGCTTCTACCACGGTCGAACCGATCAGGAGGACGACGGCGACGACCAGCGCCTCCATTCGGTCTGGCTTGGCCCCGGCTCCGCCGCCATTGGCCGGACCCTGGCCGAATTGCACCTCGAAGCCGCGCCGTGCGAAGTCAGCGCCATCCGCCGCCGCGGCATCCAGGCCATCGAGCCGGAACCGGAAACCCGGCTGGAAGAAGGCGACGTGGTCGTCGTCCTCGGTCGGCCAGAAGGGGTGATGGCGGCGGAGGCGCGGTTGTTGCAGAAATGAAAAAGGCCCGCTGCTGACGGCGGGCCTTGGCCGCGCGGGTAGCGGCAAGGTCAGAAAGCCATGCAGACCGTATAGGATTGCGCGTCGTCAATGCCGCCGGCGCCGGTTGTCGGAATGGCGGCGGCGCTGGTGGTTTGGTTGGCGGCCTGGTTGTTCATCGTCATCATCGAACCGGTCGCCGTGTTGCCGTCGTCCATCGTGGTGTCGAGTTGTTTGGCGAATTTGCCGAGAATGCCTTGCGAGCAGACGACATAGGTGCCGCGCAGGCCGGTGATCGGCGGCGTCACGCCGCTGGCGACGCCGATGATGCCGCCATCGGCGTTTTTCGGCTGGTAATCATCAGCGGCTCTATCGGTTGGGCCGGGGGCGAGGCCAGCCAAGCGGACATGCTGCCAGAAGAGGTAGCTTTCCTCTGTGCGGACACTGGAATTCCAGGCCCCGTCGATGACGCCATTGCCTTGCTTGCCGCCCGGCGTGGTGGCTTGGTTGGTCGCTGGGGTGTCGCCGAGGTGATTCTTAGCCGTCGCGTCATCGCCCGGCAGCGCCCGGTATTTGTCCTGATAGCCGTAGATGAAGAGCGGAATGGTCCGAAAATCATTGGCGAAATTTTTCACCTTGGCGCTATTGATGAGTTCCTGCCCCTTCAGCACGCCGCCGAGCAAGAGGCCGATAATGACCAGCACGATGGCGATTTCGACGAGGGTGAACCCTGTTTGACGGGTTTTCATAACATGCTCCAAGGGGATTGTTTCGAGAGGCTCGCACGAATATTGTGCCTGTAAAAAGAAGATATTTTCGTTAACTATCTATCGTTTTTATATTGAAATATCGAAAAAACGGACAGCTTGTTCCAATCATCGCTGCCCACGCCGCGCAGGTCAGTTTCAGATTTTCGCCGATTCGCTGACGGCGGTTTCCGCCTCCGCCTCAAGCGGGCCGAGCAGCCGGTAAACAGTGGTTGCGCCCTTGCCCTTGAGGTAGGCGCGCCGCGCTTCGGCAAAGCGGAAGCAGCCCGCCAGACGGCCCTGTGTCCGGGCGTCGACCTGGATCACGCCAGCGACGCCATCGCTGGTGATGCGGCTGGCCAGATTGACCGTATCGCCCCAGAGGTCGTAAATGAATTTTTTGCGGCCAACGACGCCAGCGACAACCGGCCCGGTGCTGATGCCGATGCGCAAATCGAGAGCGAGGCTGGCGTCGGCAAAATCGCGCCGCAACACATCATGCATGGCGAGCGCCAGTTCGGCGACGGCGCGGGTGTAATCGCCGCTTTCGTGATTGAGGCCGCCAGCGACCATGTAGGCATCGCCGATGGTCTTGATCTTTTCGACGCCGTACTGTTCGGCCAGTTCGTCAAAGGCCGAAAAAACGCGGTTGAGCATGGCGAACACCTGCTCCGGCGTCATACCCTCGGCGATGCGGGTGAAATCGACGATGTCGGCGAACATCACGGTCACTTCGGCAAAACCGTCGGCAATCGCGGTCTTGTCGCGCTTTAGCCGCTCGGCGATGGGGGCGGGCAGGATGTTGAGGAGGAGGCGCTCGGAGCGTTCCTGCTCCGCCTGCAAGCGTTCGTGGGTGGCTTCCAGTTCGGCCCGGGCGCGCGCCCTTTCGATGACCGCGTAGCGCAAGAGCAGATAGACGATGCTGGAGACGGCGGCGAAATTGAGGGCGAAGAAGAAAACACTGGTCTCTGCCGCGATCTTCGGGCCGCTGGTCAGCGGGTTGTCGGCCAGGTAATAGTCAAAGAAGCCGGAGAGCGCCGTCAGGAACAGATAGGCAATGAACCAGGCAATCGACTCGCGCGGGCTGAAGATCAAAACCGCGCCAATCGGCGCCAAAAGCCCCCAGAGACTGGCGCCGCTGGCGGTGATGAAATTACCGATCCCCCACTGCACGGCAAAAGGCGCAAAGAGAAAGAGCGCCAGTTGCGAATAGCGGAAAAAATTGAAATGGCCGCTGTAAAAGAAAAAAAGCAGATTGCCGACCAGCAGCAACTGAAAAGTAAACGGCTCGGCCACCGAAAACCGCGGCCCCAACTGGCCGTAGAGAAAGAGCCAGAGCATCGAGCCGAACGAGACGAGGCCGGTGGCGAAAATGAGCAGCGATTTTTTCAGCCGTGTCTCGGCATCGTCGGCGGGATTGAGGCCGATGTGATGGAGGGCGGGAAAGAGAGGAGAGCGGCTCATGGGGGGGCAGGTATCAGGGATCGGGGATCAGGGATCAGCTTGGATAGGCTTGGGCAAGGGTAACTGATCCCTGATACCTGATCCCTGATACCTGTCAAGGCAGGCGGCCCGTGGTCACCATGCGGCTCATCAGTATCGGCAGCGGCACCCAGGTGACTTCATCATCGAAATCGGGGCTTTGCGGGCGGCTGACGAAATTTGTGTTGTCATCGGCATTTTCCAGTTCATTCCCGGCAGCGCCGGAACGCCGTTTGCCATCCCGGCCATAGCCGCCCAAGCCGTTGCGACCGTGGGAGATGACGATGACGGGCAGCTCGGTAGCAATGTTGGCCGTGCCGTCGGCGACGGTGATGTTGCCCTGCGAGCAGAGAGCGAAGCTGGCTTGGACAGGCGGTGGTGGCGTTGAAGCAGGCGGATCGCACTTGGGAACAGTGTTTTCGTCGATTTTGTCGGCAAATTCTGGCACAACCCGGTAGGTGAAACGTTGACCCCACGGGTCGGTTTCCGGCAGGCCGAGCGTTGCCCAGGGCAGGACGCCCTTTTCAAGATCCTCCGTGGCGACGCCCGCGCCGACAGTGCCGGAGGCCAGCGTGGGATCGGCTGCTGGCGGCAGCCGCCCGTTGGCAAGCGCGTAGCCGATCAACGCCTCACGGATGTCGGCCAGTTGGCGGCGGACTTCGGTGAGGCGCCGGGTTTCTTGCTGGGCGCTCAAGGTCATCATCAGGCCACCGGCGAGCAGGGTGAAAATGACCAGGACGATGGCCAGTTCAATCAGGGAAAAACCGGCGCTGGAACAGGGCGTTGGCAGGTGGCGAAGGGAACGCGTCATGGCAGGATTACCGTATGTCCGTAAAGTGAAACGCTGCGCTTGGCTCTATCGTAAGTGATTTGGGCAAACCATCTATTATTGGCGAGGCTTTCATGCCATTTGTGTGGAGGGTCATCCTTCTTTTCCGGTATCCATGTTGGTGAAGGAATCTCGGCATAAGCTTCATCCAGATACGGGAAAAATTGGGTTTTATTTTCTCCGTCCGGGTTGCTGGTGTCGGCTTCAGGCTCCGGCCCAGGTTTGCCATCGCCGTCGGTATCGACTTCAGGCAGCGGCTTGCCGGTCAGCCCGGCGGCGGCTACGGCATAGCGGATTTCACCAAGAATGCGCGGAGCCACGGCATTCATCAGGGTGTTGCGATCGAGAGCGATGAGGCGGTCGTTGAATTGGCTGTCGGCAGGGCCGGAGAAATAGGCGCCGTCGTTGTCGTGGTTGCTGGCGGCGGGGTTGCCGTCGACATTGTCGAGATAGTCGGCGATCTTGAGGCTTGGTCTGGACTGACCAGTCAATGATCCGCCCGGCGCGATGATGAGGGCGACGATGTCGCCTTGACCGTCGAGGGACAAGGTTCCAGGGGTGTCGCTGTTGATTGCCGTATTGCCGTCATTGAAGTTGGGCGACAGTACGTACCACAAACTTTCGCTGGAGGCGTCGCGCGGGTCGTTTATATCGAGGGTGCGCCACGGTAGCCAGCCGATGTAGGCGGAGCCGCTGTAGGTGTCGCACTTGGGATAAGCCAGATCGGCGATGCCGTCGACGTCAAGGTCTGGACAAGGCAGGCTGCCGGGCCGGTTGGCGTCGCCGATGGCGCGAGCGATCAGGGCTTCGCGGGCGGCGGTCAGCGCGGTGATGGTCTGGGCTTCGCGCTCGATCCGGGTCGGGCCGCGGCGGCCTTGCAGTAGCAGGAAGCCAATGCCGATGATGAGGATCAGCATCAGGCCGAGCAGGACTACGCCGCGCTGGGGCTGGCGGAGGCGGTTCATGGCTGGGGCGGGGTGACGGTAATGCGGCCGCCGCCGAGGAGCGGCTGGCGCTCGCCGCTGACGGGATCGAAGCTGTCGCCGACTGGCGCCGGGGGCGGCGTGGCCTGGCCCTGCCAGTCGGGGTGGCCGTTGATCCAGCGCATGGTTGGCCGACCGGCGCGGCGAATCTCGCCATTGATGGTGAGGCGTTGTCCGGCGTCGCTGCCGGGGTCGCGCAGGCGTTGCTGGTCGAGGGCCTGACGGGCTTCCGGCGTGAGGAACAGGCGGCCCAGTCGCGGCTCGCCGCTGGCCGGGGCGATGACAGCGAGAAAGAGCAGGCAGGCGGGCAGGAATTTCATGGACTTCATGGCGGGCGGGCGCGGTCAAGGGTGACCCAGCTTAAATCGCATTCGGCGGCCAGTTGGGCGAGGTCATTGTTGGTCTCGGCATTGGCGAGCGGGGCCAGGGAACATTGGCGGATCAGAACCAGCGCCCTGGCTTCGCTTTGCAGGCTGGCGAGGACGCGCAGCAGGTCTTCTTCATGCGCCAGCCGCAACTGGAGCCGCAGCGGGCTGGCGAACCAGGCATGGCTGTCGCTGCCCGGACCAAGCGGCTGACGGACGCCAAATTCGTAACTGAGGCCGGGAATGCGCCAGCGGTTCTGGATGTCGCGCAGCAATTCCGTCCATTCCAGCCGCCGTTCCGGCCCGGTGATCCCGCTTTGTTGCAGCCCCTGGAGCCATGCCGCCCGCTCTTTCAGTTCCTGTTCTTCGCGGCGTGCTTGACGGAGCCGTTGTTCGCCGCCTGATTTGCGCAGGGCGGCCTCGTCGCGCTGGCGCAGGGCGGCCTCGCGGTCGCCATGACTGAGCCAGGCGAAGACGCTGGCGAACAGGGCCAGCGCCAGTGCGCCGAGAATCGGCCAGCGCAAGTTGTTGATGTTGCGCCAGAAGTGTTTCATGGCTTTTCAAGCCGCCTGATTTCGATGCGAAAGGGCTGCGCCTGAGCGGTTTCGTCGCGCTCGCCGCCGCCGCGCAGGGGCCGTTCCGATTCGAGATCGAAGGGCGGTTGCAGGATGCGCACGCGGTTGTCCGGGTCTTGCCGCAGCCGGTCGACGAAGGCGTTGAAGCTGACCAGCACTTCACGGGCGCTGGCCGCCCACGCCAACTGGACATGGCCGGAGACGACGAGGGTTTCGTCGTCGCTGTCGAGGGGGGGGGCGGCATCGGGAGCGCCATCGGCGGGCGTCTGGCCGAGCCGCCAGTCGAGGCGGTCGAGGATGATTGCGGGCGTCTGGTCGAGAACCTCTCCCAGTCGGCGCAGGGCCGGGCCGGGGTGGCGCTGCTGGCTGAGCGTGGCGTAACGCGCGGTGAGGCGGCCCAGGGTGGCGTTGTCGAGCGGTGTATCGTCCGTCGCCAGTTGCGGGAAGGTGGCGGCGATTTGATCGTAACGGGCGGCCAGTTCCGTTTCGCCGCTGGAGAGCGCCGCCGCTTCCTGACGCAGGGCGCGGGCTGTCCACGCTTCATGGCTGGCGAAGAGGATGCCGCCCAGAAAGACGACCAGACCGGCGCCGACGATGCCGTAACGCAGTCGGGCAAGCAGGTAATCGTGGCGATGGCTGGCGGCGGCGAACTGCTGGCGTGGCGGCGCGGTGGCCAGCAATTGCAGGAAGAGGAGGTCGCAACGGTCATCGGCGGGCAGTGTTTTGAGGCCGATCTTGCGGGCGGCGAGATGGCTGTCGATGATGCTGAAATCGAGCGCGCCGCTGCTCTCGCCGTATTCGGCGCAGGCTTTGGCAATGGCCGGGACGGCGGTTGGCGCGGCGATGATGATGACCGGCAGGCGGTCGTCGCGGCTGATCAGGCGCTGGCCGATCAGGTATTGCTGCAATTTGACGGCTTCGGCGGCAAAGCTCCGGGCGCTGCTGTCAATGTCGTTGTCATTGACCGGGGCGGTGCGCGAGAACAGGGTGCGGCCATCCTTCAGATAGCTTTCACGTAGCGAGCGATCCTGCATGGTCAGCAGGATGCAGGCGCGCTGGCCGCTGCCGAGTTTTTTGAGCAGACCGCCGCCCAACTGGGCAACGGTGTAGATGCCGGACAGCGGTGCGCTGACATCGGCAATGAATTTCAGCCAGGGTTCAATCTGGGCTGGATTGGTCAGCGCCGCCAGCAACAGTTTTTCGTTCTTGCGCTGGCCGGTTTCGTAGCCCAGGGAGGTAAACGCGGCAAAGGGCGAACCCATGAAATGCCGGGCCAGGCGGCGGGCGATCAGGGCTTTGCGGTCAGCGCCCTGAAGAAAGGGAATGGTCTCGATGACCCGTTCTTCCTCGACCACGTTGGTGAGGAGCGCGAAATCGCTGCCGCTCTGCCCGGCCAGGTAGTGCTTGAAAGCAAAGAGACCTTCGTCGCTGTCGGCGAAGCTGCCTTCAAAAAAGAACTGGCCCCGCCGCCAGAGGTAGGCGCTCAGGCGATGGGCGTCGAGGTAGAGAAAGCGGCGGCTCATGTCGGCAGCTTGCTGATGATGTCGTAAATCGGGCCGATCACCGAAAGCATGATCCAGCCGAGGAGGATGCCCATGAACAGGGTCAGAACCGGCTCGATCAGCGATTGCGCCTTGGCGACCGATTCCTTGACATCGCGGGTGTAAAAATAGCTGACGTTGTTGAGCGCCCGGTCGAGCGCCCCGGAGTTTTCGCCGACGCGCAACATGCGCACCACCAGCGGCGGAAACAGCCCGGCATCCTGAAACGCGCCAGCGACATTGCGGCCTTCGCGGATCGACTGTTCGGCCCGTTCCAGCGCCTGACGGACGACGCGGTTGCCGACGATGTCCTGGGTGGCGCGGATTGATTCAAGGATCGGGATGCCCGCCGCGTAGAGCATGGCGAAGGTATTGGCAAAGCGCGACAGGATGATTTTTTTGAGAATCGGGCCGAGCGCGGGCAGACGCAGCTTCCAGTCATCGAAGCGGAGGCGGGCGGCCGGACTGCGGCGCCAGATAAAGACCGCCAGCCCGCCGATACAGAGCGGCAAGAGCGCCACGACATAGCCGTAATTGACCAGCAGGTCGGAGACGAGAAAAAGCGCCTGGGTCTGGAGCGGCAATTCCTGGCCCATGCTGCTGACGAAAACCTTGAGCTTGGGGACGAGAAAAGCCATGAGGAAGAAGGCGGCGGCGAGGACGACGATGGCGACGAAGGCCGGGTAGAGCAGCAGTTTTTTGGTGTGGGCGACGAGTTCGTCTTCCCAGCGCAGCGATTCGCCGATGCTGTCGAGCACTTCCGGCAACTGGCCGCTGTTTTCGCCCGCCCGCACGAGATTGACAAAAACCCGCGAGAACACGCCGGGGTGCGCCGCCAGGGCTTCCGAGAGGGTGCGCCCGCCTTCGATGCCTTCGATGAGGGCGGCGACGACTTCACGAAAACGCGGATGTTCGATCGAATCGCGCAGGTCAGAGAGGCCATCGAGAATGGGGACGCCAGCGCGGGAGAGTTGTTCGAGATGAAAGCAGAAATTGATGAGTTCCAGCCGTGGCGGCGAACGCCGCCCGAACAGGGCGCGCCGCTCGACCTGGCGGCCCGTGACCAGATCAAGCTCCATCCGCTTCAAGCGCATTTCGAGATCAATCAGGTTGATGGCGTCAAGCTGGCCGGTGCTCATGCGGCCTTCGGCGCTGATGGCTTTGTAGTGGAAGAGCATGGCTACATCCGGTCGGTCAGGTCGACCACCCGCGCCAGTTCTTCGAGCGATGTGATACCGCTGCGGACGCGCTTCAGGCCGTCGTCGGCGAGCGTCGTAAAGCCTTGGGCCGCGGCCCGCTGGCGGATCTCGTGCGTGGTCGCGCGGCGGGCGATCAATTCATCGAGACCGGCATCGAGGCGCAGCACTTCCATGATCGCCATGCGCCCGCGATAACCCTGAAAATCGCAACGCTCGCAGCCGCTGGGGCTGAACAGCCGGGGCCGCTGCTCGTCGGGCGGCAAGCCAAGCAGCCGCAATTCATGCGCCTCGGCGTGATAGGGCGCCTTGCAGTAGGGGCACAGGCGGCGCACCAGACGCTGGGCGATGATGCCGATGATGTTGCCAGCCATGATGTCGGGCAGGACGCCGATGTCGAGCAGGCGCGGGACAGCGCCGATGGCCGAATTGGTGTGCAGGGTGGTGAATACCTGATGGCCGGTCATGGCGGCGCGAAAGGCCATTTCGGCGGTTTCGGCGTCGCGCACTTCGCCGACGAGAATGACATCCGGGTCCTGGCGCATCATCGAGCGGATGCCGTTGGCGAAATCGAGCTTGGCGCTTTCCGCCACCGAGGTCTGGCGAACCAGGGCCAGCGGGTATTCGACCGGATCTTCGAGGGTCATGATGTGGATGCCCTCGGCGTTGATGTGGTTGAGGATGGAGTAGAGGGTCGTCGTTTTGCCGCTGCCGGTCGGCCCGGTGACGAGAATGATGCCTTCGGGCCGGGCGATCATCAGCTTCAACTGGCGCAGGTGCTCCTCGGCGAGGCCGAGTTGGGCGAGCGGGACGATGCCCTTGTGCCGGTCGAGAACGCGCAGGACGATGTTTTCGCCATGAATGGTCGGCTGGCAGGCGGCGCGAAAATCAATCGCCCGGCCAGAGACCAGCAGGCTGATGCGGCCATCCTGCGGCGCGCGCTTCTCGGCGATGTTCATGCCGGAGAGCACCTTGATACGCACCGTCATCGCTGGCCAGTAGGATTTGTGCAGGGCGCGGATCTGGCGCAGGATGCCGTCGATCCGGTAACGGATGCGCAAGAAATTGGCTTCCGGCTCGAAGTGGATGTCGGAAGCGTTGTGCTTGACGGCGTCGGTGAGGATCGAGTCGATCAGGCGCACCACCGGCTGGCTGTACTGGTTGTCGCTGGCCGAGATGCTCTTCCAGTCGATTTCGCCGGTTTCGATTTCGTGCAGGATGCCGTCAATCGACAGTTCGTAACCGTAATACTGGTCGATGGCGCGGTCGATTTCCGATTCCCCGGCGAGCAGGGTTTCGATCTCGACCTGTTCGCCGATCAGCGTCCGCACGCGGTCGAGGCCGACAATGTCGTTCACATCCGAAATGGCCAGCGTCAGCCGCTGGCTGTGCTCGTCGTAATCAAGCGGCAGCAGGTGGTAGCGTTTGGCCAGGTCGCGCGGCACCATTTTCAAGGCCAGCGGGTCGACCGCCGCGTAAGTGAGGTCAACGCTCTCTTTGCCGAGACTCTCCGACAAGGTTTGGCGCAAGGTCGCCTCGGTGACGAAGCCGAGCGCGACGAGGAGCTTGCCGATCGGCTGGTCGTGCTTCATCTGCTCCAAGAGCGCGATGCGTAACTGGTCTTCGGAGAGGATGCCTTCGGCAATCAGGATCTGGCCGATGGGTTGACGTTGCAGCACGGCGGGACTCATTCCTTCAGCGCGGCGAGACGCTGCCGCGCCGCCTCGGGGTCAAAAGCCGCCAGCCGCCGCCCGGCGGCTTCGAGCGCCAGCCGGTAATGCTGGGCGGCCGGACGGGGCTGGCGCAACTGATCGAGGCTGACCGCCAGATTGAACAGATAGTCCGGGTTGCCGGGATCGGCGGCGACAGCGTTGAAATAGCAGGGCTGGGCTTCCGGCCAGCGTTGCTGGCGGGCGGAGAGATTGCCGAGGGCAAAGTTGAGTTCCGCCGATTGCGGCTGGGCGGCGAGCAGCGTTTTCAGGCGGCTTTCGGCCACTTGCGCCTCGCCTTGGGCGGCGCGGCTGGAGAGCGCCGCCGCCTGCGCTGCCGGATTGGCCGGATCAGCCGCCAGCGCGCGCTGGCGCCAGTTTTCGGCATCGCTGAAATCGCCCTGGCGCTGGGCGATGGCGGCCAGCGCCAGGAGGGCGTCGGTCTGCTGTGGATCGCGGCGCACGACCTTGCGGAAAGACTGGCTGGCCCCTTCGAGATCGCCTGCCTGCAAGCGGGCATGGGCGTCGACGAGATCGGCGTCGAGGCGCGGCGTCGGCGTCAGCCGGAGCGGCGGCGGGGCGGCGGGCGCAGATGGGGCAGCGGGCGCGGCGCGGCGCGGGGGCGTTGCCGTCGGCGGCGTGGCGGCTTCCCCGGCAGTCGTCGGCGGCAAGGGCGGCGCGTCAGGCAAGATCGCCTTGGGCGAAGCGCCGCCGCCGACCGCTGGCGGCGGTGCTTGGGGCGGCGCGGCGGGTAGTCGGGCGGTTGGGGCGAGCGGGGCAGCCGGGTTGAGGCTGTTGACCTGATACCAGACGTAGCCGCCGATGCCAAGACCGGCCAGCAGCAGGACGCCAAGACTCAACCAGAGCAGGCGGCGCTTATCAGCGGCGGCTTCCGGCGGGGCGACATAGGGGGGCGGGCTGCTGGCGGCAGCCGGGGCGTAGGCGGGCGCTGCGGGCGGCGGGCGGGGCGGCGGCGCGGCGTGGGCCAGTTCCGCGTCGACGGCGGCGAGATGTTGCGCCAGGTCGGGCAGCGGGCGGGCGGCGCGGGGCAATGGCTCAAGGCTGAGGCCGCTGTCGTCAGCCGCCGCATCGCCGCCGCTTTCCTGGCGGGCGGCTTTGCTTGCTTCGGCCCGTTTCAGGGCGTCCATCAACAGGCTCATGGCGAACGCTCAATGACTGGGGGCGATGTTGAAAGGCTGCGCTTCATTCGGCTGGGCGAAGAAGTCGCTGCCGGGCAGATAGGGGCGCAGACGGGCGTAATCGCCGTCGAGGCCGGGATCGCGGATGACGACGGGGCGCAGCAAAATGACCAGTTCGGTTTTTTGCGCCTGATTGTTGCGGTTGTTGACCAGTTCGCCAACCAGCGGAATCTGGCCGAGCAGCGGCAGGCGCTGGTTCTGGTAATCGACCTTGTCTTCCATCAGGCCGCCGAGCACGGCAATGCTGCCGCTCGTGATGCGCATCACCGATTCGATTTCCTTGGTGCGGATGACCGGCACCAGATTCTGGATGGTCGTGGTCGTCTGGCCGTTGTTGACCCGCAGATTGGGGTTCGGGTCCTGGATGACATTGGCCACCGAGGTGATGGTCGGACGGATGTTGAGGGTGATCGTATCGTTGTCGCTGATCTGCGGCGTGACGCTGACGACGAGGCCGACCGACACCGACTGCGGCGTCGTCGTATAGGTAATCAGCGAGCCGACATTGGCGGTATTGGTGGTGTCGGCCTTGACGTTGAAATAGACGTAGTTTTCGACCACCTTGAGCAGCGCCGTCTGGTTGTTCATCACCGACAGGCGCGGGCTGGACAGCACCTTGGTTGTGCCAAAGGTATTGAACAGGGTGACCAGCGCCGCCGGGTCGTTGTTGCGGCTGTAGGAGAGGTTCACCGCGTTGGCGGTCAAGGTGTCGCCGATGAAGGAGAAAGCGCCGCCCCTGACCAGGCTGCTCCAGTTGATGCCTTGCTGGTAGCCGTCGTTCAGGGTGACTTCAATGATGGTCGCTTCGATCAGAACCTGGCGGCGGGCGGCATGGGTAACGCGGTCGAGAAATTCCTGGATGCGGTCATGCTGGCGCTGCGTCGCGCGGACGGTGACGACGCCGGTTTCCGGGTGGATGATGACCGAGGCGGCTTCGCGGAAGGTGCTGGTGCGATAGACCGCCGTGCCGCTCCGCTGGCTGTTGCTGGCCGGGGCGGGGTTGGCCTGCAAGACGTTGCTGATATTCCGGGCGGCGTTTCGCCCCGCGATGGGCAGCGCCGCCGTGCCGCTGGCGGCGTGCTCGGCGCTTTCTTCGACAATCGTTTCGCTGGAGCCTTCGGGCAGAATCTTGTCGGTTTCGCGCAGCAAATCCTTGATGTTGTTTTCCAGCGACTCCCAGAAGCGGCTTTTTGAGCTGTTCTCGATTTGCGTGCTGGAAACATTGCCGCTCGCGTCATTGATGTTGCCGCTGCCGTAATTGCCGACGCCGGTGGCGATCTGGCTGTTGGTCGAGACGGTGGCGGTGACGCTGCGCGACATGTTCACGTAATCGACCTGATAATGCTTCAAGAAGGGCGAATCAGGCATCACCGACAGATTCGGCCCGTCGATCTCGAAGCGCATATCGACTTGCCGGGCGAGGCGGCTGAGAATCTGCGGCAAGGTCTGGTCAATGGCGTTGAGCGAGACGACGCCGGTGATGCCGGGGTGAATATCGACATTGACCTTGGCGTCGCGCGCCAGAGCGAACAGGAGGTCATGCACCGGCACGTTGTTGACGACCACGCTGTAGGTTTCCAGCCTGGCCTGCGGACGCGGCGCGGGCAGGGCCAGGGTCTGCTGCACCGGGGCCGGAATGGGAGCCGATACAGGAGCCGGGGCCGCGCCAGGCGGCTCGCTCGCCTCGCCGCCAAGATGGCCCTTCAGCGGCTCGCGCGGAACCGGAGCCGAACAGGCGGCCAGCAGCGCCGCTGCCAGCAGGACAATGATCGTTCTCCGGGAATCCCCGATGGTCATCGGTTTGTTGCCCCTCTCTCACGCTCAGACTCGACCCGGCCTGAATAGCGGCGATGCTAGCACATCAGAGGACAGAGGACGGATGACAGAGGACAGATTTGTGTTCAGTGGTCTGTTTTTTATCCTCAGCCTCTCGTAGGGCGGATCTTGACCCGCCAGCCAAAATCAATATTTGATCTTGGGCGGCGCGGGTCGAGACCCGCCCTACTGTCCTCAGTTCAGCCGCGAAACCTGACGCGGGAAGGGTTGTGCCGCCTTGATCGATTCCGGCAGGGCGAGCATGGCGGCGGTGGCGGCGGCGCGGTCGGGGAAGTCGCCGTAGATGACGCCGACGCGGTCGCGGCCGGAGAGGCTGGAGCGGTAGGCGCGGACTTCTTCCGGGTCGAGCGCCTCGGTGACGCGGGCGATAAAACCTTCGATCTGGCCGGTGTTGATGGCGTCGGTCGAGAGTAACTGGATGAAGTAGTGACGCGACGGGGCGTTTTTGATCCAGTCGTCGTATTGCGCCATGTGCTGCCGGGTCAGCGGCCCGAAGCGCAGGTTGGCCGGGGCGGGCGCTGTGACGAAGCCCGGCGGGCTGGGCGGCGCGGGGCGGACGGCGGGGGCAGCCGGGGCGTTGTCAGCGCCGCTGCGGATGCCGATGGCAAAAGCCAGAACGAGCAGCATGACGGCCAGCAGACTGCCCGCCAGAATCCCCGGCAGGGCGCGGCTGGCGGCTGCCGACTCAGGGCGATGGAGGGGGGCGAAGCGGGCGTCCTCGACGGCGCTGGCGACATCGCTCGCGTCGACTTGCCGACTGCCGCGCGAGTAGGCGGCGAGCAGGGCCTTGTCGGCGAGAATGTTGATCCGCCGCGAGAGTCCTTCGGAGACTTCGGCGATCCGGCGCACGGCGTCCCCGGCAAAGAGGCTCTCGCCGTGATGTCCGGCAGTGGCGAGGCGGAATTCGAGATAAGCGGCGACATCGTCGGGCTTCAGGGGACTCAGGTTGAAGTGCTGGGTGATGCGCTCGCGCAACGGGCGCATGTCGTTGGCGGCGAGCCGGTCGTCGAGTTCCGGCTGGCCGAAAAGGACGATTTGCAGGAGCTTGGTCGATTTGGCTTCGAGATTGGAGAGGAGACGGATTTCTTCCAGCGAATCCGCCGGCATGGCATGGGCTTCATCAATCAGGACGACAACCTTGCGGCCTTCGGCGTAACGCGCGATCAGCGTTTCCTGCACGGCCCGCATCAGCGCGTGCGGCGCTTTGTCCGCCGCCGGGATGCCGAGTTCGTCGGCGATGGCGCCGAGCATGTCGTGGCGCGACAGCGAGGGCGTGGCGATGTAGAGGCTGTCGATATGGGCGGGCAGGCGTTCGAGCAGCATCCGGCAGAGCATCGTCTTGCCGCTGCCGACTTCGCCAGTGACCTTGATGATGCCTTCGTCATGGCTGACGGCGTAGATCAGCGCCTCGAGCGTCGGGCCGCGGTTGGCCCCGGTGAAGAAATAATCGGTATGCGGCGTGATGCGAAAAGGCGGCTCGCGCAGTCCGAAATGTTCCAGATACAGGCTCATCGGCGGTTCCCGCTTTGCAGGCGGTTGTACGAGGTGGCGCGGTTGATGCCGGAACGGCAGGCGGCGCGGCCGGGCGATTCGGCAATCAGCAGCAGGGGCTTGGCGGCAGACAAGGCGGCAGCGTCCATGAAAGATGCGCCCGATTATAGCCGCGCCCCAAGCGCAATTTTTATGATTCATGTTTGAGCTTGTGGATCAACTGACCGATGACGCCGAGCGAAATCGGATCGAGGCCGGTAAACGGCTCGTCGTACATGACCAGCATGGGATCGAGCGCCACCGCCAGCGCCGCGCCATGCCGCCGGAAAGCTCGCCCGGCATATCGGCATGTTCGCGGATCGAAAAACCCATCTTGCATTTCGATCATACATATCGCATAATTCGCACATAAATTATAAAAACAATAAAAATGCTAGAGGATCATTTGAGGAGGGTACGCTCATGGCAAACGACACCAGCAGCTTCAACGCGTTCTACCGTCAGGCCGACCGCACGATGCTCGGCATCCTGTGGTTCAGCCTGCTGTGCAGCATCGGCATCGGCTTCGTCCACAACACCTTTTGGCAGAGTCTGCTCGTCGGCGGCGGAACGGTCGCGCTGCTGACCGCCATTCAGCCGGTTCTGGCGGGCCGCCGTCTGATGCGCTGCCTGATCGCCGTCGGCTTCATGGTCATGGCGGCCTTGCAGATCAACCAGATGCACGGCATGGTCGAAATGCACTTCGGCATCTTCGTCCTGCTCGCCATGCTCAGCTTCTACCGCGACTGGCTACCCATTGTGGTCGGCGCGGCGGTTATCGCCGTGCATCATCTGCTCTTTCATGTTCTTCAGCATACCGGCTGGCCGGTTTATGTTCTGCCCGGTCACCACGGCATCGGGGTCATCCTCGTCCATGCCGCCTATGTCGTCGTCGAGGCAGCGATCCTGGTTTACCTGGCGACCCGCAGCCATGCCGAGGCGCGCCAGAGCAATCAACTGATCGCCAAACTGAGCGGCGTCGCCAGCCAGATGCAGAGCGGAAAGGCTGCGGCAAGCGGCGAGAAACTATCCCTGGTCGACCGCTTCGACAGTTTTTTCAACCAGCTTGCCGCCCTCGTCAGCGGCGTCGCCAGCGAAGGACGCAGCCTGGGACGGCTTGGCGTCGAACTGTCGGGGATGAACGATGCGCTGAAGGTTGGCGCCCAGCAGCAGCTTGCTGAAGTCAGACAGATGAGCGAGCGCGTCAACGCTATGGGCGCGGCCATGAGCGGCATTGACGAGCGCCTGCGAACCATGGACGAGGGCGCCCAACGCGCAACCGATCACGTCAAACGCGGCGGCAGCGCCGTCGACGACGCGCTGGCCGAGGTTCAACGGCTGGCGGCGCTGATGACCGACACCGACGCCACGGTTCGGGAACTGGCCAGCCAGGCCGAGCAGGTCAGCAAGGTTCTCGATGTCATTCGCGGCATTGCCGGACAGACCAATCTGCTGGCTTTGAACGCCGCCATTGAAGCGGCCCGCGCTGGCGAGCAGGGCCGGGGTTTTGCGGTCGTCGCCGACGAGGTGCGCACCCTGGCCAGCCAGACCGCGACATCGACCGAGGAAATCCAGCAGATCATCGAAAATCTGCAAAAGGGCAGCCAGCTCGCCGTCAGCAGCACTAGGGACAGCCTCGCCGGGGCCGAGCGCAGCGTCGCCGACAGCCAGCGCGCCGCCGATCTGCTGCATCAGGCGGTGGCGGATATTGCCAATGTCAACGTCCTCAGCCGGATGATCGCCTCGACCACGGATGAGCAGCGCCAGGCTTCCGCCCTGGTCAGCGCCAGCCTTGAGGCGGTCCAGCAGATCGCCGCTGACGCGGCGAAGAATGTCGACAGCCTGAGCGAAAACAGCGCCCATCTGCCGACCCTGGCCGAGCGGCTGGAATCGCTCAACCAGACGTTCATGGCGCCGGAATTCGCAAGCTGAGATGGCGCTCGCCGAAGCCGGGCCATCGTTTGAGTTCGTTTATAGCCATTCAAGTTAACCATCAGACGAATGAAAGCCTTTGATGTGGGGCACGATAGATCAAGCGCCTTGGCCGAATCGTCCCTCTCCCACGAGCCTGTCCTGAGCTTTGTCGAAGGAGGGAGAGGGGCTTTTTACGGCAGCCTTCAGGAAGGGAAGCGCAAGCATAGCCGCCCATGCTGATCTGATTTATTTTTAGAGCGGTTTTGATTCAAGTGCATACACACCCCGATACCGTTCGGGCTGAGCTTGTCGAAGCCCGGTTCAAGCCTCCGTTCCTCTCTCCGCACCGTCCTTCGACAAGCTCAGGACGAACGGGAGTGTAAGGACTTGAACATAAAATGCTCTAGAGCGGCTATATATCAGGCGAAGGGCGGTACGGAGGATGAAACGGGCTTCGACAGGCTCAGCCCGAACGGGGCTTCTCCCGTTTCGGCTATTCCTTGGACATGGTCCGCTGGCGGGCGATGATGTCGGGGATCGCTTCGGCGGGGGCCGGGCGGCTGCCGTAGTAGCCCTGATACTCGTCGCACTTCATGTTGACCAGGGAATCGAGTTGGGCGGCGGTTTCCACGCCCTCGGCGATGGCTTCCATCCCCAGGCTGTGGGCCAGATTGATGATGGCGTTGACGATCATCATGGCGTCCTGGTTGCCCAGGTCGCAGACGAAAGACTGGTCGATTTTCAGGCGATTGAGGGCGAAGCGTTGCAGGTATGAGAGGCTCGAATAGCCGGTGCCGAAATCGTCGAGGGCGATTTGAATGCCCCGTTGCGACAGGCTGGCGAGATGCTCGATGGCTTGCTCGACATCGTTCATCAGCGCGCTTTCGGTAATTTCCAGTTCCAGCAGATGCGGCGCCAGGTTGGTGCTGTCGAGCGCCGCCGCGATTTGGGCGGGCAGTCGGCTCTGGCTGAACTGGCGGGCCGACAGGTTGACCGCCACGCGCAGGTTCAGCCCCATCCGCTGCCACATTGCGCCCTGGCGGGCGGCTTCTTTCAGCACCCAGTCGCCGATATCGAGAATCAGGCTCGATTCTTCGGCAAAGGGAATGAACTGCGCCGGGGAAACCAGTCCCCGTTCCGGGTGTTGCCAGCGGATCAGGGCTTCGACGCCGACCACTTGACGGGTGACGACATCAAACTGCGGCTGATAGGCCAGAAAGAACTGTCCGCCACTGGCCAGCGCCTTGCCGAGGTCGGCTTCCAGCACGAAACGCTCATGGATGCGGGTGCTCATTTGCGGCGTGAAAAAATGCAGCCCCTTCCGCTCATTGGCCTCCTTGTTGTGACTGGCGGCGGTGATCGCCTGACTGAGCAGGTTGTCGCCCGATTCGGTATCGTCGGGAAAAACGCTGATGCCAGCGGTCAAGGTGATGGCGAGAGGGACGGACTGTTTTTCCAGATGGTAGGCGCCGCAAAGCTGTTCGAGCAGTTGCCGGGCGCGCCGCGCCGCCTGGTTGGCGTCACCGCCGGGCAGCAGCACGGCGAATTCATCACTGGACAAGCGCGCCGCCACTTCTTCTTCAATCTTCATCCCTTGCAGACGCCGGGCGACGACCTGTAGCAATTCATCGCCCTGGTGGACGCCGATCGAGTCATTGATACCGCGAAAACGGTCGATGTCCAGGACGATCAGGGACAGCTTCCGGCGGTGCGGGTGGGCTTGCTGAATGGCGAGCTGGAGTTGTTCGAGGAGCATTCTGCGGTTGGGCAGCCCGGTCAGCGTGTCGAACAGGGCCATGTGACGCAGGCGCTTTTCCGCCTCCTTGCGTTCTGTGAGATCGGTCGAGATGCCGACGAAATGGGATACCCGGCCACTGGCGTCGCGTAGCGCGGTCACCCGGGTCCAGACAGGACGATAATCCCTGCCCTGCTCCCGCCGCGCTTCCCCTTCCCGCGCCTTTTTGCGCGGGTTCAGCGTTTCGCCCTGCCATTGGCCGGTGGTCTTGATCTGCTCTCTGGCCTGATGCCAAAAATCCTCGGTCAATTCGGGCGGGCAGAGGATGAGGAAATTTTTCCCCACCAACTCGGCGGGGTCATAGCCATAAAAATCAGTGGTCGCCGGGTTGGCCTCAAGTATCCGCATCTCCCGGTCACTGACGATGATCGAGTCCCGGCTGTGTTTGATGACCATGCTGGCGATGCGTTGCGACTCCTGGCGACGGCCAATTTCGCTCGCCACCCTGCCCAGAGTCTGGTAAATCTCCCCGATCTCGTCTTTTGCCGCCTCATTGACGATCTCGGCCATCCGCGCCAGCCCCGCAGCATTGATCTCGCCATCCTTGAATGTCTCCGTGACGGTATTTCTGAGCGTCCGCAAGTGATGGGCCGTCAGCCTGCGGACGGCGAGCCGGGACAACAGGGCGACCAGAATGAACAGAACCAGCGTCGGCAAGGCCAGCCGCAAAATATCCGCGCCGTCGAGGATGCGCGATGCGCCCGAAGGGCTGGCGGCAAAGGCCAGCCATTGCAGCCCGGTCAGTAAAACAGTTGCCAGCAATGCCCCGATCAGCGCCAGCAAGAGCGGACAGCGCGAGGTCCAGTTGAATTCCGTCATGGCAGAGCCATTTCCCCGTTCAGGCTTCAAATCCGAAGCACAAGGCAAAATTATATAAATATAGTTTCTTAGAACTTGTCCGTAAATAAGAAAATCATTGCAAAACTGAGCAACCTATATCCCCAAATACCGTTCGCCCTGAGCTTGTCGAAGGGCGGGGCATCACCGCCTGCGCGTCCGTTCATCCTTCGACAAGCTCAGGACGAACGGAGAATAAACCGCCAGATTTTATTTACGGACAAGTTCTTAATGGAACTGTTGCCATCCATTTTATTTGTCAATCATATATTTGCCAGTCGTCTGCCAGCAATGGGTTTTTTGATAAAAATGAAAATTACTCGAAAAAAAGCAAGATTGCACCCACTATTTCGTACCCCGGAAGCATTGAGGCACGCAAGGCAACCGGGGTTTTGGCTCCCGCGCGGAGGTATCCGGCTTTCATGCGTTTGTCTTGCTGCTGCCACCAGGAAGAGATGGCCGGGGCTGGCGCTTCTGCTAAAATCACCAGACTTTTTTTCCGGGAAAATGCTTTGTCGGACGACATTCTGGTCGATATCGAAGACCTGCATTTCAATTACGATGGGCGGCCGGTGCTGGAGGGGATCAATATCCGCATTCCGCGCGGCAAGGTGGTGGCCATCATGGGCGGTTCGGGTTGCGGCAAGACGACGCTGCTGCGTTGCATCGGCGGTCAGTTGAAGCCCTCCGGCGGGCGCGTGCGGCTGGGCGCGCACCTGTTGTCGGCGATGTCGCAGAAGGAGCTGTACGGCATCCGCCGCCATCTCGGCATGTTGTTCCAGTTCGGCGCGTTGTTTACCGATATGTCGGTGTTCGACAACGTGGCTTTCCCGATCCGCGAACATACCGACATGCCGGAAGAAATGATCCGCGATCTGGTCTTGATGAAGCTCGCCGCCGTCGGCCTGCGCGGCGCGCACGGCCTCATGCCGGGCGCGCTCTCCGGCGGCATGGCGCGGCGCGTGGCGCTGGCGCGGGCGGTGGCGCTCGACCCGATGCTGGTGATGTATGACGAGCCGTTTACCGGCCTCGACCCGATTTCGCTCGGCGTCATCGGCCAGTTGATCCGCAAGCTCAACGACGCGCTCGGCGCGACTTCGATCATGGTCACGCACGATATTCAGGAGTCGCTCCTGATCGTCGATTACATCTATTTCATCTCGGCTGGTCGCATCGTCGCCGAAGGCACGCCGGATGCGCTGCGCGCTTCGAGCGACCCTTTCGTGCATCAGTTTCTGCACGCCGAAGCCAACGGGCCGGTGCCGTTCAATTATCCGGCGCCGCCGTTGCGCGCCGATTTTCTGGGGGCGGCGTGAGTCATCCGGCGACTTGGTTGCGGCGTCTCGGCCACGGCGTGATCGAATCCGTCTGGCGGCTCGGTTTCGCCATGCGCTTTCTTCTCGCCGTGCTGCGCTTTTCCGGCGTCGTTTTCAGCCGCCCGCAACTGACGGCGCGGGAAATTTATTTCAGCGGCGCCTTGTCGCTCCTGATTATTTCCATTTCCGGCCTGTTCGTCGGTCTGGTGCTCGGCTTGCAGGGCTTCGAGACTTTGCAGCGTTTTGGCTCGACCGAGGTGCTGGGCAGCCTCGTCGCCTTGTCGCTGGTGCGCGAACTGGGGCCGGTGGTCGCCGCCCTGCTCTTTGCCGCGCGCGCCGGTTCGGCGATCACGGCGGAAATCGGCCTGATGAAAACGACCGAGCAGTTGAAGGCGATGGACATGATGGGCGTCAATCCGCTGGCCCGCGTCGTCGCGCCGCGCTTCTGGGGCGGCGTTATCTCGATGCCGCTCCTGGCGGCGCTGTTTTCGGCGATGGGCGTTTTGGGCGGCTGGCTGATCGGCGTTGTTTTCATCGGCGTCGATGATGGCGCTTTCTGGTCGCAGATGCAGGGCAGCGTCGATTTTCGTTACGATATTGTCAATGGCGTCATCAAGAGTTTTGTCTTTGGCGTGGCCGTCTCGCTGATTGCCGTGTTTGAGGGTTACGATTCGGTGTCGACCGCCGAAGGGGTGTCGCGGGCGATTACGCGCACCGTGGTGACATCGGCGCTGGTCATTCTGGCGCTGGATTTTGTTCTGACTGCATTCATGTTCCGGGGAAATTAAATGAGCCGCAGCACGATTGACCTCTGGGTCGGCATTTTTACCGCCATCGGCATTGCCTCGCTCCTCTTTCTGGCGCTCAAGGTTGGCAACCTGTCTTCGGCCAATCTGTCGAATACCTACACGCTGGAGGCGCGTTTTGACAATATCGGCGGCCTGAAGGCGCGCGGCCCGGTCAAAAGCGCCGGCGTGCTGGTCGGGCGGATTGCCGAGATCACCTTCGACCCGGAGAATTACGACGCCGTGGTGACCATGCAGATTGATGGCCGCTACCACTTTTCGCGCGACACCATCGCCGCCATTTACACGGCGGGCCTTTTGGGCGAGCAGTACGTCGGCCTCACCACCGGGGCCGACGAGACGATGTACAAAGCGGGCGACACCATCCGGCAGACGCAATCGGCGGTCGTGCTCGAACAACTGATCAGCCAGTTCCTGTTCAGCAAGGCGGCGGAAGGGGAGGGAACGAAATGAAACACATGCGAAATGACCTGCGCCGGGCGCTGCTGGCGGCTCTGCTGCTGGCCGCGGGCGGCGCGCTGGCGCAGGAAAACGACGCTGGCGGCAACCCGCGCGATCCGTATGAAGGCTTCAACCGCGCCATGTTCGCCGTCAATGAAGCGGTCGACAAATACGCCGCCAAGCCGGTCGCCCAAGCCTACGACCATGTCACGCCCTTGCCGGTCAAGGCGGCGGTCGGCAATTTCTTCGGCAATGTCGGCGACCTCTGGGTCGGCGTCAACAACGCCCTGCAGGGCAAACCCGCCGATGCCGGCAACGATTTCGCCCGTCTCCTCATCAATTCGACGGTCGGCATTTTCGGCCTCTTTGATGTCGCCAGCGAACTCGAATTTGAGCATCACGACGAAGATTTCGGCCAGACCCTTGCCGTCTGGGGCGTTGGCGACGGCGGCTATGTCGTTTTACCGCTGCTTGGCCCGCGCACCATGCGCGACACGGCGGCGCTGGGCGTAGACTACCTGGCCGATCCGATGCGCCAGGTCGACCCGGTCGCTGTCCGCAACGGCGCGGGCGTCGTCCGCTTCGTCGATATTCGCGCCAGCCTTCTGCCCTCCGATACGGTGGTCGACCAGGCGGCGCTCGACAAATACGCCTACATCCGCGACGCCTATTTGCAACGCCGCCGCAACCAGATTTACGATGGCCGCCCGCCCCGTCTCGATGACGATTTTGCCGATGAGTGATTGACATGATGAAAAAACTGCTCGCCCTTGCCGCCGCCTTGTTTGCCGGATCGGTTTTCGCCCAGCAGGCGCCGGACCAGATGGTGCAGAAAGTCACCGAAGAAGTGCTGGAAATCGTCCGCAGCGACCGCGACATCCAGAGCGGCAACACGACCAAGATTCTCGCCTTGGTCGATGAAAAAGTGCTGCCCAATTTTAATTTCACCCGCATGACGTCGCTGGCCGTTGGCCGCGACTGGCGTCAGGCCAGCCCGGAGCAGCGGCAGCATCTGGCCGAGCAGTTCAAAACCCTGCTGGTGCGAACTTACGCCAACGCCCTGACCGGCTACCGCGACCAGAAGGTCGTGTACAAGCCGTTCAAGATGAAGCCCGGCGAAACCGACGTGCTGGTTCGCACCGAAGTCCAACAACCCGGCAACAAGCCGGTGCAGCTGGATTACAGCCTGGAACTGAAAGACAACGCCTGGAAGGTGTACGACGTGACCGTCGCCGGTATCAGCCTCGTCACCAATTACCGCGAGCAATTCGCTCAGGAAGTGCGCAAGGGCGGCATCGACGGCCTGATTGCCTCGATCGCGGCCAAAAACCGCTCGCTGGAACAGAACCAGGGCAAAAAATGATTGACCGCGATGGCCCCCGGCTCCTCGTCAAAGCGCCGCTCCTCATGGCCAACGCCGGTGATCTGCTGGCGGCGGGCCGCGCCGCCATGCAGCCGGGCGAACAGGTTTTCGATTTTTCCCAAGTCAGCGAAGCCGACTCCTCGGCTCTCGCCGTCATGCTCGGCTGGCTGCGCAGCGCCCCGGCGACGACCAGCATCCGTTTTACACATCTTCCAGCGGGCGTTTTGGCGCTTGCCGAACTCTACGGCGTGACTGAATTGCTGCCGCTGGCGTGATCTGAATTTGCAGAATTTGTAGGATGGGTAGAGCGTAGCGAAACCCATCGCCACGGCCCCATCCATTTCCATTGCCCAATCACATGCCGACCCATCGCCGCCCTGTTTCTCTGATATTTTTCGCGGCAAAAGATGGGTTTCGCTACGCTCTACCCATCCTACGGCGACTACGGCTACCCAGTGTGATCGTCCCTCTCCCACAAGGAAAGAGGGGATTTTGTGGCGGTAGCCGATGACCGCTGCGGTTTCCATCACCCAGGTCGTCAAAAAATTCGGCCCCGTCGAGGCGCTGGCCGGGGTTTCCCTTGACATTGCCGAGGGCGGATTTTTCGGCCTCCTCGGCCCCAACGGCGCGGGCAAGACGACGCTCATTTCGGCCCTGGCCGGGCTGGTCCGCGCCGACTCCGGCACCCTCAAAGTCATGGGCCACGATGTCGTCAGCGACTTTCGCGCCGCCCGGCGGCTGCTCGGCGTGGTGCCGCAGGAACTGGTCTTCGACCCTTTTTTCAATGTTCGCGAAACGCTGCGTATCCAGTCCGGCTACTTCGGCATCCGCAACAATGACGACTGGATCGACGAAATCCTCGCCAATCTCGACCTCACCGGCAAGGCCGAAACCAATATGCGCCGCCTTTCCGGCGGCATGAAGCGGCGCGTGCTGGTCGCCCAGGCGCTGGTGCACAAACCGCCGGTCATCGTCCTCGACGAGCCGACCGCCGGAGTCGATGTCGAACTGCGGCAAGGGCTGTGGCAATTCATCCGCCGCTTGAATGGCGAAGGCCACACCATCGTCCTCACCACGCATTATCTGGAAGAAGCCGAAGCCCTGTGCCAGCGCATCGCGCTGATGAAACAGGGCAGAATCGTCGCGCTGGACACCACCGAGCGGCTTTTAGCCGAACATCCGGGCGCTTCGCTGGAAGACGTTTTTATCAGGACGATGCGGGCGTGATGATGAAAACCGTACAGTTGACAACGCTGATATTTTTTCTCGCCGCTGCTCCGGCATTCCCGGAATCATCCGGCGCTTTCGCCGCCTGGACGCCAGAGGGTTGGAAACTCATCGCGATCACAACAGGTGATTTAAGTCAGGACGACCTTGAGGATGTGGCGCTGATATTGGAGCAAACGAATCCCGCCAATTTCATAGCCAACGATAGCCTGGGGGTTTCAACCCTGAATCTGAATCCTCGCCGTCTTGTTGTTCTGCTCAAGACCCCTGAAGGCTATCGGGAAGTCCTGAGCAGAGATGACCTGCTGCCAAGTGAGAACAGTCAGGATGCGCCGTGTCTGGATGATCCGCTTCTTGGTCAGGGCGGTATTTCGATAGTCGGCGGAAAGCTGCTGATTGAGTTGGGGGAGTGGCTAAGCTGCGGCAGTTGGAGCGTGACACATGAAACATTCACGTTTCGCCTTGAGAACACCCGTTTCCGTCTGATCGGCTACGATTATTCGACATTCCACCGCGCTTCGGGCGAAGCGTCCGAAGAGAGTATCAATTATCTGACAGGAAAGAGAAAAACCACCACGGGTCTGAACACGTTCGAGAATTCAAAGCCAGAAGTGTCGTGGAGCCGGATTTCCGGCGAGCGTAAGTTTTATCTGGACAAGATGGTTTTTAGCTGCCAGCCGAGCAATGAGTATTTCTCCAGTTGCACCTGGAGCCGATAAGAAAAATGATGACCGGCTTCTCCACCCTCTTTCTCAAAGAAGTTCTGCGATTCTGGAAAGTCGCCTTCCAGACCGTTGCTGCGCCGGTGTTGACGGCGCTGCTCTATCTCCTCATTTTCAGCCATGTGCTTGACGCCCATGTCCGGGTGCATGGCGTTGCCTACAGCAGTTTCCTGATTCCCGGCCTGGTGATGATGCAGGTTTTGCAGAATGCCTTTGCCAATTCCTCGTCTTCGCTCATTCAGGCCAAAATCACCGGCTCCATTGTTTTTGTGCTGCTGCCGCCCATTTCCTACCCGGCTTTTTTTGCCGCCTATGTGCTGGCGGCGATGGCGCGTGGCCTCATGGTTGGCGTTGGCGTTCTGCTGGCGACGGTGTGGTTCATTGATCTCTCAGTCGCCGCGCCGTGGTGGATCATCGTTTTCGCCGTCTTGAGCGGCGCCTTGTTCGGGGCGCTGGGCATGATCGCCGGCATCTGGTCGGAGAAATTCGATCAGTTGGCGGGCTTCCAGAATTTTCTCATCATGCCGCTGACCATGCTGTCCGGCGTTTTTTACTCGATTTACACCCTGCCGCCGTTCTGGCAGGCCCTGTCCCGCTACAACCCCGTTTTTTATATGATCGACGGCTTTCGCCACGGTTTTTTCGGCGTCTCCGACGTGCCGCCGCTGACCAGCTTTGGCGTCGTTTTCGCCTGCTTCGCGGGCGTCACCCTGCTGACGCTGGAACTGCTCCGGCGCGGCTGGAAACTTAGAGGTTAGCGTGGTTTCCGTTCAAACGCTTACACTTCCGTTCGGGCTGAGCCTGTCGAAGCCCGTTTATACCCTCTCTCCGCACCGCCCTTCGACAGGCTCAGGGCGAACGATGCGGAGGCGCTGCAAATCGTCAGCGAATAAACGAAAGCCGCTCTGAATCCCACCATGCATCCCGACCACATCAAACAACTCATCCACGCGGGCCTCGCCTGCGACCACCTCGAACTCGACGGCGATGGCCGCCACTTCGAGGCGATTGTCGTCAGCGCCGAATTTACCGGCAAAAACCGCGTCCAGCGCCAGCAGCGCGTCTATCAAACGCTGAGGGAGAAGCTCGACAGCGGCGAACTGCACGCTCTTTCCTTCACCACCCTGACCCCGGAAGAATGGAGCGCCCGGCGTGGATAAACTCTTGCTCAAAAGCGGCGCTCGCCTCAAGGGCGAAATCGACATTTCCGGGGCCAAGAATGCCGCCCTGCCGATCCTCTGCGCCGCCCTCTTGAGTCCCGAACCGCTGCATCTGACCAACGTGCCGCGCCTCAGGGACATTGCCACCATGCAGCGTCTGCTTGGCGAAATGGGCGTCGCCGTCACGACGGAAGGCGCGGCGATGGCGCTCGACGCCAGCGATCTCAACAATCCGGTCGCTTCTTACGAGATGGTCAAGACCATGCGCGCCGCCATTCTCGTTCTCGGCCCGCTGCTCGCCCGCTGCGGTGAAGCCCGCGTCTCGCTGCCCGGCGGCTGCGCCATCGGCGCCCGCCCGGTCGATCAGCACATCAAGGGCTTGCAAGCGATGGGTGCGGACATCACCGTCGAGCAGGGCTACATCCACGCCAAAGCCAGCCGCCTCAAGGGCGCGCGCATCTGCACCGACATGGTCACCGTCACCGGCACCGAAAACCTGATGATGGCCGCCTGCCTCGCCGATGGCGAGACGATCATCGAAAACGCCGCCCGCGAGCCGGAAGTGGTCGATCTCGCCAACTGCCTGGTCAGCATGGGGGCGCGCATTTCCGGCGCTGGTGCCGATGTCATCCGCATCCAAGGCGTTCCCCGTCTGCATGGCGCGCGGCACGCCGTCATGCCCGACCGCATCGAAACCGGCACCTACCTCTGCGCCGCCGCCATCACCGGCGGCGACGTGCGGCTCGGCAAAACCTCCGCCGCCTACCTCGATGCCGTCATCGACAAACTGATGGACGCCGGTTGCGACATCACGACCGAGCGCGACGCCATCCGCCTCCAGGCCCCGCCGCGCCTCAAGGCTGTCAGTCTCCGAACCGCGCCCTATCCGGCTTTTCCGACCGACATGCAGGCGCAATTCATGGCGATCAACTGCGTCGCCGAGGGCGTCGCCACCCTCCGCGAAACCATCTTTGAAAACCGCTTCATGCATGTGAACGAATTGATGCGCCTCGGGGCCAACATCCAGATCGAAGGCAGCAACGCCATCGTCCGCGGCGTCGAGCGGCTCGAAGGGGCGACCGTCATGGCCACCGACCTGCGCGCCTCGGCCTCGCTCATCATCGCCGGACTGGTCGCCCAGGGCGAAACCCTGATCGACCGCATCTACCACCTCGACCGCGGTTACGAGCGGATTGAGGAGAAACTGGCGCAACTGGGGGCCGAGGTGCGCCGGATTCGTTGACCCGGATGTTGACAATGGCTGAAAACGCGGGCGAGGGGGCCAAATAAGGCTTGGCGTTCGCAGCGGCTTCAGTCATACTCCGCAATTCGGGTTTCCAGGCAGTGTGTTGTTCCTTTGCGGTCATGTCAGCTCCTCGGTCTTGATGCTCGATTTTTTCAATCTTTTCCAAGGATGTACAAAAATGGCAAATGGCACCGTCAAGTGGTTCAACGACGCCAAGGGTTTTGGTTTTATTTCTCCGGCTGAAGGCGGCGAAGACGTCTTCGCCCATTTCTCGGCAATTCAGGGCGCGGGTTTCAAGACCCTGACCGAGAACCAGAAGGTCAGCTTCGACATCGTCACCGGCCCCAAGGGCAAGCAAGCGGCCAATATCCGCCCGGCTGAGTAAATCGCCGCGCCGTAATGAAAGAGCCTGGTTCGCCAGGCTCTTTTTTCGTTGACAGCCCGTTTTCAGGCCCGGTCGACCAGACGCCGCAGCGCCGCCCGGCCTGTTTGCCAGAAACCGGCGGCGCCGAGCAGCGCCAGGGCCAGCAGAATCAGGACGATGCCGCCGCCTTCGAGCCGGTCGGGGTATTCGCCGAGCAGCCAGAAGGCTTGCAGCACGCTCAGCACCGGGATCATCAAGGTCGACAGCCCGGCGATGGCGGCGGGCAGGCTGCGCAAGATGAACAGCCACAAAATCCAGGCCAGCGCCGTCGCCAGCACCGCGTTGTAAGCGAGCGCCAGGAGCAGTTGCGGCGATGACCAGATGGTCGGTTGGTCGTGGGTGGCCAGCGCCAGGGCCGACAAAATGACGGCCCCGACCGTCATCGACCAGGCCGTCAGGCAGAGGAGGTCGATGGGGTGATCGCGGAAAGCCCGTTTGGCGATGACCGCCCCGGCGGCCCACGAAGCGCCGCCCGCGACGGCGAGTAGCGAACTGAGCGGCGTGCCCTGCAAAGCCCAGGGTTGAATGACCAGCGCCAGCCCGCAAGCGGCGATGGCGGCGGCGGCGTATTGCAGGCGGTGTGGCTTTTCCCCCAGCAAGAGGGCGGCAAAAGCCATCATCCAGAACGGCATGATATAGACCAGCACCGCCGTTTTACCGGCCCCGCCGGCGACCAGCGCCAGTTGCGAAAGGCCGGTCATGGCCGCCGATTGCAGCAGGCCAACGCCGAACACGGGCCGCCACGGCGGCGGTTTGAGCGAGCGGCCGGTGAGCGGCAGCAGCGCCAGCAACAGCAGCGCGCCGAGGGCGCAGCGCCAGGCGGCGAAATCAAGCGCGCCGATGTAGCGCAGCGCCGATTTGGCGACGATCCAGTTGTAGCTCCAGATCAAGGCCAGAACAATCAGCGCCAGAACGGCGAGACGGGTGGTTCGGGGGGCGTTGGGCAAAAGATTCAGCCAAAAACGCGGAAACGCTCGCTGTCGCTGATAAAGCTCTTGTCGCCAAAACCCGCTTGGTGGGAGCCGAAAGGCATCATGGCGCGCAGTTTCCAGTTGGCGGGCACGTTCCACGCGGCAGCGGCGGCGTCATCGACCAGCGGGTTGTAGTGTTGCAGGCTGGCCCCGATGTTGGCGGCGGCCAACGTCGTCCACACCGCCAGTTGGGCCATGCCGCTGACCTGCTCGGACCAGACCGGGAAA
Organism: Azonexus sp.; assembly: GCA_031277255.1. Taxonomy (GTDB): domain Bacteria; phylum Pseudomonadota; class Gammaproteobacteria; order Burkholderiales; family Rhodocyclaceae; genus Azonexus. The sequence goes on from JAITMS010000132.1 coordinate 34,793, forward strand.
TTGTCGGCATAGAGGGCGAATTTTTCCTGCAAGCCCTTGATGACGCTCTGGTCTTCGTAGAACAGGACAGTCCCGGCGCCTGCGGCAAAGCTCTTGATCTTGCCTTCGGTCGCGCCGAAAGCCTGGGCCGGAACGATTGGGCGCAGGGCGGCCAGGACCAGTTCCCAGAATTTGTCGCTCTCGGCGTCAAACAGGATGATGGCGCGGGACGACTGCGAATTGAAGGGCGACGGCGATTGCCGGATCGCTTCCTGAATCAGTTGGGCCACTTCGGCCTTGGGCAGAGGCAGACTTTTGCCGAGGGCATATTGGCTGCGGCGGGCTTTGAGCGCCTGGAGCGCGACATTGGACATCGTTATTTCCTTTGCATAAAAAACGGGCGGGGGCTGGATTATCAGATCAAGTCGGGGCTTCGACAAGCCTCAACGGCAAATCCGCAGCCTGTCGCCGGTCACAGCGGCGCTGCCGGGGCTTCAGGGTAAAATGCCGGTTTTTCTTCTGGCTTCGACCCCGTGACTCCCATCACCATCGCCCTCTCGAAGGGCCGCATTTTTGACGAAACGCTGCCTTTGCTGGCGGCGGCGGGCATTGTCCCGAACGAGAACCCGGCGACCTCGCGCAAGCTGATTATCGGCGCCAATCGCCCGGATGTGCGCGTCGTCATCGTCCGCGCTACCGATGTGCCGACTTATGTCCAGTACGGCGCGGCGGACATCGGCGTGGCGGGCAAGGATGTTCTCATCGAGCATGGCGGCGAAGGGCTTTATTCGCCGCTCGATCTCGGCATTGCCCGCTGCCGGATGATGGTCGCCGTGCCGGAAGGCTTTGATTACGCCAGCGCCGTGCGTCAGGGGGCGCGGCTCCGGGTGGCCTCCAAATACATCAGGACGGCGCGCGAGCATTTCGCCGCGAAGGGCGTCCATGTCGATCTCATCAAGCTCTACGGCTCGATGGAGCTGGCCCCGCTGGCCGGGTTGGCCGACGCCATCGTCGATCTCGTCTCCACCGGCGGCACACTGAAAGCGAACAAGCTGACGGCTTGCGAACACATCATGGACATTTCGGCGCGGCTGGTGGTCAATCAGGCGGCGCTCAAGGTCAAGCGCCAAACCTTGCAGCCGATCATCGACGCTTTTGCCGGGGCGGTGGAGGAATAAACGATGCTGACGATCAAACGCCTGGCGACCACGGACGCTGATTTTTCGACCCGGCTCGACGCGCTGCTGGCTTTTGAGGCGGCAGCGGACGAGGGCATCGAGCGCGCCGTGGCCGGGATTCTGGCCGCTGTCAAGGCCCGCGGCGACGCGGCGGTGATCGACTACAGCAACCGCTTCGACCGCCTGACGGCGGCGACGATGGCCGATCTCGAACTGAGCGCCGGTCAATGCCAGGCCGCCCTCGCCAGTCTGCCGGAGGCGCAGCGGCAGGCGCTGGAAGCGGCGGCGGCGCGCATCCGCGCCTATCACCAGCGGCAGAAGCAGGAAGGCTGGTCGTACACCGAGGCCGACGGCACCCGGCTTGGCCAGATGGTGACGCCGCTTGACCGCGTTGGCCTCTATGTGCCGGGCGGCAAGGCGGCCTATCCGTCGTCGGTGCTGATGAACGCGATCCCGGCCAAGGTGGCGGGCGTCCGGGAACTGATCATGGTCGTGCCGACGCCGGGCGGCGAAAAAAATCCGCTGGTGCTGGCGGCGGCCTGTCTGGCTGGCGTCGACCGGGTGTTCGCCATCGGCGGCGCGCAAGCCATCGGCGCGCTGGCTTACGGTACCAAAACCGTGCCGCAAGTCGACAAGATCGTCGGCCCCGGCAATGCCTACGTCGCCACCGCCAAGCGCCGCGTCTTCGGCGTCGTCGGCATCGACATGGTGGCCGGGCCTTCGGAAATCCTGATTGTCACGGACGGTACGGGCAATCCCGACTGGCTGGCGATGGATCTGTTCGCGCAGGCCGAACATGATGAACTGGCGCAGTCGATCCTGATTTGCCCCGACGCCGCTTTCATCGACCGGGTCGCGGCCAGCGTCGACAAACTGCTGCCAAGCATGCCGCGCCGCGAAGTCATCGCCGCCTCGCTCGCCCATCGCGGCGCTTTCATTTTGGCCCGCGACCTCGACGAAGCCGTGAGCCTCGCCAACCGCGTCGCCCCCGAACACCTCGAACTGGCGCTGGCCGACCCGGAACCCTGGGTCGCCCGCATCCATCACGCCGGAGCCATTTTCATCGGCCATTACAGTTCGGAATCGCTCGGCGACTACTGCGCCGGGCCGAACCACGTCCTGCCGACTTCCGGCTCGGCGCGCTTCTCGTCGCCCTTGGGCGTCTACGATTTCCAGAAGCGCACCAGCCTCATCAAGGTGTCACGAGAGGGCGCGCAAACCCTGGGCCGCATCGCCTCGACGCTCGCCCACGGCGAAGGTCTGCCCGCCCACGCAAGATCGGCGGAATTGCGGCTGGAGTCGTGAGGACAGCGTGATGAGCGGAGAACCCTTGTTGCCGCTGGAAGCGATCAGCCAACGCATTCTGGTATTGCGTGAACAGAAAGTACTGCTCGACGCCGACCTGGCCGCGCTCTATGGCATGGAAACGCGACGCTTGAATGAGCAGGTGCGGCGCAACCGGGAGCGGTTCCCGCTGGATTTCATGTTTGAATTATCCCCGGAGGAGTTCGCCAGCTTGAAGTCGCAAATTGCGACATCAAGTTGGGGCGGGCGGCTGGCGTCCCGCCTTTCCCCTCTCTCCCCTCGTGGGAGAGAGGCCGGGAGAGAGGGGGCGCGGCGGCTGGCGCAACGAAACCGCGTCAGGACGCTTGGCGGCGTCCGTCCCCTCTCCCCAACCCTCTCCCACAAGGGGAGAGGGCGTTTTCACTTCTCGGCGTGAACAGCAGATGAGCCTGGCCAATACCCAAACTCCCGCCCCTACCCTGCAAACGCTTTTTCTTGAATTTTCCAAGGTCGGCCTTTCCGGCTTTGGCGGCGTGCTGCCTTTTGCCCGCCGGATGCTGGTCGAGCGCACCGGCTGGATGACGGCGGAGACATTCAATGCCCAGCTTGGCCTCTGCCAGTTTTTGCCGGGGCCGAATGTCGTCAATCTGGCGGTCATTGTCGGCAAGCGTCATTGCGGGCTGGCCGGGGCCATTGTTGCGCCCTTGGGGCTTCTCGCCGGGCCGTTCGTCGTCATCGTGCTGCTGGCGCTGCTCTACGACGCCTACGGCCAGTTGCCGATTGCCCAGTCGCTCCTGCGCGGCATTGCCGCCGCCGGTTCCGGCCTCTTGTTCGCCACCGCCTGGCGGATGGGCGGAGCCATCCGCGAGAAGGCGGTTTTTCTGCCTTTTGCCGCATTGGTGGTGATTGGCGTCGCCGGGCTGCGCTGGCCGATGCTGTGGGTCATGCTGGCCGGGCTGGCCTGTTCCGGCGGACTGGCCTGGTGGCGGCTGGGGCGGCGGTGAGCGCAATGGGCACGGTCATCGCGCTGTTCGCCGAGTTTTTTATCCTCTCCTTCGTCGCCTTCGGCGGGGCGACGGCCCTGTTGCCGGAAATCTACCGGGTCACCGTCGACCAGCAGCACTGGCTGTCCGCCGATACCTTTACCCATCTCTACGCCATCGCCCAGGCCGCGCCGGGGCCGAATGTTCTGGTCGTCAGCCTGATCGGCTGGCAGGTTGCGGGCCTTGCCGGGGCGCTGGCGACAACGCTGGCGATGTGCCTGCCGATGAGCGTGCTGATCTATGTGCTGATCGACCGCTGGGAAAGTTTTAGCGGCCGCCGCTGGCAGCGGGCCATCAGCATCGGCGTCGCGCCGCTTGCCGTCGGCCTGATTTTTTCCGGCGCGACCCTGATCGCCCAGGCGGTCGGCTTTAGTCCGGCGGCGCTTGGCGTGCTCGTCGTCACCGCCGTCGCCGCCGTCCGTACCCGCTGGCATCCGCTGTGGTTCATCGCCGGCGGGGCGGTTCTTGGCGCTTCCGGCCTGCTATGATCGGACGCATGAACGACGCCTACGCCGACATCACCTCGCTCGACACGCTGCGCGACGCCCTGCGCCGGTTCGTCGCGGCGCGGAATTGGCGGCAATACCACGCGCCGAAAAATCTGGTCATGGCCTTGTCCGTCGAAACCGCTGAACTGGTGGAGATTTTCCAGTGGCTGACAGCGGAGGAAAGCCATCATCTGACGCTGGAACAGCAGGCAGCGGCCACCGATGAAATTGCCGACGTGCTGATCTACCTGATCGAAACCGCCGACGCCCTCGGCATCGACCCGCTGGCGGCGGTGCGGCAGAAGCTCGTCAAGAACGCGCTCAAATATCCGGCAATCAGCGCCGATTAGAGCGACATAGGCATACATCCCAATACCATCAGGCTTATGAACCCAAGCGAGCCTACAGTCGGCTCCACTAAGGAGGAAGTGCATTGGCTATTGTTATACTTGGAAAATCCGAGTGTCCGTTGTGTGGCTCAGTCCTTGCCGATGGTCAGTCTATTGTATCAACCCCCGCCTTCATACAGTCCGCGTCACACCCACTTTGGCCCTACTCAGACACAGCCATGCACTCACGGTGCTTTGGAGATTGGCAACACCGGGAAGCCTTTGTGCGTGAGTACAACGCCTCGTTCGGTTGCATTATTTGGGGCAATGGAACCAGGCATCACATGAAATCTGACGGAAGTATTCTCACTATTGAAGCAGGAAATGATAGCGAGCCGTGAGCCTCACCCTGCGAGCGAACCCGCTGACGCAGACCGCTCAACTCATACCCGTTCGCCCTGAGCGGAGTCGAAGGGCGGCGCGGAGAGAGGATACGGAGGCTTATAGTCGCTCCAATCAATAATCGGACTCTCGAATGAGCTTCTCCAAGTTTCCGCCGATTTTTCGCCATCGGCGCTTGAGGTTGGCCCAGAGTTTCTCGATGGGGTTGAGATCAGGGCT
>JAITMS010000133.1 GCA_031277255.1 Azonexus sp.
GCCGCCCAGGCGCTTTACTGGCATCAGCGGCATACGGCAACCGGTCTGACGGCTGATCTATTCGAGGGCGGTTCTTCCTTCGCCCCTGAGGAGCGCAAGGAACATTGGGCGCATTACGAAAAAGCGACCGGTAAATGCCAGACCCGCGCGCAGCGCGCCTTTGCCGTGTTGCTTGATTTTGATGCGCTGCTGTGCCAAGGCGTCGGCAAAATGGCCGCCTACGCCGCCATCAAGGCCAATTTCAAGGTTCCCCGCTCAACCCTCAATAACTGGCGACAAGCCGTCGACGGGTTGGAACAAGGCGACTGGCTGCCCGCCCTGGTGCCTGATTTTGCCGGTCGCACCAATGCCCGCCGCGCTGAGTGGCCGGGGCCATCCTGGCTGTTCTTTCTGCATGACGCCTGTACCCCTGGCCGCCCCCTCAAAACCGCCTATGACCGGACAAAGCGGGAAGCTGAGGCCAAAGGCTGGGGCAAGCTGCCGAACCTGCAAACAGCCTACCGGGATTTCGCCAATATCGACGCTGCCGTGATTGACTTGCTGCGCCAAGGCGATACCGCCTTGAAGCGCCTGTCGCCAACGGCCCGCCGCGACTACAGCGCCTTTGACCTGCATGAGCAATGGTCAATGGATGGCCGCCGATTCGACTTGATGGTGAGGGACAGCGATGGGCGATTCGGCCCGAAAGGCCGCGCCTTCAGGTTATGGCTTTATGCCGTCATGGATATGCGTTCGCGCTACCTGGTTGGCTATGCCATCGGCCCCGCCTTGAATGCCGATTTGGTGCGCGATGCGGTGATGAATGCCTTCAAGACAACCGGGCGCATCGTGCCGCGTTGCGTGCAAGTCGACAACGGCATGGAGGCGGCAGCCAAGGAAATAACCGGCGGCGCACCGTGGCGGCGGCGCGGCAAGGTCAAGGAAGATGACATCATCGGCTTGCTGCCCTTCCTGGGCATTGAGGTTTCCTGGGCGACGCCGGGGCATGGGCAGACCAAGCCGATCGAGCGGCTATTCGGCACGCTGGCCCGGATGTGCGAAACCCGCCCGGAGTTCAAAGGGGCTTACTGCGGCAGGTCGCCGGAAGTCCGCCCGGAAGAATGGGACGCTGCCAAGGCGGCGCCTTTGCACCTGTTGCAAGAGATTTTTAAAGAGGAGCTTGCCGCCTACCTGCGCGCGCCGCATCGGGGCGACGGGATGGGCGGCAAAAGCCCGCAGCAGGTATACACCGAATTGATGAATGCCCCCGGCTATGTGCCGCGGCAGATTTCAAGCATACAAATGCGGGTTTGCCTGTGGTCGGCCATCCCGATCACGATCCAGAGGGATGGCAGTTTCATCATTCACGGGGCGCGTTATTACTCGGTGGAAACGGCCAGCCTGGCCAAAGGGCGAGGCTATTACGCCCGCTACAACCGGCACGACCTGGCCGAGCCGGTTTGTGTCTATCGCGGCAACAAGCTGCTGGCCGAGAACGTCCGGCAGATTGAGCGCACGCCCGGCAACAGCAAGGAAGCGGCAGAGAAGGTTGCCAAGGAACGGGCCGTTTTCACCAAGGCGAAAAAGGCCCAAGCCAAGGCCCTGTTGAATATCCAGAGCCTTGACACGCCCAAGGAAATTGCCCGGCGGATCGAGGGCAGATACCCGGAAATGATCGACAAAACAACAGGGGAAATTCTGCCCATCAGCAAGGTCATTGAACTGACGCCCGCCGCCGCTGAAATGCCACGGGAAAAGAGCCAGGCGGAGATTGAACGCGACGCCAGGATCAAGAGCATGACGGATGAGATTGATGAGCTTTACGCCGCCCAAGCGCCACGGCGGGCGGGGCGCTGACAGCGGACTGGCGGCAGCTATCGCCAGGCCGAACCATCGACACGGAGGATTGATTATCAATGAACGCAGTCAGTGAAAAAACAGCCCCTCAAGACATTGAGGCGCGGCAACGCCGGGACGCCAAGGCGGACGCCGATGACCGGCAACTGAGGGCCTACATTGACGACCTGCTGGCCGCTGCCATGCCGCCGTCCCGTATCGCCATCGAGGCGGGCGTTTCCCTGCAAGGCTTCAAGGCTTGGCTGAATGAGGCTGGCGGCGGCGACGTCGCCCCCGCCTTGCTCGCCTGGAAGGCGGCGATTGAACGGGCGGCGGAACATGCGGGCGGCTTCGTCAAAACGCCAACCGCCCAAAAGATTATCCGGGCATTCGACCGCGCCCGGCAGGCGCAAGGCGGGACGGCGCAGCGCGGCATCGCCCTGATTTATGGCGCGTCCGGCGTCGGCAAAAGCGAAACGGCGGCCTGGTACCAAGGCCAGCATCAAGAAACCCGGGCCTTCGGTCAATGGCCGGTTGCCCTGGTGCGCTGCACCGGCCTTGAGCGGGACGCCGCCGCCATCCATACGGCCATTCTCAACAGCATGGCGGGCGAATTTTTCCATTACCGGCAGACGCATGAAAAGAAAATCGACGCCATCGTGGCCCGTCTTTCTCACGGTGGCATCATCATCTTTGACGAGGCGCAGCTATTGAGCCACCGCCGCCTTGACGAACTGCGCCTGTTCCCGGATCAGCACGGCGTCGCCATTGCCCTGATGGGCAACCTGAGCGGCTACAAGGAATTGGTGGACGCCAAAATCGCCCAAATTATGAGCCGCGTCGTTGGCGCGCGCGTCGTTGTCGACGCCCCAAGCGAAGGCGACGTCGACGCCCTGCTCGATGCCTGGGAAATTCGCGGGCGCAAGGAACGCGCCCTGGCCGTGCTGATCGGCACGCAAGATGGCGGGCTGCGCCTCCTGTCCAGCGCCGTCAGCGCCGCCCGGCTGCTGGCGCAAGCCAAGGGCGCGGCGATTGACGCTGATCTGTTGCAGGCCGCCGCCGCATCGGTTGGCGCGTGGGGGGATGGCCGATGAACAGCCGCCCGCCGCCTGCTGACGACCTCATTTTCGGCAGCAAAATCGCCCTGATCCACAAGGCCGCCCGCGACCTCAATATGGCTGATGAAAGCTATCGGGCGCTCTTGCTGCGCACTGCCGGGGTGACGACATCCAAGGCCATCACGCTGTCGCGTTTTGATGCCGTGATGCGCGAATTTCGCCGCCTGGGCTTCGTTGATGCCCCGCGCAAACCCAAGGCAGCGGGCGGCAGCGCCCCTGGCCGCCCGACAACGCGCCAATGGGGGCTGCTCGCTTACCGGGCGCGCCTGGTCGGCTTTGCTGGCTTGGAAGACCCCAGATTCATCGCCTGGATGAAGCGGCGCGGCCATGTCGACCATCCCCGCTTTCTCGATCAAACCGCCTTGCAGCGGGTTCTCGCGGCCCTTGGCAACTGGGCCGGGAAGAAGGCAAACAAGTTGGAAAACCATGAAACGAAAGGAGTGGAAAAATGAAGGAGCAAGAGCTTAAAAACGCCGCGCTGGCGACCATTGACCATATCGACGACATCAACGATATGCGCCGTGCCATGACCGCACTGGCTGACCTGGTTGGCGGCGAAAATAGCGATGAGGCAGCGGTTCTAGGACATATCAGCCGCGTGAACCTGTCATACCTGATTATGGCCGTCAACAGAGGGGCGGAGGCAGCGATTGAGCGCGCGAATGATGTTGCAACAAGCGTGCACAGGGCATTGTGCCAGCGGGCCAACGCCAAAGCCCAGCGCCATCAATGCCGAAAGCCGTGAGCGCGCCTGCCATGACCCCACTGGAAAGCGTGCGGGTGGTGCCGCATCGATGCCCATCCACGCCGGGGAAACCTGTCCCCATTAACGGAGATGTCATTCCCCGCGATGATCGACACAAATTCAAGGCTGTAAGCGCGCCCATGACTCCTCAATTCCTCGAACACCTGACCCGCTACCCCAGCTTCCCCACGCAAGCGGCGGAACTGATCCGCGTGATCGGCCTCAAGGCCGCCGCTGCCTTGATTCACGCCTGGGGCGGGCAGGAGTTTCGAGTGCCATCGGCAAGGTCATTGGGTAATCGCGCCTTTGGCAGGCTGGCCGACATTGTTGGCGACCACGCCGCCCAAGCCATGATCCGCGAATGGGCGGGCGTCGAAATCTTCATCCCCAACCTGTCGATTGTTCTGAGAGCCTATCAGCAGGATCGCATTATCGATGAATACGACCATTTGACCACTGTGGGCGGCTTGAGCGGGCGGGAAGCGGCTTTTGACATCGGCGTCAAATATGGCCTTACCGGGCGAGCGATTGAACGCGCCACCAAACAACCTCATAGCGGCATTCCGCCCGGCCCTTTCAACCCTGCGCCAGTCAGCGCCGCCCCGCCTTTGCCACATTCGCGCCAACTTGAAACCCATTAAACAATCTTGTTAAGGAATTGCATTATGACAACCCAAGAGCTTTCCGAATTGCGGAAAAAATTAGACGAAATATACACGGCAACGACCAAACTCAAGGCCAGCCGTGAAGTCTTGCGCCAAGAAAAGACAGCCCTGCAACAGCAGCTTCAAGCTATTTACAGCCAAGCTATGAGTAGGGATGACATCATTTTGTTTATGGGCGAACTAATTGATATCCGGGCGACCATTTACAAGAAAAACATCACAAAAATCAATCTGCTGAATATTTTTGCGTACCCCACACGCCACCATGTAGAAGGGCTGCCGCTTGGTAAAAAAAGACCTTTGACGCTGGAAGATATGAACTATATGACATCAATCAGAAGCCATATTCCTGACCGTAGAGATCATGTAGAAGATGCTGATGCTATGCTTAATCCTGTCAAGACAATTGGCGAATTTGCGTATTGGCAATGCTATTTCTTTGGCGATGTTCTCAAGGCAAAACTACCGGATTTGCTTGATGAATGCGAAATCCTTTACCAGCCAGACGACCGCAAAACGATAGGGGAGCCGCTAGCCGAGCGCAGAAAGCAAGTAGAAGCATTAGTAGTGCAAATGGCCGCCATTGATGAACAAATCACGGCTTTGGATGCGGACATTCTCAGCCTTGACCCGCTTGGCCGCCTGATGCCAAAAGCCGCGCGTGAATAAGAAAGCGCCACATGGATACACAATTTATTGCGGGCATAGAGCCGCGCTCCGTTCTCCCCGGCGCTGCCTTGCGCATCCTTCCGGCAGGGAAGTTCCGCAGCACTGACACACGCCCGGCAGATGTCGACGCCTGGCGCATGGATGCCCACATTGCGCAAGGCTTGATTGCAGCGGCGGCACAGCATGGCCCTCATGTGATCGACTATGAGCATCAATCCCTTAATGCCGCTACTAATGGCCAGCCAGCACCGGCGGCTGGATGGTTCAAAGGGTTGGAATGGCGGGAAGGAGAGGGTTTGTTCATGGCACAAATCGAATGGACGGCCACGGCCCGGAAGATGATTGCTAATGGTGAATACCGCTATCTATCGCCCATGTTCCGCTACGATGGCCTCACGGGAGCCGTAACCGTTCTCTACGGCGTGGCGCTGACCAACATCCCCGGACTTGCGGGCTTAACCGATCTGGCGGCGGCGACCGCCCGGATAGGCTCAGCGCCGGATGCGCAATTGAGCGAAAAAGATAAGACAATCATTTTGCGCGCTTTTGGCGACATACCCGGTTTTTACGAAGCCACGGGCATTAAACCCGAACCCGCGCCCAATGTATTACAGGCGGACTTGTCGGCATTGACTGAGCAAGAACGCGCCAATTTTGCGCGTATCTTCGGCATTGGCTGAGATGGACAGAAAACCACCATCCGCGATGGCTATCCGCCGTAACGAGATGCTGGTCGATGTGGCCGCCCAGGTGGCGCAGCTGGCGCTTGAGTATGGCGTCTCGCACGATATGGCCGACAGCATGGGTAACGCCGTTGCTGACCATCTGGCGGGCCACTGGGGCGGCTAGAATTTCACCATGCCCAAGGATTGCCGTTTCAAGCGCAGCAAGGTCGATGATGACATCTACGAGGCATGGCGGCGGGGCAAGAGCTTCGACAAGCTCGCCCTGGACTACGGCGTCACTACCCGCGCCGTCCGCAACATCATTAACCGCGTCAGGAAGCGGCGGCAAGGTAGCGCGGCCCCGTAATCATCTCCACCTGGTTGGGTTCCGCCAACCGAGGGCCGTGTGTGATCGTGAGACGCACGCCATAACGCTCACACCTTGCGCCCCACCCATGGCGGCACGTCCCCCCAAGGTTTCTGCTTTGGCCTTGGGGGGACACCCCAATCATTTGCGCCCCATGCAAACGATTTGCAAAACCAAGCCTGCCCCATCGGTTCACCACCCCCATCGGCGTGACAATTTTTATTTTTTACAAACTGCCAAGATTTTTTGTCGACCCACAGGGGCCTTGTTTTTTTGGGGGTTTTCCCGCCTTGGCGAAAGGCGGCTTGCCGTGGCATAAAACACCATATCTAGTCAACGGATTGCATCGGCATACTATAGGTAGTAGATTACGCCCCATTCAGGAATGATTAAATCCATTGACGCACCATCAGGCTGAGGAGCAAAAAAATGAACCCTGTCGTCGAACAACTCGCGCTCACTGACATTCCCGCCCCGCCGCAATTTCCGCCCTTGCAGGCGCAGGAAATCGCTGGCGAGGTGTTGATCGAAAAATACGCCAAGGGCAAGGAAACCAGCGTGCACGACGTGCGTAAGCGCGTCGCCTGGGCGCTGGCGCAGGTTGAGAAGGAGAAGGATCAGGCGCATTGGGAGGCTCGCTTTCTCTGGGCGCAGGAAAACGGCTTCGTCCCGGCGGGGCGCATCAATTCGGCTGCCGGGACTGATTTGCAGGCGACCCTCATCAACTGCTTCGTCCAGCCGGTTGGCGATTCCATTGTCGAAAATGTCGAAGGCCGCCCCGGCATCTACACGGCGCTGGCTCAGGCGGCGGAAACCATGCGCCGCGGCGGCGGCGTCGGCTATGATTTTTCGTCGATCCGGCCGCAGGGCGCGCGCGTCAAGGGCACGCAGTCGCGCGCTTCCGGCCCCGTCTCCTACATGCGCGTTTTTGACCGCTCCTGCGAAACGGTTGAATCGGCGGGCGCCCGCCGTGGGGCGCAGATGGGCGTCTTGCGCTGCGATCACCCGGATATCGAGGATTTCATCCACGCCAAGGATCACGGCGACCTGACCAATTTCAACATTTCCATCGGCGTCACCGACGCTTTCATGGCCGCGGTGGACGCCGACGGCTTTGCCGAATTGATCCACCGCGCCGAGCCGAATGCCGACATGAAGGCCGACGGCGCTTACCAGCGCGACGACGGCGCCTGGGTTTACCGCAAGCTGCGCGCCCGCGATTTGTGGGATCAGGTGATGAAATCCACCTACGACCACGCCGAGCCGGGCATTTTGTTCCTCGACCGGATGAACAAGGACAACAACCTCAATTACTGCGAAGTGATCGAGGCCACCAACCCCTGCGCCGAACAGCCGCTGCCGCCCTACGGCTGCTGCTGTCTGGGTTCGATCAACCTGACCCTGTTTGTCCACGATCCCTTCTCCGACAAGGCGGCTTTTGATTTTGACGCCTTTGCCGAAGTCGTCCGCGTCTCGACCCGGATGCTCGACAACGTGCTTGATGCGACGCACTGGCCGCTTGAGCGGCAAGCCCAGGAAGCCGCCAACAAACGTCGCGTCGGCTTGGGCTTCACCGGTCTCGGCGACGCCCTGACCATGCTGCGGCTCTGTTACGACAAGCCGGAAGCGCGCGCCATGGCGGCGCGCATCAGCGAATTCATGCGCGACGCCGCCTATCTCTACTCGATTGAACTGGCCAAGGAGCGCGGCCCCTTCCCCTTGTTCAACGCCGAACTCTACCTCTCCGGCGGCAATTTCGCCTCGCGCCTGCCCGCCGGGATCAAGACCGAGATCCGCCAGCACGGGCTGCGCAATTCGCACCTCTTGTCGATTGCCCCGACCGGCACCATTTCGCTGGCTTTTGCCGACAATGCCTCGAACGGCATCGAGCCGCCGTTTTCCTGGACCTACAGCCGCAAAAAGCGCATGGCCGATGGCGCGATCAAGGAACATTCGGTCGAGGACTACGCCTGGCGGCTCTACAAACACTACGGCGGCGATGTCGCCAAACTGCCGGAATACTTCGTCACGGCGCTGGAAATTTCGGCCAAGGCGCATGCCGACATGGTTGCCGCCGTCGCCCCCTACATCGACACCTCGATCTCGAAAACCGTCAACGTCCCCGCCGATTACCCCTACGAGGATTTTCAGGATCTGTACATGCAGGCGTGGAAAGCAGGCTTGAAGGGCCTGGCCACCTATCGCCCGAACAGCGTCCTCGGCGCGGTGCTGTCGGTTGAACCGGCCAAGGAAGCCGTTGCCGACGACGCCAAATCGCCGCAGGATTTCGTCTCCGACGCCAACCGGCGGCTCTCGATCAAGCACCTCTCGGCCCCGGTGCTGGCCAGCCTGCGCTGGCCGGATCGCCCCAGCCAGCCGGAAGGCAACCTCTGCTGGACCTACATGGTCAATTCGCCGATCGGCAAATTCGCCCTGTTCGTCGGCCATGTCGAAACCGAAGGCCGCACCTGGCCGTTTGAAGTCTGGGCCAACGGCCCGGCGGAACCGCGCGGCTTGGGCGCGGTCGCCAAGACGCTCTCGATGGACATGCGCGCCGACGACCACGGCTGGCTCGAAATGAAGCTCGACGCGCTGGCCAAAACCCCCGGCGACGCCTTTGAAATGCCGATGCCGCCGCACGGCGAAAAAAAGCGGATGCCCTCCGTCGTCTCGGCCATGGCGCAAGTCATCCGCTGGCGCGTCGAACAGCTTGGCGCGCTCGCCCACAATGGCCAGACGCCGGTCAAGGACGCCCTGTTCAGCAGCAAGGAGCCAAAAACCGGCACCGACGGCACGCTCTCGTGGACGGTTGACGTGAACAACGCCTCGACCGGCGAGGATTTCGTCCTGGGCCTCAAGGAAATCACCCTGCCCGACGGCGTCACCCGCCCCTACTCGATGTGGCTCGCTGGCAACTACCCGCGTGCCCTCGATGGCCTGTGCAAGCTCCTCTCGCTCGACATGCGCGTCATCGACCCGGCCTGGATCGGCATGAAACTCAGGAAACTGCTCGACTACTCCGAACCCTTCGGCGACTTCATGGCCTTCATCCCCGGCTCACGCAAGCAGCAGACCTGGCCGTCGACCGTCGCCTACATCGCCCAACTCATCATCCACCGCTACGCCATGCTCGGCATCCTCGACGAAGCCGGTTTCCCGCTGCAACAAATGGGCATCCTCGAAGCGCCGGAAGACACCACCAGCAACAAAGTGCTGCCCACCGTCGGCAAACTGTGCGGCGAATGCGGCAACTACACCATGATCCGCAAAGACGGCTGCGACTTCTGCACCGCCTGCGGCGCGGTCGGGACGTGCGGCTGAGCGGGGGTTAGGCGATCTGCTGAAGGCGGGTATGTGGAGGCTTTATTGCGCCGCCTTCTGTGCTTCGACATAGGAGCGCAGCACGGCGTTGATGCGTGTCTGATAGCGGCTCCCGGTTTCACGGAAGAAGATCAGAACATCCTCGTCAATACGAAGTGTGATTTGCTTTTTCGCGTGCGGAAAGTGGACTGCCTTCACCCATACGGCGTCAGGCTTTGAAGGAATGTCGCTGTAGTCGATCTGATCGTCGGACAGCGCATCCAACGCTTCCAGCCGCGCCTTCTGCTCGGCAGTCAAGGGCGGTGGCGGCTTTGTCAGGTCAAGCGTTCGCTTCACGGTATTGCTTTTGCTCATAACTGTCTGCCTTTCGCGCAGAAATCAATCGGATCGCCTCCTCACCTCGAACGGTATAGGCGACAGCCAAAAATCTTGAATGGACGAATCCGATCGTTACCCAACGATCCTCACCGTAATCCTCTCGCCCATCGTAACGCTCAGTGCGGCCAGGGTCGTAAAAGACAAGCAAGGCATCCTCAAAGGCAACGCCGTGCTTTTGCAGGTTCGACGCAGCTTTGCCAGCGTCCCATTCAAATTCCATAGCTGATTGTAGCTCTTTTTGTAGTTACGACAAACCGCTGTGTGCCAGGCAAGCCAACCATGCCGCCGGATCTTCGCTTGCCCGCTTGGGTTGTTATAAACCTCGGTAAATCAGCGGCTTATATGTCGGCGGCGACCCAGCGCCCCGATTTCCCGCCTTCTTTTTCGATGAGGCGGATGCCGTCGATTCGCATCCCGCGGTCGACCGCCTTGCACATGTCGTAGATGGTCAGGAGGCCGACGGAGACGGCGGTCAGGGCTTCCATTTCGACGCCGGTGCGGCCACGGCATTCGGCGGTGACTTGGCAATGCACGGCGAGATTGGCCGCGTCGAGGGTGAATTCGGCGGCGACGCGGGTGAGCGCGATCGGGTGGCAGAGCGGGATCAGTTCGCCGGCGCGCTTGGCTGCCTGAATGGCGGCGATGCGGGCGATGCCGAGGACGTCGCCTTTTTTCGCCGATCCCTGGCGAATCAGCGCCAGGGTCGCCGCCTGCATGAAAATACTGCCGCTGGCGCGGGCGCGGCGGGCGCTTTCCGCTTTGCCGCCGACGCCGACCATGTGGGCCTGGCCGGCGCTGTCGAAATGGGTGAGCTGGGCGTGGGTCACGGAAATTTACATCCTCTTGCAGGTGTTGCCGCGTGGGCAGCGGCGCTGTGGGCTATCATAGCATCCATGATTTCCCGTCGCCTCCTTGCCGGATTTCTGGTCTGCGCTCTGGCGCTGCAACCCTTGCGCGCCGATGATTTGCCGGAACTCGGCGACATCGCCGCCAGCGACCTGTCGCCAGCGATGGAAAAGCAGATCGGGCGGCAGGTGATGAGCGAAATCTGGCGCGATCCGGCCTATCTCGACGATTCCGATGTCGAAAATTATCTCAACGCACTGGGCGGCAAGCTGGTCGCCGTCAGCAACGATCCGGGGCTGGGTTTCACCTTTTTCGCCATCAATGATCCGAGCATCAATGCCTTTGCCTTGCCGGGCGGTTATGTCGGCGTCCATAGCGGCCTCATTCTCGCCGCCCAGACCGAATCCGAACTGGCTGGCGTGCTTGCCCACGAAATCACCCACGTCACGCAGCGCCACATTGCCCGCCAGGTGTACCAATCGCGGCAGGTCAGCATGGCTTCGCTGGGGGCGATGGCGCTGGCCATTCTCGCCGCCCGCTCCAATTCGCAGGTGGCGGGCGGCGCGATGGCGGCGACGCAAGCCGGTATCGCCTCGGCGCAACTGGCCTTTTCGCGCGATTTCGAGCGCGAGGCCGACCGCCTCGGCTTTGAAACTTTGCACCAGGCCGGGTTTGACGTGCGCGGCATGGGTTCCTTCTTCGGCAATCTGCAAAAGGCGACGCGCCTTTACGAAAACAACGCCACCGCCTTTCTGCGCACCCACCCCTTGACCGGCGAGCGCCTGACCGACATGCAGAACCGCGAAAACGCGGTCGATTACCGGCAAGTCCCGGACAGCCCCGATTTTCAGTTGGTGCGAGCCAAATTGCGGGCCATGCAGGGGACGCCAGCAGAAGCGATCAAGGATTTCGAGCGCCTGTTGACCGAGCGCAAATTCGCTTCCGAAGAAGCCATGCGTTACGGTCTGGCTGAGGCGCTGCTGCGCGCCCGCGATCCGGCGGCGGCGGAGCAGGAAATACAAAAAGCCCGTGGCGGCAAGATGGGGCCGCCGATGGTCGAGCGGCTCCATGCCGAAATTCGTCTCGCCCAGGGCGATACCGATGGCGGCCTCAACATTTACCGCCGGGCGATCGAGCGTGCGCCGCGCCATCAGGGGCTGCTTGATGGCTATGGCAAGGCGCTCCTGGCGGCGGGCCGTTTTGCCGAGGCGCGGCGCTTTGCCGAAAGAGAGTTGCAGTGGCGGCCAGAATCAATCCGCTACCATCGCCTGCTGGCCGCCAGCCATGCCGGTCTGGGTCATATCACGCAGCAGCATCAGGCGCTGGCCGAAGCCTTTGCCCTGCAAGGGCTGACACAGGCCGCCATCGAGCAGTTGGAATGGGCGCAGAAAGCCGGTGACGCCGATTTCTACGTCATGTCGGCGATTGACGCGCGACTGCGCGAATTGAGGCGGCAGCGGCTGGAAGAAGAAAAAGAACGGCGCAACGGATGACCGACAATTACGGTTAGAATAACGGGTTGCTTTTTGTTACCCGACCATCATGCCATTCGACCGCGATCTCGATGTCAAGGGCCTCAAGTGCCCGCTGCCCATTCTGCGCACCAAAAAGGCGCTGGCCGAGATGGATGCCGGTCAGGTACTGCGCGTCCAGGCGACCGACGCCGGGTCGCAAAAGGATTTTCCCGCCTTCGCCAAACAGACCGGCAACGAACTGATGAGCCAGCAGGAAGAAAACGGCGTTTTCGTGTTTTTCCTCAAACGCAGGTAGTCGCCGGTGCCCCCCCCGCAAGCAAATACCGTGCCTGAAACCGCCAGCCGGTCCCTGCTCACCCGCTGGCGCCGTCTGTGGTTTCCGCCGCCGGATCTGAGCCGACGCCTGCTCCGCGAACACCGCTTCCGCATCGCCGTCTGCCTGATGCTGCTGGCCCCGATGAGTATCGGCTTCTGGCTGGTCGACCGGATCATTGACCCGGTTGGCGCCGAACGCACGCTGATGCTGAAGCTGCCCTTCCTGGTCACCATCCTGTTCGGCATGGCCGTACTCAAGGAGCACCGGCCCTGGGTCGTCGGCGTGCTCCAAAGCATTGTCCTGATCGCTCATCTGGCCTGCGACAGCCTCGCTCTGGCGCTGCTCGACAACGGCGTCAAGGCTGGTCTTGGCGGTTATATCGTCGCCTATCTTTTTGCCATGTTCATTCTGCCGGGCCTGCCCCTGGTCTGGAGCCTGCTCGTCGTTCTGTTCATTCCGTCGGTGCCTTTGGGCATGGCGCTGGCCGGTTGGCTGCCGGGCTTTCCCTACGCGCTGTTTGCCATGACGATGCTGCCCTTGAGCGTCTGTGTCCTGATCCTGATGATCTTTGCGGCACGCGCCGGGCATTTGCGCGATGACCTCGAACAACGCCTGAAAGCCGCCTCCAATACCGACCCACTGACCGGCATCAGCAACCGGCGGCGTTTCATGCCGGCGCTGGCCATCGAGTTGCAGCGCGCCCAGCGCCAGAATTCCCCGCTGGCCGTGCTGATGCTGGACATCGACCGCTTCAAGCGGGTCAACGATCGCTATGGCCACTTCACCGGCGATCAAGTCATCTGCCGACTGGCGCAGTTGTGCGGCGAAAACCTGCGCAGCTTTGATCTGGCAGCCCGTGTCGGCGGCGAGGAGTTCGCGCTGCTGTTGCCCGGCGCTGATCTGACGCAGGCGCTGACCGTCGCCGAGCGCCTGCGCCAGCAAGCGGCGGCATTGATGATGAAGGACGGTTACGGCCAGGCATTCCATTTCACGATCAGTATCGGCGTCGCCGGGGTGGCGCCGGGCGACGATGCCGTGACCTTGCTGTCGCGGGCCGACAAGGGGCTGTACCAAGCCAAACAGGGCGGCCGCAACCGCGTCTGCGTCGGCAGCGAGGACGGCCAGAAAAAACTGGGCCACCTCACCCTCGTCGGCACCTAGATCGCCCGGCCGCCCTACATCACCCGGCTGTGCGTCGGCAATCGGGCCGCCAGATAAGCCATCTGATCGGCCAGGATCCGCCGTCCGGTGAGGATGAAATGCTCAAAGCGGCACGGCGCGTAAGGCACGTACAGCAAGGGCATCCGCGCTTCATCGGGCGTCCGGCAGGCTTTTTTCATATTGCAATGACGACAGGCCGTCACCACGTTGCTCCAGACATCCTTGCCGCCGCGCGCACGGGGAACGATGTGGTCGCGGGTGAGGTGTTTGGTGTCGACCTGTTCGCCGCAATAAGCGCAGATTCCCCGGTCACGGCGGAACAACAGCGTATTGTCGTGCCCCGGCGGCAGCGCATGCGGCATGTGACGCGCCATTGCTTCGCTCCGCGCCAGCGCGATGACCGGGCGCAGCGCGACCCGGCTGCGCTCGCCCGTCGCGCGGCAAATGCCGCCGCGAAACACCAGTTCATCCGCGCCGATTTCCCAGGCCACCTTGCCGCAGGCGGCATAGGAGATGGCCTGCTCGATTTCGAGCCAGCGAAAAGGGTTTCCGGCAATATCCAAAGCTAAAATGCGGGTCATGGCGCAATACCTGAAGATGATCGGTCGACAATTCGAGAATGTAGTTTATCTGGCCTGCCCGGCAGGCGTCGAACCTGCGACCTTCGGCTTCGGCAACCGATGCTCTTCCAGTCTGAGCTACGGGCAGATCGTATTGAAAGGTGGGTTGACCGGCCGGTTTTGAACCGGCGACCTCGCGGGCCACAACCGCGCGCTCTGCCACTGAGCTACGGCCAACACCGATTGGCAGGGGCGGCGGGAATCGAACCCGCACCGGCGGAGTCAAAGTCCGCTGCGCTGCCATTACGCCACGCCCCTGTCTGCTGGACGCGCGGGCGGGAATTTCACCCGCGTCCTCTGGTTTTGCAGACCAGCGCATCAATGCTCTGCCACCGCGCGAAAAATGGAACCGTCGGAGGGGATTTGAACCCCTGAACAGGCGGGCACTCTGGCCGCTGAGTTACCAAGGCAATATGGCGGAGGATCAGGGATTCGAACCCTGGCGTCCGGTTTTGCCGGACTTTCCCTTAGCAAGGGAGCGCCTTGAACCGCTCGGCCAATCCTCCATGTGATTCCATTTCCAGATCAAACGATGACTTTGTCGACTTCGCTTGCCGTACAGCCGTACTGTCTGCGCTTCGTCTTCGCGTACTCGCTTGATCTGAAAACGGAATGAAACGTGGTCAGGGTGGCTGGATTTGAACCAGCGTCCTCCTGCTTCCAAGGCAGGCCGTCTCGCCGCTGACTTACACCCTGAATCTGGCCTCGCCCGCAGGATTCGAACCTGCATCCCCCGGATTCGTAATCCGATGCTCATCCCATTGAGCTTGGGCGAGAAAAACCTTTGGCGGAGAGACAGGGATTCGAACCCTGGTGCCGCATCGCTGCGGCCATCTGCTTTCCGGGCAGCACCCTTTGACCGCTCAGGCATCTCTCCATAAAAATTTGCCCGCGCCTGGCCGCTGTCTTTCATCCGGGAGCCGCCCGATACCGACAGCGCGTTTTACTCCCCGGCGCGGTGGGGTTGGCCTGGCGAAGGCCGGTCTTTCGTTGCCGCAAATACGGTGATCTACATTCCCGAATTGTTAATGAGCAAATTGGCCGACGTTGCCGCCTGCCGTCGGCCCAAAGCGGGCCGACTTTCATCTGGTGGGGCGTCCAGGTAATGATCCTGGCCAACCGCGAGGCATCGGTTTTACAGACCGCTCCGCGTCCTTAGCGGAATACCACCCCGAATTTCTTTTACTGCCAACTGAAAAACAAAAAGCCCGGATCGCTTTCGCTGATCCGGGCTTCCTTTTGTCTGGAAGCGTAATCGTCTCGATTACGCAGAATGACTACATGGTCATTCTCCCGGATTGACGGCGATCACTCTCCCCGCTATAGCCGAACGGCAGGCCGGATAGATGATTGCCAGCGATGGACTGATCTATGGGTCGCAGGGCGAGCGCACAACGGCCCGCCGAAGCGAGTCGCTTCGTTTGCCGCTGCCGTGAAAGGGTCATGTTCTGCGTTGCCATTTTCTGTCCATTAACGTTTGGGGTTGCGGGAGAAGGATTTGAACCTCCGGCCTCCGGGGTATGAACCCGACGCACTGCCAACTGTGCTATCCCGCCGATCAATGAAGCGCAGTCTGCCGGGAGGGCGGCTCCGCGTCAACTGTTTTTTGAAAAAATTTTGCATTTAATGCAAAAAATTTGTGGCATTCGCGCAACTGGCTTAAAATGGCGGCATGTCTCCACCCCAGCCCAAACACAAAAAACGGGTCGTCTGGCGCGTTCGTGTGATGATGGCCGAGCGTGAAATCCGCTCCGTCACTGAACTGGTCCGCCGTCTGGAACAGGTTGGTGTCTCCATCTCCATCGCCCAACTGGGCCGCCTCATCGACGGCAAGGCGAGCCACTGGAATCAGGAGGTGATCGAAGGCTTGATGGAAGTGTTCGGCTGCGAACTGTCGGATCTGCTGCGCTCGCAGTAAGGGCGGTCAGCGTTCCGCGCGGCGCAGGAAGTGTTCCAGCGCCAGCGCCCATTCCGGCCGCGCGAAAAGAAAGCCCTCGTTATGCCCGCCCGCCAGTTCGATGAAACGCTTGGGTTCGTTGGCCTCTGCGTAGAGCGTCTGGCCGTGGTGGAAGGGAATCAGGTCGTCGTCGGGACTGTGCGCGATCAATACCGGCGCCGATACCTGGGCGATGCGCGATTTCGTGTCGTAGTCGAAACGGCTGAGCTAGCGCGTCGGCAGCCAGGGGTAGATGTCGGCGGCCAGATCGGGGAAGGCGGTGAAGGTCGATTGCAGCACCAGCGCGCGCGGCGTAACGCGCGCCGCCAGTTCGGCGGCGACCGCGCCGCCCAGCAAGTGGCCGACGATCACGATGTCTTTCGCCGTGATGCCGCGCGTTGCCGTCAGATAGCGCCAGGCGGCGCTGGCGTCCTCATGGGTGCCTTGCTCGCTGGGCGTACCCGTGCTGCGGCCAAAGCCGCGATAGTCGATGATGAAGGCGGCATAGCCGAGATGGTGAAACAGGCGCGGCCACTCAAGCCAATTCCCGATACTGCTGGCGTTGCCGTGAAAGAGCAGTACCGTGCCCCTGGCCGACGGATGCGGCACGAACCAGCCGTGCAGCTTGACCTCCGGCGCGGCGTCGAGCCACACGTCCTCGTAGCTCAGACCGGCGTCTCGCGGCGTGGTGACGATGTCTTGCCCGACATCGTTCTGATAGAGGTATTGCGCCTGCGTGAAAAATATAGTCGCTCCAATCAATAATCGGACTCTCGAATGAGCTTCTCCAAGTTTCCGCCGATTTTTCGCCATTGGCGCTTGAGGTTGGCCCAGAGTTTCTCGATGGGGTTGAGATCAGGGCT
>JAITMS010000026.1 GCA_031277255.1 Azonexus sp.
CGATGACGTCGCCGATCAGCACGGCGCTGGGGTGCACGTAGGCGGTTGGGTCGACGACCGGGACGAGGCCGTCGATGGCGTAAACGCGCAGGGAGGTCATGCGGCGGCTCCTGACAAAAGGGGATTTTGCAAGCTCGCCCTCAATCCCCGGTTGGCGAAATGCGGAAGGTATGCAGCCGGGGCAGGGTGCGCAGGGCTTCGGCGAGTTTGACGGTGTTTTCCGCCGAGCGGGTGCGGAGAATCATTTTGTATTCAAAGAAAGCGCCGTCTTCGGTGATGCGATAGCTGATATTGGCGACGCTGAAGCCGTGGCGGGCGAGAAATTCGCGCACTTCGGCTTCCGACAGCACCTCGTCGCGCTTGAAACGCAGCGCGTGATGGGCATAGACATCCGACGGCAGGCGGGTTTCGAGCCAGCGAAAGGCCGACAGCACGCCCAGGGTCAGCGCCGTCGCCAGAATGGCTGGCATATAGAAGCCGACGCCGATGAGGATGCCGATGGCCGCCGTGATCCAGATTGAGGCGGCGGTTGTCAGCCCGCGCACGCTCAGGCCCTCCTTGAAAATCACGCCCGCGCCGAGAAAGCCGATGCCGGTCATAATGCCTTGCGCCATGCGTGTCGGATCGGTGCGCACCGTTTCCATCGGCACGCCGGGCAGCCATTTCCATTGGTAGAGGGTGACCAGCATCAACAGGCTGGAGGCCATGCAAACCAGCGTGTGCGTGCGAAAACCGGCGGGCCGCGCGCGGATGCTGCGCTCGATGCCAATGACGCCGCCAGCGGCCAGCGCCCCGATCAGATGAATGGAGACAGTGATGTAATCGCTATCCATGACGGTTTTTCCCAAGTTCAGCGTCAGTCGATTGTAATGCGTCAACCGGCCCCGGTTACGGCGGCCAGCGGCCCAGACCATCGCTTGCCGGGGCGGGAGCTGGCGGGCTTGACAGTCGGTGGGTTGCCAAGTGTATCGTGCGAAGTTTTGACAAAAACCGGAGTCTGGCCAGTTCGCCAGTCCCCAACAGCTATCAGGAGACAAAGATGACCTACCACATTGCCGCCACGCCCTTGTGGCAACCCGACCCGGCCACGGTTGGCGAGACGCTTCTCGCGCAGTTCATGCAGGCCAACGGGTACGGCAGTTATGGCGATCTGTGGCAATGGTCGGTGGCTGCGCCGGAAGCCTTCTGGAGTCAGGTCTGGCGCTTCTGCGGCGCGGTTGGCGAGCGCGGCGAGGTTGTTCTTGAGGAGGGCGGCAAAATGCCCGGCGCGCGGTGGTTCCCTGAGGCGCGCCTGAATTACGCCGAAAACCTGCTCAAAGATGGCGATGACGACGGCGAAGCCCTGGTTTTCTGGGGCGAAGACAAGGTCAAACGACGCCTCACCCGGCGCGAATTACGCCGCGAAGTGGCGCGTTTTCAAGCCTGTTTGCGCGCCGCTGGCGTCGGCGTTGGCGACCGCGTTGCCGGTTATCTGCCCAATCTGCCAGAAACGCTCGCCGCCATGCTGGCAACGGCGGCAGAGGGCGCGATCTGGTCGTCGGCCTCGCCGGATTTCGGCGTTCAGGGCGTGCTCGACCGCTTCGGCCAGATTGAACCGAAAGTGCTGGTCTGCGTCGATGGCTACTGGTACAACGGCAAGGCGGTCGATTGTCTGGCCAAGAACGCCGAAGTTGCGGCCCGTCTGCCCGCGTTGGTCAAAACCGTGGTCGTCCCCTATCTTGCTGCCGCGCCGGACATCACCGGCATCCCGGAGGCCGTCAACTGGAACGACCTGCCCGCCAGCGGCGACGCCGTGAGCTTTGCCCGCCTCGCCTTCGCGCATCCGCTGTTCATCATGTTCTCCTCCGGCACCACCGGCGTACCGAAGTGCATCGTTCATGGTCATGGCGGCGTCTTGTTGCAGCACCTCAAGGAACATCAACTGCATGGCGACGTGCGCCCCGGCGACCGCCTGTTCTACTTCACCACCTGCGGCTGGATGATGTGGAACTGGCTCGTTTCCGGCCTCGCCAGCGGGGCGACGCTGCTGCTCTACGACGGCTCGCCCTTTGCCGGCAACAACAGCGTGCTGTTCGATTACGCGGCGGCGGAAAAAATGACCCACTTCGGCACCTCGGCCAAATTTATCGACGCCGCCGCCAAATTCGGCCTGACGCCGGGCAAAACGCACGATCTCTCGGCCTTGCGGGCGATGTTCTCGACCGGCAGCCCGCTCTCGCCGGAAGGCTTTGACTGGGTGTACCACGAGATCAAACAGGACATTCTGCTCGCCTCCATTTCCGGCGGCACCGACATCATTTCCTGCTTCGTCCTCGGCGCGCCCGTGCTGCCCGTCTATCGCGGCGAAATCCAATGCCGCGGGCTGGGCATGGCCGTCGCCGTCTTCAATGAGGACGGCCAGCCGGTGCGCGGCGAAAAAGGCGAACTGGTCTGCGTCAAACCCTTCCCGGTCATGCCGGTCGGTTTCTGGAACGACCCCGACGGCGCCAAATACCACGCCGCCTACTTCGAGCGTTTCGCCAACATCTGGTGTCACGGCGACTTTTCCGAACTCACCGCCCATGACGGCATCATCATCTATGGTCGCTCGGACGCCACCCTCAACCCCGGCGGCGTGCGCATCGGCACGGCGGAAATTTACCGTCAGGTCGAACAGTTGCCGGAAATCGTCGAAGCCCTGGTCATCGGTCAGGACTGGCCGCCGGGCCGCCATGACGATGTGCGCGTGGTGCTGTTCGTCAAACTGCGCGACGGCCTGACGCTCGATGCGGGCCTGATCGAGCGCGTCAAAAAACAGATCCGCGACAACGCCACCCCACGCCACGTCCCGGCGCGGGTCGTTCAGGTGCAGGATATTCCGCGCACCAAATCCGGCAAAATCGTTGAATTGGCCGTCCGCAACGTGGTGCACGACAGGCCGGTGAAAAACGTCGAAGCCCTGGCCAATCCAGAGGCGCTTAATGACTTTCGGGGACGAGCGGAATTGGCGGAATAAATGGTCAATCAAATGAATAAAAAACGATTACTCGCACTGCTTGGCGGCTTGTTGTGCGCCAACGCCCATGCCCTCCACTCTGTGCTCGATGACGATTATGGCTTCTACAAGGGCGCCGATTTTACCTTGCAGAAAGGCGATTGCGCGGCCTGTATCGACAAGGCCGAGAGCTTCTATTTCAAAGAAGAAACACTCGCCGTCCCCAAAAATAAAAGCGATCTTGCCTTTTTCTGGAATAATCCAGAGCTTATCGCCGAGGGTTATTTGACGGATGACGGCCTGAAATTCAGGGAAATATCCGGGCAGGAATTTGATTTTGCCGTCATCGGCAAAATTCCGGCCAACCTGTCTTACTACGACGCCAGCAGCGTCGGTTATCTTTCAGGCCAAAAACTGATCGTCAAGGGCGAGGTCAAAGACGGCGCCTTGATTGCCCGGTCGATCTGGCCGGAATCCTGGCGGCTCCCCGATGGTCTGGTCATCAAGGCGCTGGGCGATAAAAGTATTTACGATCTGGTCAGAGATAAAAATGCCTCCGATAAAACACTGACGG
>JAITMS010000033.1 GCA_031277255.1 Azonexus sp.
CACCGCCGCGTGAAAGGCGGCGAGGTCGTCGGGGTCGATCATGCCGCGCTGTTAGAGCGGTTTTGCTTCAAGTGCATACATACCCCAATACCGTTCGCCCTGAGCCTGTCCCTTCGACTTTGCTCAGGACAGGCGAAGCCCGGTTCAAACCTCCGTATCCGCTCTCCGCACCGTCCTTCGACAAGCTCAGGACGAACGGGAGTGTAAAGATTTGAACAGAAAATGATCTAGCCGATGCGGCCCATGAATTCGATGACCGCTGCCGCGCAGCTTGCGGCTTGTGTCTGAAGGAGAAAATGCGGGCCGGGGATGTCGATGAGGGTGGCGTTGGCGATGGTTTTCTGGATTTCCTCACCGGCGGCGCGGTGTACCAGACGGTCGGCGGTGGCGCGGCAATAGAGCAGGGGCGTGGTGATTTCCGGCAGGCGGGCGGTGAGGTCGACGCGCAGGGTTGCGGCGGCGCGAAAGCGCAGCAGGCTGGCGGGGATGCGGGCGAGTTCCTGTTTGAGCGCGGCGCGGCGTTGCCGGGTCGCCCAGCGGCCCAGCAGCAGCCAGGAAAAGACGGCGGCAGGCAGTTGCCTGACCGGCGCCAGAGGCGCTGCCGCCGCCAGCAGCGGCGAAAAGGTTGACGGAAAGCGGGCAAACGAGGCGACCAGCACGGTGCCGCGCAAACCGGGTGGCGGCGTGATCGCCAGTGACAAGGCGACGGGGCCGGAGAAGGATTCGCCAACGATGATGAAAGGCCGATCCGACGGTAGCAGGGCGCGCACCCGCGCCGTCAGCGCCGCATAATCGAGCCTTTGGTCGGTCGGGTAGGCAATGACCGAAACCCGGACAGCGCCCGGCGATGCCGCTGCCAGGGCGCTGACAAACTCGCCCAGCAAGCGATTGGTGCCGGTCAGACCGGGCAGGATGATGATGTCCATAGGCTGTTGAGCAGCGTTTGAGGAAAAACCGGGGGAGATCAATTTGGGCGGGCGAGTCCTCATTCCGTTTTCAGATCAAGCGAGTACGCGAAGACGAAGCGCAGACAGTACGGCGGTACGGCAAGCGAAGTCGACAAAGTCATCGTTTGATCTGGAAATGGAATCAAGTATGGAGCAAGAGAATTTCACTTGTATCACTTTTCGGTCATCATCCGGGCTTGGCGTTTTTTTGACAGCGCCGGGTTTGAGGGTTTTGTTGGCATGAGTGGATTGGCTTTTGGCGCTGCCTGCCGCCGACATTGGGCGCTGGCGGTTCTGCTCGCTGCGGGCGCGGCGGGCTGCGCGGTGGGGCCGGATTACGCGCGGCCCGCGTTGCCGCCGGGGGCTGAGGCGGCGGCGTTCAAGGCGGAGGATGGCCTGTGGACAACCGCCAGCCCGGCTTTGGCGGCGGCGGATGGGGCGTGGTGGCAGGTTTATGGCGACGCGACGCTGGATGCGCTGGTGCTGGAGGCCAATCAGGCCAATCCGACGCTGGCGCTGGCGGCGGCGCAGTACCGGCAGGCGGCGGCCTTGTTGCAGAGGGCGCGGGCGGCGTATTTTCCGGTGCTTGGCGCGGGCGCGTCGGTCGCGCGGGGGCGTTCGCTGGCCAATGGCGTCTCGGCCATCGGCGACAGCCATGCCTGGTCGCTGCAAGCCTCGTGGGAGCCGGATCTGTGGGGCGGCGCGCGGCGTAGCGTCGAAGCGGCGGGCGATGAAGCGGCAGCGAGCGCCGCCGATCTTGCCGCGGCGCGGCTGGCGGTGCAGGCGGCGGTGGTCAATGGTTACCTCCAGTTGCGTTTGACCGATGAACAGCGGGCGCTGTACGCGGCCACCATCGCGGGTTACGAGAAGTCTCTGGCGCTGACCCAGGCACAGCATCGGGTTGGCGTTGCCACCGTCGCCGACGTGGCGCTGGCGCAAAATACGCTGGCGGCAGCAAAAGCCCAAGCGATTGATCTTGATCTGACGCGCCGCCAACTGGAACACGCGCTGGCGGCACTGCTCGGCAAAACGCCCGCCGCTTTTGCGCTGCCCGTCACGCCGCTGACAGCCGCATTGCCGGCGACGCCGCCGGGTTTGCCGTCGCAACTGCTTGAGCGCCGCCCCGACATCGCGGCGGCGGAGCGCCGGGTGGCGGCGGCCAATGCGCGGATCGGCGTCGCCCAGGCGGCTTGGTTCCCGAATCTGGTCCTGAGCGCCAGCGGCGGTTATCAGGGCAGCGGCTTTGGCCCGTGGTTCGACGCGCCGGGCCGGGTCTGGGCCTTGGGCGCGGCTCTGGCGGGGGTGTTGTTCGACGGCGGCGCGCGTTCGGCCCAGGTTGACGAGGCCAAAGCGGCGCTCGATGCGGCGGCGGCGAGTTACCGGCTGACGGTGTTGAGCGGTTTTCAGGAAGTTGAGGATAATCTTGCCGCGCTCAATGAACTGGCGCGTGAGCGCGTGGCGCAGGACGAGGCGGCGCGGGCGGCGCATCAGTCGGCGGCGGTGCTGCTGGCGCAGTATCGCGCGGGGGCCGCGCCTTATACCGCGGTGGTGACGGCGCAAGCCCTGGCCCTGACGGCGGATCGCGCCGTGCTGCAACTCCGGGCGCGGCAATTTGCCGCCAGCGTGGCGCTGATCAAGGCGATTGGCGGCGGCTGGGAGGCGGAATCTGGATTGAAAGCGGCAAACGATGACGACACAAGATAAATCGACTTCGCCCGCGTCGGCGCCAGCGGCTCGGCGCGGCTGGCTCCGGCTCCTCATCGCGCTGGCGCTGGCGGCCCTCGTTCTGCTCGCCTGGCGCGTCTTCAGTCCCGCCGCGCCGCCGCCCGCCAAGACGCCGCCGGTGCCGGTGAAGACGGCGCTGGTCAGCGAGCGGACGGTGGCGGTGACGCGCACCGGCGTCGGCACGGTCTTGCCGGTGATGTCGGTGACGGTGCAGACGCGGGTCGATGGGCAACTCGACAGCGTGGCCTTTGGCGAAGGGCAGGAGGTCAAGGCCGGGCAGGTCTTGGCGCGTATCGACCCGCGCGCCTATCAGGCGCAGCTTGACCAGAGCCTGGCGCAAAAGGCGCGGGATGAAGCGGCGCTGGCCAACGCCCGCCTTGATCTGGCGCGTTATGAGGAACTCATCAAGGCTGACGCGACGACGCAGCAGACGCTTGATACGCAAAGGGCGCTGGTCGGCCAGTTGGCGGCGGCGGTGCAAAACGACGCGGCACAGGTGCAGTTGGCGCGGGTCAATCTCGGTTACACGACGATCATCGCGCCGATTTCGGGCCGGGTCGGGGCGCGTCTGGTTGATCCGGGCAACATCGTCCGCGCCGCCGACGCGGGCGGTTTGCTGGTGATTAACCAGATCGACCCGATTGCCGTGCAATTCACCTTGCCGGAAGCGGCTTTTCAGGCCATCAACGCGGCGCTGCGGGCGAGCGCCAAGCCGCTCGCCGTGCAGGCGCTCGACCGCGATACCGGGGACGTGCTGGCTGAAGGGCAGCTTAGCCTGCTCGACAACCAGATCAACACGAGCACCGGCACCGTCGCCCTCAAGGCGCAATTCGCCAATGCCGAACACAAGCTGTGGCCGGGGCAGTCGGTCGATGCGCGGCTGGTGCTGGGCGAGGTCGAGCGGGCGCTGACCGTGCCTTCTGGCGTCGTCCAGCGCGGACCAAACGGGCTGTTTGCCTATGTCATCGACGCCGAAGGCAAGGCCCAGCCGAGGCCGATTGACCTTGACGCCGACCACGGCCAGAGCGGCGTCGCGCTCATCAGGCAAGGCTTGTCGGCTGGCGAGCGGGTGGTCGTCGATGGACAGTACCGGCTGACGCCCGACGCCAAGGTGGTGGAAATGACGATGCCCGCTCCCCCGCCAGCGGGCGAGGGGAGCGCAGGCGGCAGCGGCGATAGCGGCAAGAAAACCACGCCATGAATATTTCCGGGATTTTCATCCGGCGTCCCATCGGCACCACGCTGCTGGCGCTGGCGGTGCTGCTGGTCGGGCTGGCCGCCTGGCCGCTGCTGCCGGTCGCGCCCTTGCCGCAGGTCGATTTCCCGACCATTCAGGTGACGGGCCGTTTGCCCGGCAGCAGCCCGGAGACGATGGCGTCAACCGTGGCCCAGCCGCTGGAGCGTCAGTTCTCGCTGATTCCGGGCCTGACGCAGATGACTTCGAGCAGTTCGCTGGGTCTCTCACAGATCACGCTGGAATTTGACTTGAACCGCGACATCGACGCCGCGGCGCTCGACGTGCAGACGGCCATCAACGCGGCTTCCGGCCAGTTGCCGAAAAATCTGCCCAGCCCGCCGAGTTTTCGCAAGACCAATCCGGCTGACGCGCCGATCCTGATTCTCGTCGCCCAGTCGAAAACGCTGCCGCTGACCGAGGTCAGCGACTTTGCCGACAACGTGGTGGCGCAGCAGATTTCGCGTATCAGCGGCGTCGGGCTGGTCAATGTCAACGGCCAGCAAAAACCGGCGGTGCGGATTCAGATTGATCCGGCGAAAATCAAGGCGCTCGGCCTGTCGCTCGAAGACATCCGCGAGGTCATCGCCAACACCACCGTCAGCGCGCCGACCGGCACCATCGACGGCGAACATCAAGCCTTCAACGTCTATACCAACGACCAGTTGCTCCGCGCCGCGCCGTGGAACGAGACGGTGCTGGCCTGGCGCAATGGCGCGCCGATCCGCGTGCGCGATGTCGGCGTCGCCGTCGACGGGCCGGAAAACGTCAAGATCGCCGCCTGGGCTGGCAACGGCGCGGCGGCCCTGGCCACTTCGACGATCGACGACGGGCGCGCCATCATGCTGGCGGTGTTCAAGATGCCCGGCGCCAACGTGATTGACACCGTCGATAACATCAAGGCTGAACTGCCCCGGCTCCTGGCGGCGATTCCGCCGAGCATGACCGTGTCGGTGGCGATGGATCGGACACAGACCATCCGCGCCTCGGTCAAGGAGGTGGAGTTTACCCTGATCCTCTCGATCTGCCTGGTGGTGGCGGTGATCTTCGCCTTCCTGCGCAATCTCACCGCCACGCTCATTCCCAGCGTTACCGTACCGCTGGCGATTTTCGGCACGGCGGCACTGATGTACCCGCTCGGCTACAGCCTCGACAACCTCTCGCTGATGGCGCTGACCATCGCGGTCGGTTTCGTCATCGACGACGCCATCGTCATGCTGGAGAACATCTACCGCCACGTCGAAGGCGGCATGAAGCCGATGCAGGCAGCCTTGCAGGGATCCCGTGAGATCGGCTTCACCATCGTCTCGATTTCGGCTTCGCTGGTGGCGGTGTTCATTCCGCTGCTGTTCATGGGCGGCCTCGTCGGTCGGCTGCTGCGCGAATTCGCGGTCACGGTCACCCTGACCATCGGCGTCTCGGTACTGTTGACGCTGACCCTCACCCCGATGCTGTGCGCCAAATTCCTCAAGGGACACGACGCCGACGGGCCGCCCCGGCATGGCCGACTGTTCCACTTGTTCGAGCGCGGCTTCACGGCCATGCAGGACGCCTACCAGCGCGGCCTGACCGTGGTCCTGCGCCATACCTTCGCCACCCTGCTGGTGTTTCTGGTCACGATGGCGCTGGCGGTGGCGCTGTACATCGAAATTCCCAAGGGCTTTTTCCCGCAGCAGGATACCGGCTTCATCTTCGGCACGGCGACGGCGGGGCAGGACACCTCCTCGCAGGCGATGCGCGAACGCATGGTGCAACTGGCCGACATCGTGCGCCAGGACCCGGATGTCCGCGCCTTCAGCTATCAGGCGGGCGCTTCCACCTTCAACTGGGGCAGCTTCTTCATCGCCCTCAAGCCGCAGGACGAAGGCCGCACGGCCAGCGCCGACGAGGTGCGCCAGCGCCTGCGCCCGCAACTGGCCAAAATCGGCGGCATCCGGCTCGATATGCAGTCGATGCAGGACGTGCGCATGGGCGGACGGCCGACGCGCACGCAGTACCAGTACACGCTGGTCGATGTCGATCTCGACGAACTCAACGAATGGGCGCCCAAGCTGCTCGATCGCTTGAGCGCCATTCCGCTCCTCAGCGATGTCGCCTCCGATCAGCAGAACGCCGCGCCGACGGCCCGCCTGACGATCGACCGCGAACGCGCCGCCAGCTACGGCATCACCCCGGCCCTGGTGGACGCCACCATCTACGACGCCATCGGCCAGCGGCAGGTGGCGCAGTACTTCACGCAACTCAACAGCTACAACGTCATTCTCGAAGTAACGCCGGCATTGCAGAAAGACCCGGCGCTGTTCGAGCGCCTGTTCCTCACCTCGCCGATTAGCGGCGAACAGGTGCCGCTATCGACGTTCATCAAGGTCGATACGACGCGCACCGGCTATCTCT
This sequence comes from Azonexus sp., assembly GCA_031277255.1. Classification (GTDB taxonomy): domain Bacteria; phylum Pseudomonadota; class Gammaproteobacteria; order Burkholderiales; family Rhodocyclaceae; genus Azonexus. The sequence continues at coordinate 6,301 of JAITMS010000033.1, forward strand.
CGGTCAACCATCAGGGCCAGTTTCCGGGCGTGACCATTTCCTTCAACCTCGCGCCCGGCGCGTCACTTGGGCAGGCGGTCGAAGCCATCGAAAAAGCCCAGGCCGAAATCGCCATGCCAGCCACCCTCAGCGGTTCTTTTCAAGGCACCGCGCAGGCTTTCCGCGATTCGCTGCGAACCCAGCCCTACCTCATTCTGGCGGCGCTGGTGTCGGTCTACATCGTGCTCGGCCTCTTGTACGAGAGCTACATCCACCCGCTGACCATCCTCTCCACGCTGCCTTCGGCGGGCGTCGGCGCGCTGCTGATCCTGCGCGCTGGCGGCTACGATCTGACGGTGATCGCCCTGATCGGCATCATCCTCCTGATCGGCATCGTCAAGAAAAACGGCATCATGATGGTGGACTTCGCGCTGGTCGCCGAACGCGAGCACGGCATGTCGCCGCGCGACGCCATCTTTGCCGCCTGCCTGATGCGCTTCCGGCCGATCATGATGACCACCATGTGCGCCCTGCTCGCCGGTCTGCCGCTCATGCTCGGCCAGGGCACCGGCTCGGAACTGCGCCGCCCGCTCGGTTACGCCATGGTCGGCGGGCTGATCCTGTCGCAGATGCTGACCCTGTTTACCACGCCGGTGATTTACCTCTATCTCGACCGCCTGCATTTCTGGTACATCAAGCGCAAGGCGGCGCGGCGGGGCGCCGCCCAGCCGTCATAAATTTTCCCCGCCCGCCGCCCAAGGCCGCGATAAAATGCCAACCCCATTTTCAGGAGAGCATCATGGGCATCATCTGGACCATCATCATCGGCTTCGTCGTCGGCCTCATCGCCAAACTGCTGCACCCCGGCAAGGAAAACATGGGCTTCATCGCCACCACCATCCTCGGCGTCCTCGGCGCTGTCGCCGCGCAATTTCTCGGCCAGGCGCTCGGCTGGTATCAGGCCGGTGAAACGGCGGGCTTCATCGCCTCGGTCGTCGTCGCCATCGTCCTGCTGATGATCTACACCCGCGTCATCGCCAAACGCTGAAGCGCCGGTCTTTCGCCACGCCACGCAGGCGGCGATAATGAGCGCCATTCTGTGAGGAGTTCGCGCCATGCTCAACCGTATGTTCTGTTCCCTGCTGCTGGCGCTGTCTCTGCCGCTCGCCGCCAGCGCCCAGCCGGTCGAAAAAATCAGCCGCGCCGAAGACCGCAAGGCCGTCGCCGTAACCATCTACAACGAATCGCTGGCCCTCATCCGCGAGGAGCGCGAAATCAGCCTTGATGCCGGAGAAAACCGGGTCGCGCTGCGCGAAGTCTCCGGCCAGATCAAGCCGGAAACCGCCAGCCTGCGCAGCCTCTCCGGCGGCCAACTGACGCTGCGCGAGCAGAATTTCGATTTCGACCTGCTGACGCCGCAAAAACTGCTCGACAAATACGTCGGCAAAACCGTCACCATCACCCGCGCCAACGCCCAGAGCCATAGCGAAAAAAGCGAACAGGCGACCGTGCTTGCCAACAGCAATCAGGGCTTCGTCCTCCAATACGCCGACCGGGTCGAAAGCGGCCTGCCCGCCGATGCCCGCATCGCCTACGGCAACGTACCGGCGACGCTGCGCGACCGGCCGACGCTGGTCGTCGGCTTTGCCAGCGACCGGGGCGGCCCGCAACGCCTCGAACTTGCCTACCTTTCCGGCGGCCTCTCGTGGCGGGCCGATTATGTGGCGACGCTCTCCAACGACGAAAAAACCCTCGATCTGGCGGGCTGGGTAACGCTCACCAACCGTAGCGGCGCGGCTTACGAAAACGCCCGGCTGCAACTGGTGGCGGGCGAGGTCAATCGTGTTCGGGAGTTTTTCGATGAGCTTCCGATGGCGGCGAAAATCAATCCCGATGCGTCCGTCGAATCCGACAAGATGGCCCGCGAGCAACTGTTTGAATACCATCTCTACACCCTGGGACGGCCAACGACCCTGCGCGACCAGCAGACCAAGCAAGTCGCCCTGCTCTCGGCGGCCCGCGTGCCGGTGCAGAAGGAATACCGGATGGAGGGCGCTGCTTACTGGTACGGCGAGGAGGCCATCGCGCCCGAACGCGGTGACAAACGCGGCGTCGAAGTCTTTATCGAATTCGCCAACCAGAACGGCGACCTCGGCCAGCCGCTACCGGCTGGCACGGTGCGCGTCTACAAGAGCGACAGCGCCGGCAGCCCCCTGTTCATCGGCGAGGACAGCATCGACCACACACCGAAAAACGAAACCGTCCGCCTGAAACTCGGCAAAGCCTTCGACATCACCGGCAACTGGAAGCGCACCGACTTCTCGCGCATCACCAAACGGATTTTCGAGCAGGAAATCACCATCGACATCGCCAACGCCAAAGACCTCCCCGCCACCGTGCGCGTCGTCGAGCCGATTCCCGGCGACTGGAAAATCCTCAAGGAAAGCCACCCCCACCAGAAATCCAGCGCCAGTTCCGCACAGTGGGACATCCCCGTACCCGCCGAAGGCAAAACAACCCTGAAGTACCGGGTGCGGACGCAGTGGTGAAGCGCGGCAAGCGTAGTTTTGATGATCGGTACAATGCCGCGGCTATCAAATGCAATATTGCTTGCAATATGTAAAAAACATCCCTAGCATACAGTCGTGAGACTCGTTCTTGACACAGCGACGATGGTTGCCGCTATTCGTAGCGATACCGGAGCATCTCGCAGCCTGCTGGTAGCGGCGCTGGAGCGGCGCTTCACGCTGCTCGCTTCGGTACCGCTCATGTTTGAATATCAGGCGGTGATGACCCGCCCCGAACATCTGGAAACATCCGGCCTGTCAGTCAATGATGTCGAGGTATTGCTGGATGCGGTAGCAGCGGTGGCGGAACCCGTGCGGCTGGCATTTTTGTGGCGGCCAGCAGTACGCGACCCGGACGATGACATGGTGCTTGAGACGGCGGCGAATGGCCAAGCTGACGCCATCGTGACTTTCAACATCCGTGATTTCCGGGAAATTGCCGGATCTTTCGGGGTAAGCGTTCTTACTCCTGGCGAGGCATGGAAAAAATTGGAGCGGAGAGATGAGAAAAAGTAATTTCGCACTGAGGCTGCAACCCTCGCTGATGGACGAAGCACGCAAGCTTGCTGATATTGAAGGGGTGGCGCTCAATCAGTTTATCAACGTAGCGGTGGCTGAAAAACTCTCGGCCTTGCGGACGGCAAGCTATTTCGCCGAACGGGCGGCGCGCGCCGACATTCCCAAGGCGCTCGCCATCCTCGCCCGCGCGGGCAAAGGCCAAGCTCCGGTCAAGGGCGACGGACTGAATTGATGTCAGGCCGCTGATCTGAGAGGTTCCAGAATGACTGTATTTGAAGGCGGGTGTCTTTGTCGCGCGGTGCGTTATAAAGCGACTTCTGATCCGATAAACCAAAGAGTGTGTCACTGTCGCGCGTGTCAAAAAGTCATTGGCGCGTCTTTCAACGCCCGCCTCTTGATGCGTATTGAAGATGTCACGATCTCCGGGCCTATCAGTACGTTTCATTCCTCAGATGCTTTGGAGCGGGGCTTCTGCTCGATTTGCGGCTCAAGCATATTTTCGCGGCGCGTTCTCGCCGGAGTTGTCGGATTGACCGTCGGCAGCCTTGATGATCCTTCATCATTCAAGCCTGACATGCACTTTTGGGTATCGTCCAAGCAGCCGTGGCTGGAATTTTCTGATCACCTCCCGCAATATCCAGAAGGTCCGCCGTAAAAAGCCCCTCTCCCCTCGTGGGAGAGGGGTTGGGGAGAGGGGGAGGCGTTTCCGGCAACCGCCGCCCCCTCTCCCTCTTTCCCTCTCCCACGAGGGGAGAGGGACGATCCGGCCAAGGCAATTGATCTATCGTGCCCCACATCAAAGGCTTCCATTCGTCTGATTGTTAACTGGAATAGCTTTAGGCCATGAGATGCCCAAGTAGCGATGGCAGTTGAGCAGCCCCGCTGATGCGGGCCGCTCAACTCGTATCCGTCAGGCCACCGGCAGCACTCGCGCCAGCAGGCGGATGTCGGGGCCGATCTGGCGGATGTCGCGGATTTGCAAGGGCCGTTTGCCGTCCAGATTGTCCAGTTGCGGCAGGTTGAACAGGCCGCTGGCCTGGTCGCCGATGAGGCAGGGGGCGAGGTAGAGGAGGAGTTCGTCGACCAGTCCGGCTTCCAGCAGCGCGCCGTTGAGTTTGGGGCCAGCCTCGGCGTGGATTTCGTTGATGCCGCGCCGGGCGAGTTCAGCGAGGAGTTGCGGGAGGTCGACCTGACCGGCGGCATTGGGCAGAATCGCCACTGCCGCTCCGGCGGCTTCGAGGGCCGCGATCTTTGCCGCTTCTGCGACCGCTCCGGCAATCAGCACCGGGCCGCCGCCGGAGAGGATGCGGGCGGTCGGCGGGGTTGCGAGGCGGCTGTCGACGATGACCCGCAGCGGCTGGCGCGGGGTATCGACTTCACGCACGCTGAGTTGCGGGTTGTCGGCGCGCACGGTGCCGCTGCCGGTGAGGATGGCGCAGGCGCGCGCCCGCCAGCGGTGGCCGTCCTGCCGGGCGTCAGGGCCGGTGATCCATTGGCTGAGGCCGTTGTTGAGGGCCGTTTTGCCGTCGAGACTGGCGGCGGCTTTGAGGCGCAGCCACGGGCGGCCACGGACGAGGCGCGAGATGAAGCCGATGTTGAGTTCGCGGGCTGCGTTTTCCATCAGGCCGCAGGCGGTTTCAATGCCCGCCGCTTGCAGCCGGGCCAGCCCTTGGCCGGAAACCAGCGGGTTGGGGTCGGTCATGGCCGCGACAACCCGTGAGACGCCCGCCGCGATCAGCGCCTCGGTGCAGGGCGGGGTGCGGCCAAAGTGGTTGCAGGGTTCGAGCGTGACGTAGGCGGTGGCGTTGCGGGCGCGTTCCCCGGCGGCGCGCAGGGCATGGATTTCGGCGTGCGGCTCGCCCGCCCGCTCGTGCCAGCCGGTACCGACGATGGCGCCGGAGGGCGCGACCAGCGCGCAGCCGACGCGCGGGTTGGGGCTGGTCGTCCACAAACCGCGCTCGGCCAGTTGCAGCGCCTGCGCCATCGCCTGATGGTCGGCGGCGGTGAAGTTCATTTGACTTCGCGGACGGCCCGCGAAAAGGCGTCGACGTCCTCGAAATTGCGATAGACCGAGGCGAAGCGGATGTAGGCCACCTTGTCGAGTTTTTTCAGTTCGCGCATCACCAGTTCGCCCAGTTGCTGCGTGCTGACTTCACGCTCGCCCGCCGACAGCAATCGCTCCTCGATGTCGGCGACGGCGGCATCGACCGATTCGATGCTGATGGGTCGCTTTCTGAGCGCGAGTTCGAGACTGGCGCGCAGTTTGAGGCGGTTGTATTCGGTGCGCAGGCCGTTTTTCTTGACCACTTGCGGCAACTGGATTTCGGCCCGCTCGTAGGTGGTGAAGCGTTTGTCGCAGGCGTTGCATTTGCGGCGGCGGCGGACGACATCGCCGTCGTCGTTGATCCGGGTGTCGGCCACCGCCGTGTCTTCAGCGCCGCAGAAGGGGCATTTCATGGCGGCACGCTGTCAATGACTCGCCCGCGTCAAGCGCCGTAGACCGGGAATTTCCGGCACAGGGCGGCGACCTGCTCGCGCACCGTGGCGGCGACGGTGTAATCATTGGGCGCGTCGAGCACGTCGGCGATCAGGTGGGCGACCTGTTCCGCTTCGAGTTCGCGGAAGCCGCGCGTCGTCATGGCCGGTGAGCCGATGCGGATGCCGGAGGTGACGAAGGGCTTTTGCGGGTCGTTGGGGATGCCGTTTTTGTTGACCGTGATGTGGGCGCGGCCCAGCGCCGCTTCGGCGTCCTTGCCGGTGAGGTTCTTGGGCCGCAGGTCGACCAGGAAAACGTGGCTTTCGGTGCGCCCGGAGACGATGCGCAAGCCGCGCTCCTCGCCCAGCACGCGGGCCATGACGCCAGCGTTCATCATCACCTGCTCCTGATAACGCTTGAATTCAGGCGCGGCGGCTTCCTTGAAGGCGACGGCCTTGGCGGCGATGACGTGCATCAGCGGGCCGCCCTGCAAGCCGGGGAAAATGGCGGAATTGACCGCTTTTTCGTGTTCCGCCTTCATCAGCACGACGCCGCCGCGCGGGCCGCGCAGCGTCTTGTGCGTGGTCGTGGTGACGACATCGGCGTGCGGCACCGGGTTGGGGTAAAACCCGGCGGCGATCAGCCCGGCGTAATGCGCCATGTCGACCCAGAAAATCGCGCCAACCGCCTTGGCGACCTTGGCGAAACGCTCGAAATCAATGCGCAGCGCGTAGGCCGAAGCCCCGGCGACGATGATTTTCGGCTGGTGTTCGCGGGCCAGGGCTTCCATCCGCTCGTAGTCGATTTCTTCTTTTTCGTTGAGGCCGTAGGAGACGACGTTGAACCACTTGCCCGACATGTTGAGCGCCATGCCGTGCGTCAGATGCCCGCCTTCGGCGAGGCTCATGCCCATGATGGTGTCGCCCGGCTTGGCAAAGGCCATCAACACCGCCTGATTGGCCTGCGAGCCGGAATTGGCCTGGACATTGGCGGCTTCGGCCCCGAACAGCGCCTTGACGCGGTCGATGGCAAGCTGCTCGGCCTGATCGACGTACTCGCAGCCGCCGTAATAACGCTTGCCCGGATAGCCCTCGGCGTATTTGTTGGTCAGTTGCGAGCCTTGCGCTTCCATGACGGCGCGGCTGACGTAATTTTCCGAGGCGATCAGTTCGATATGATCTTCCTGCCGCTGGTTTTCGGCCTCGATGGCCCGCCACAAAGCGGGATCAACTTTTGCCAGGGTGTCTTTCGCGGAGAACATGGAAACGCGCCTCTCAAGCCATTGAAAAAGGGGGCGGATTTTATCACGAAGGCAGCTCGTCAAGGACGCTGGCGGCAAGATGCGCCGTCTCGCCCCAAGTCACAATCGACCAGCGGCCAGCGCGGCAGGTCACCCAGTTGATCCCGGCGTTGGGAATGAGGAAATCGCGCGGCGTATCGAGCGGGCTGCCGCGGACAAAGCGATTGACGATGTCCAGCACGCCGCCGTGGGTGACGGCCAGCACCGTCGCACCCGGATGACGGGCGGCAAGGCGCTGGATGCCCTTGGCGACGCGGGCATACAGCATGTTCAGGCTCTCGCCGTGGCCCAGGGCGTAATCTGGGTCGCGGGCGACCAGCGCGGCGTGACCGGCGGCATCCGCACGCTCGGCCTCGTCATGGGTCAGCCCCTCGAATACGCCGTAGCGCCGCTCGCGCAGCGCCGGTTCGACCATTGGCTCAAGGCCAAGGGCGCGGCCAATCGCCGCCGCCGTCTGCCAGGCGCGTTGCAGATCGCTGCTGTAGAGCGCGTCGATCCTGCTCCCGGCCAGCCAGCGGCCCGCCGCTTCCGCCTGACGCAAGCCGGTGGCGTTGAGGGCGACATCAATCTGCCCTTGCAGGCGCTTTTCGATATTCCATGCGGTTTCGCCGTGGCGCACCAGACACAGGCGGGTTTCAGGCATCGCAATGTTCTCCGGGCGGGTGACGGGGGGCGGATTGTCGCATTTTTTGCCAGTCGCTTGGCTTGTTCCAGGAACTGACGGCACAATGTCATCACCATAAACCACCCTGAGGATATGAAATGGACATCGGAATCAGCAAAGCAGACCGCAAGCAAATCACCGAAGGACTCTCGCATCTCCTGGCCGACTCCTTCACCTTGTACCTGAAGACGCACAATTTCCACTGGAACGTCACCGGCCCGATGTTCAACACCCTGCACGTGATGTTCATGGATCAATATACCGAACTCTGGAACGCCCTCGACCAGATCGCCGAACGCATCCGCGCCCTCGGCTTCCCCGCCCCCGGCACCTATCGGGAGTTTGCCAAGCTCACCGTCATCGAAGAAAGCAAGGGCGTCCCCAACGCCAGCGAGATGATCAAACAACTCGTCTCCGGCCAGGAAGCCATCGTGCGGACAGCCCGCAGCCTTTTCCCAACCATCGAAAAAGCCGCCGACGAACCGACCGCCGACCTCCTCACCCAACGGATGCAGATCCACGAAAAGAACGCCTGGATGCTGCGCAGCTTGCTGGAAAACTGAAGCGGCAATTTTTTCTTGGGTTTGTCATTGCGAGCGTAGCGAAGCAATCCAGAAAGCCTGAGTGGATTGCTTCGCCTTTGGCTGAGAATGACAATGGTTGATTTCGTCACAGCAAACGGTTGTCAAAGCCATGAAAACCCTGTTGCAGCAGTTTGATGCGACCTATTTCTGGTCATGGACTGGCGAGGGAAACCCGTCGGCGACAGACGCCTCCATCCATCACATCAACCAGCACTTCGGGATCACGCTGCCGTCAGACCTGGTGTATTTTGCAAAGCACAGTAAAAATTTCCGCTTCATGTATCTTGGCTTTGGCCCGGATTATCCGTCTGAATCCCACATTATCCGAGTCAACAGCTACTGGCGGCGGCGTCGCCGGACGAGGCGGGTTCCGCGCAACCTGATCCTCATCACGCCGGGTTACGACGACTATTTCTGGGGTCTTGACATGGCATCGCCGAACGGTGCGGGAAGCTACGCCGTCCAGTTCTGGTGCCCGGACGAAGTCACCTGGTTCGGCGAGCCGATATTGCGCTACCCTTCATTTGCCGAATACATCGCAGGCGTCATCCAGTGGGAGGCCCGCGTTCCCAGACAGGCGGCGTCCAAACCCCCGGCAGTTGACGCGACCACGGCAGCGCCAGTGGCGGAGATTTTGCCGGACAAGCGCAGGAAAGAGCGGCGGCAGCAGCAGCCGAGACTGCGTTCGCGGACGCGCATCAGGTAGCGCAAGGCGGTGGAAATCAGCGGTTCAGAAAACTGCCTGCCGCAAACCCCCACAATGACGGCATGCCGATTGAAAACCTGCTAATTGGTTTGCTACAATAAGCATAAAAAGGGCATTTATCTCAATTTTTTGTATATTAAAGGCATAAAAAGGGCGCTTGTTCGTACTTTTTTGGAGACGTGATAGCTGTGGCAGCAACCCATTTAACCCCTGACGAAACTGAAGCCGCCCTGGGTGAAAAGCTCAAGGCGCTGCGGCTGTTTCGCAATATCGACCAGAAAACCCTGGCCGGGCGGGCGGGTGTCAGTGTACGCGCCTTGCGCAGTCTGGAATCCGGGCAGGGGTCAACGGTCAGGACGCTGGTCTGCGTGCTGCGCGCGCTGGGGCGGCAGGATTGGCTCAATACCATTGCTCCGGTCGCCACCATCAACCCGCTGGCGATCACCCGTCAGGCAGAGCCGCGGCAACGCGCTTCGCGCCCGCGCGTCCGGGCGGCGGCGCATGGCAACGGTTAAGCCCTATCGGCGCGTTGCCGCCGTCGAGGTGCATCTGTGGGGCCGGCACATGGGTTCGGTGGCGCTCGATCCGGCTTACGGCTACTACGTTTTCGCCTACACGCCGGAATTCGCCGCCGCCGGTATTGAGCCAGCGCCCCTGCACATGCCGGTCGCGCCGTACCAGCCTTACCTCTTTACCGACCTGCCGGAAGCCACCTACAAACGCCTGCCGCCGCTGCTCAGCGACGCCCTGCCGGATGATTTCGGCAATGCCCTGATCAATCGCTACATGGCCGATCATGGTATTGCCGCGCCGGATGTCAGTGCCCTCGACCGGCTGGCTTACATGGGCAACCGGGCCATGGGCGCGCTCACCTTCAAACCGGCGCGCGGGCCGCTGCGACGCCAGCCGAGCGCCATCGAACTGAGCGCCCTGGTCGAGCAGGCGCGTCAGGCGCTGAGCGGCAACATGGCCGATGACGACCACGCCAGCGCCGCCTTGCGCAGCATCATCGACGTCGGCACCAGCGCCGGCGGGGCCAGGGCCAAGGCGGTCATCGCGCTCAATCCGGCCAGCGGCGAAATCCGCTCCGGCCAGCTCGACGCGCCAGAGGGCTTCGAGCACTGGCTGCTCAAATTCGACGGCATGGGCCGCGATCAGGAACTCGGCAGCAGTCAGCACTATGGCCGCATCGAGTACGCTTACGCCCTGATGGCCCGCCGCGCCGGTATCCGCATGACCGACTGCCGCCTGCTCAAGGAAAATGGCCGCGCCCACTTTATGACCCGACGCTTTGACCGGGCCGGGCAGAACACCCGCCACCACATGCAAACCCTGTGCGCGATGGCGCATCTCGATTACCGGAAAAAGGGCGCCAACGCCTATTCGCAGCTATTCAACACCATCACCCAGTTGAACCTGCCCTATGAAGATCTGGAAGAAGCCTTCCGGCGCATGGCCTTCAACGTCATGGGCAAGAACTGCGACGATCACAGCAAGAATTTCTCCTTCCTGCTCCGCCAGGGCGGCGCGTGGGAGTTAGCGCCCGCTTACGACGTGACTTTCGCCCACAATCCGCAAGGCGAGTGGACGCATCAGCACCTGATGTCGGTCAACGGCAAGTTCAAGGATTTCACTCTGAGCGATCTGCTGGCCGAAGCCGAACGCTTCGGCATCGGCACCGCCCGGCGGATCATCGCCGAAGTCGGCGCGGCTATTCATGCGTGGCCGCAGTTTGCCGAGATGGCGGAAGTGCCGACGGCGCAGGTGACGGCAATCCAAAGGCAGCTTCTGGTTTTGCCGCAGGCGTAACGCTGGATCGCTGACCGCAATCACATCTTCAAGGCTCGCGCCGCCACGGCGACGGTAATTGGCCCGGCGCCGTGCTGGGCGAGGATGCGGGCGCATTCGCCGACGGTCGCGCCGGTGGTCATCACGTCGTCGACGAGGATGACCGGGCGGCCCGCCAGATCGGTGTTGCAGGCAAAAGCGCCGCGCACGTTCTGTTGGCGCTGGCGCTGGTCAAGACCGGCTTGCGGCGCGGTTGGGCGGACGCGCTGAAGACAATCGGCGAGCAAGGGCAGACGCCGCTGGCGTTTGATGCTGCGGGCGATTTCCAGCGCCTGGTTGAAGCCCCGCTGGCGCAGGCGCTCAGTATGCAGCGGCAGCGGGATGAGCCAGTGCTCGCTTTCGGGTAAAGCAAGGGCCATCTGTTCGCCGAGCCAGCGGGCGACGAGGGTGCGGTGGCCGTATTTGAGGGCGTGGATCAGGCGGTCAATGGGAAAATCGTAGCGCCAGCGGGCAATGACGCGGGTGAAATGCGGCGGATTGAGCAGGCAGGCGCCGCAGCGTTCGCCGAGCGCGGTAGCTTCGCCGCATTGCGGACAACAGTTGGGCGGCAGAGCGGGCAGGTCGTTATGGCAGGGCGGGCAGAGCAGGGCGCTGCCCGTTTGGTCATCCGCCGCGCCGCCGCACAAGAGGCAACTACCCGGCAGCAGGGCGCGCTGGCAGCGGCGGAAAAGATTGCCGAGGGTCTGAGGTAAAATGAGCGACATGCCCATGCCTCAACGGCGTGCCCGCTGGTCTGCGATTGTGGGCGATTTTTTACCCTTGGCGTTTGCCGTTTTTCCTGCAAGGTTTTCCATGTCCGTTTGTTCTCCCGTTGCCCCTGTTGCCGCCGCGTCTGCCAGACATTTGTGGACGCTGGCCGAAGTGCTTGCCCTCTATGAAATGCCCCTGATGGATTTGCTGTGGCGGGCGCAGCAGGTGCATCGCCAGCATTTCGACGCCAACGCCATTCAACGCTCGACGCTGCTGTCGGTCAAGACCGGTGGGTGTTCGGAGGATTGCGGCTATTGCTCGCAGTCGGCGCGCCACGATACCGATCTCGAACGCGAACGCCTGCTGCCGCTTGACGAGGTGGTTGCCGCCGCCCAAGCCGCCAAAGCCAAGGGCGCGTCGCGCTTTTGCATGGGCGCGGCGTGGAAGGGGCCAAAGGCGGACGATCTGGAGCGCGTGCTCGACATGGTGCGCGAAGTCAAGGCGCTGGGGATCGAAACCTGCGTCACGCTGGGGATGCTCAAGGCAGGCCAGGCGGCAAAGTTGAAGGACGCCGGGCTGGATTACTACAACCACAATCTCGACACTGACCGCGAGTTTTACGGTCAGGTCATCAAAAGCCACACGCAGGATGATCGCCTCGAGACGCTCGACCAGGTGCGCGAAGCCGGGATCAACGTCTGTTCCGGCGGCATCATCGGCATGGGCGAGTCGCGCAAAAACCGGGCGGCCCTGATTGTCCAGCTCGCCAATCTGCCGCAGCCGCCGGAATCGGTGCCGATCAACAATCTGGTGCCGATTCCCGGTACGCCGCTGGCCGATGCGCCGCGCCTCGACCCTTTCGAGTTCGTCCGCACCATTGCCGCCGCCCGCATCGCCATGCCGACTTCCTGGGTGCGCCTGTCGGCGGGGCGGCAGGAAATGAGCGATGAATTGCAGGCGCTCTGTTTCCTGGCCGGGGCCAATTCGATGTTCTACGGCGACCATCTGCTGACCACCGGCAACCCGGAAGCCGACCGCGACGACGCACTGTTTGCCCGTCTTGGCGTCAAAGCCATCTGAAAATGGCATGAGCGCGAGTCGTTTCGTCGACTGCGCCCAGGTCGCCCGGCGCTTTGCGCGGGCGGCGGCGGATTATGCCAAGGGCGATTTTCTCGTTCGTGAAATCGACCGGCGGATGCAGGAACGGCTCGATGTCGTCACCCTCCGCCCGACCCGCATTGCCGATCTCGGATGCAGCCGCGGCGGCAGTTTGGCCGGGTTGACGGCGCGTTATCCTGAAGCGCAATGGATCGGCCTCGATCTCGTTCCCGCCATGCTGCGCGGCATCACCGAACCGCAACCGGGCTGGCGGCGCTGGCTGGGTCTGAGGTCAGCGCCGCTATGCATCGCCGCCGAAGCCACGCAACTGCCGCTGGCAGCGGCTTCGGTCGATCTGGTCTGGTCCAACCTCCTGCTGCACTGGCTCGACGATCCTCTGCCAGCCTTGGCCGAAGCCCAGCGGGTGTTGGCGGTTGGCGGCCTCTTGATGTTCTCGACCCTGGGGCCGGACACCCTCGGCGAGTTGCGCGCGGCGCTGGCCGACGGCTACGCCCACACCCAGCGTTTCATCGACATGCACGACCTGGGCGACATGCTGCTCGCCTGCGGCTTCGCCGACCCGGTGATGGACATGGAAGTCATCACCCTGACTTACGATAGGCTCGATGCCCTGTTCGCCGACCTGCGCGCCGCCGGCTCCACCTGCGCCATGACGACGCGGCGGCGCGGCCTCGGCGGTCGGCAAACCTGGCAGGCGGCGGAGGCCGCCTACGAGGCCATGCGCCGCAACGGCAAATTGCCCGCCAGCTTTGAAGTGGTGTACGGCCACGCCTGGAAAGCCGCGCCCAAACAGCAGGCCAATGAGGACCGGGCGATTATCCGGTGGACGCGGCAAGGGGGGCGGTAGGGCGGTTTTGCTTCAAGTGCTTACGGTTTTCCCCTCGCCCGCTTGCGGGAGAGGGTGGCCGCAGGCCGGGAGAGGGCCAGCGGCGTATCCATTGCCGCCGCCCCTCTCCCCCGACCCCTCTCCCGCAAGCGGGCGAGGGGAGCAAAGCGCATGGGCGCGGAAACGGATGTCAACACTTGAACAGAAAATGCGCTAAAACCCACCGCCCGGCAGCCTCACGCGGCCAGCGCCATCCGTAGCTCGTAAATGTCGTGCTGGGCTTCGTGCAGCAGGTCAGCGAAGTTTTGGCGGCTGGCGGCGGCCAGTTGTTCCTCGTCGTCGGTCAGCGGCGTCAGTCCGGGAGCGGCTTCGGCGGCCAGCAGATTGGCGAAATAGAGGATGTCGCGCAGGCTGGACGGGGCTTCGATATGCTGCGGCTTGCCGCGTTCGTGGATGGCTTCGATCAGAGGCTCCGGCAGGCCGAGGATGTGCAGCAGGCTTTCGCCGATGCTGGCGTACCAGCCCTGAACCAGATCGAGGGTGGCGGCGCGGTTGTCGTGATAGTCCGGGTATTTGGCGGCGCGAAAGAGCAGATAGAAGATGCCGATGTCCTTGACCAGCCCTGCCAGCATGGCTTCCTCCGGCTTGATCCGGCCAATGCGGCGCGCCAGCACGCGGGCAATGGCCGCCACCTGTAAGGAATGCTCCCAGGCTTGTCGCCCGATGTCGTGATAGGCCGACAGATTGCGCGATTTCAGCATCTGATCCATCGCCACCGCCAGCGACGTGGTGCGCACCGCCTCGAAGCCCAGACGGATGATGGCTGTGGTCAAATCGCTGATTTCCTGACCCGCCGGGTTGTAAGCCACCGAATTGGCCAGCCGCAACAGCTTGCTGGAAATCAGCGGCTCGACGCCGATGATCTGAACCAGACGCTCCAGACTGGCTTGCGGGTCCTTCAGGGTATTGCGGACGAGAATCGCCGCCTCCATGCAGGTCGGAAAATTGACATCGCCCGACAGATCGCGGGCGATGTCGTCCAGGATGCGGAAGTGGGTGCGCGGGTCGATGGCGGACATGGATGTGGGCGGCAGCGTCAGCCGGCGATGTAGCGTTCCAGTTCCTCGATCAGGAAGCGTTGCGAGCGGATGGTTTCCTTGATCATGTCGCCGATCGAGACGATGCTGAGCACCGAGCCGTCCTCATTGAGCACCGGCAGGTGGCGGAAGCGTCTTTCGGTCATCAGGGCCATGCATTCGTCGAGCGTGGTCGCCGGCGTGACATAGGCGACGCGCTCGCTCATCACCTCGCGCACGGCGGTGTCTTTTGAAGTTCTGCCATGCAGGATCATGCGCCGGGCATGGTCGCGCTCGGAGAAAATCCCGACCAGTTGTTTGCCGTCGATGACCAGAACGGCCCCGACATCGTGTTCGGCCATGACGGTCAGGGCGTCGAAAACAGTGTCACCGGGGGCGACACAGGCGAGCGGGCGAGGTCTTTCAGCCAGCAGTTGTTTCAGCGTTGTCATCGGCTCCTCCTTCAGTGACTGTTGTCCGGCTAGTCTATCGCCGTGGCATGGGACTGCCAAGCCCAAAAAGACAGCCGCCGCTGCCGCTCAACGCAGGCTGGCGGCGTATTCGGAAACGGCCTCGATTTCAGCGTCGGAGAGCTTGGCGGCGATCATGCGCATCATTTTTTCCGGGTCGTTGCCGCGCCCTTCAAGGCGGAAAGCCTTCAGTTGCGTCGCTGTGTATTGGGGAAATTGCCCGGCCAGACGCGGATACTGGGCAGGCATACCGGCGCCGGTCGGGCCGTGGCAACCGGCGCAGGCCGGAACGCTCTTTTTGTGGTCGCCCTGCCGCCACAGGCGCTGGCCGAGAGGGAGTTTGGCTGCGTCCTGAACGGCAGCCGGGGCGAGCTTCTGGCTGGCGAACCAGGCGGCGACGTTGCGCTTGCCTTCTTCGTCCAGCGTCGACGCCATGCCGAACATGATGGGGTTGTCGCGTAGCGCAGGCTTGTCGCCGACCGGCACGAAATTGCTCAATTGCTTGTAGATATATTCCTCGATCTGGCCAGCCAGTTTCGGGTTTTCGGCCAACTCGCTATTGCCGTCGACGCCGTGGCAGGCAACGCAGATCGTTTCGGCAAGGACCTTGCCCTGAGCCGGATCAGCCTTGGCTTTTTCGCCTTCGGCTGCCTGAGCGATGGCCGTGGTCGCAAGAAGAATTGCCATTGCCGCGGAACGAATCATTTACAAGCTCCTTGTACGCATGGGTGGGCGCTTTTGGCCGGAACGGGGGACATCAAACCTGCTATTCTATAGCACTTCGCCCGCTGTGTCGGGTTCTCCGAGTTGTTTATGCCTCTGTTCCAGCGCGCGGTTTTTCATGTCACCGTGGCCAATCTTCGTGATTTACCGAGCGATGCCCGCCGCGAAATCGCCTTTGCCGGTCGCTCCAACGCCGGCAAGTCGTCGGCCATCAACGCCCTGGCTGGGCGGACGCGGCTGGCTTTCGTCAGCAAAACGCCGGGGCGCACCCAGCACCTCAATTACTTTGCGCTGGCCGAGGGCAAGTATTTCGTCGATCTGCCCGGCTACGGCTACGCCAAAGCGCCGGAGGCGATCCGCGCCCAATGGGCGGGACTGATCGGCCCCTATCTCGGCGGGCGCGAGCAACTGGCGGGGCTGGCCGTCATCATGGACGCCCGCCGCCCGATGACCGACCTCGACCTGCGGCTGATCGACTGGTTCCGGCCAAGCGGGCGGCCCATCCACATCCTGCTGACCAAGGCCGACAAGCTGAGTCGGCAGGAGCAGACCCGGACGCTCCGTTCGGTCAAGGCCGAACTGGCGCTCTGGGGCGATGCCGGGCAACATTCGGCGCAACTCTTTTCCAGCCTGAAAAAAACCGGCATCGCCGAAGCCGAGGCGGTGTTCGCCCGCTGGCTCGACCTGCCGACGGATAGCCCGGATGGGCCAGAAAACAAAATGCCCCCGGATAAGGGGGGTCCGGGGGCCAAAATGTCTTGACATGGTCAAGACACCCGCTCAGGGAGATGAAGCGGGAGACGGCGCATACCGTCTAGATTATTTTGACATAAATTATGACAGAAGGTTCCATGCAAATTGAATTTTTCAATATTTAAATTGAGTGAGGTGCGCAGCATGAGTAATGGCAAAGGCATTTTCCCCGGCACACGGATGCGCCGGATGCGCCGGGACGATTTTTCGCGGCGCCTGATGCGCGAGTCGGCGCTGACGCCCGACGATTTCATCTACCCGGTTTTCGTCCTCGAAGGCGCGGGCAGGGTCGAAAAAGTCGCCTCGATGCCCGGCGTCGAGCGGCAATCGCTGGACGCGCTGCTGCGCACGGCGGAACGCGCCGCCAAACTCGGCATTCCGGCGCTGGCGCTGTTTCCGGTGATCGACCCGGCGAAGAAATCACTTGGCGCGGAAGAAGCCTACAACGACGACGGCCTCGTGCCGCAAACCGTGCGCGCCTTGAAACGCGAATTTCCCGATCTCGGCGTCATCGCCGACGTCGCCCTCGACCCCTACACCAGCCACGGCCAGGATGGCCTGATCGACGCCAGCGGCTACGTCCTCAATGACGAAACGCTGGCCGTACTGACCCGTCAGGCGCTCTGTCACGCCGCCGCCGGTGTCGACGTGGTCGCCCCGTCGGACATGATGGACGGCCGCATTGGCCGCATCCGCGCGGCGCTGGAAGAAAACGGCCTGATCTACACGCGCATTCTCGCCTACTCGGCCAAATACGCCTCCAGCTTCTACGGCCCCTTCCGCGACGCCCTGGGTTCCGCCGGCAATCTTGGCAAAGGCAACAAATACACCTACCAGATGGATCCGGCCAACAGCGACGAGGCGCTGCGCGAAGTCGCCCTCGACCTTGACGAAGGCGCCGACATGGTCATGGTCAAGCCCGGCATGCCCTATCTCGACATCGTCCGCCGCGTCAAGGAAACCTTCAAAGTGCCGACCTACGCCTATCAGGTCAGCGGCGAATACGCCATGCTGAAAGCAGCGGCGCAGAATGGCTGGCTCGTTGAGGAAGCGGTCATTCTCGAAAGCCTGCTCGCCTTCAAACGGGCTGGCGCTGACGGCATCCTGACCTACTTCGCGCTCGACGCCGCCGGGTATTTGCGGGCTTGAGCGGGTGTTTCATCTCAACCGATTGCAGGCGACATTCCGGCGCTCAGGCCTGACCCGGCATCGACGGCGACAGCCCATTCATTTTGCTGCCGCGACTGGAAAGTCATTGACCGCTCCGCCCGCCGATCTGGTGTGAAATTCAATACGAATCAATAGGCTACAAGCTGGCACGGGTTTTGTATGAAAATAAAAAAATATTTCATACGGAGACTTGTCATGGATTCCCTGCCGACCGACTGGCTGTCGCTGCTACTGCTCACTTTCGTGCTCGGCATGAAGCACGGCTTCGACGCCGACCACCTTGCCACCATCGATGGCCTGACCCGTTACAACGCCCGTTCCCGGCCCCTGCTGGCGCGTTATTGCGGCACTTTGTTCTCACTCGGCCACGGCGCGGTGGTGCTGAGCATTGCCCTCGGCGTCTCGGCGCTGGCCGGGCGGTGGGAAGTGCCGGCGTGGTTCGGTCTGCTCGGCGCGGTGATTTCGATCGTTTTTCTGCTCGCCTTGGGCGGCCTCAACTTGGCTGCCGTGCTGCGCGCCGAGCCGGATCAGATAGTGCAGCCGATCGGCCTCAAGGGGCGGCTCCTCGGCAGCCTCCGCCATGTCTCGCATCCGGCGCTGGTGGCGCTGGTCGGCGCTTTGTTCGCGCTTTCTTTCGATACCTTGTCGCAGGCGGCTTTTTTTGCGCTGACGGCGACGCAATTCGGCGGCTGGCAACACGCCTTGCTGCTGGCGGCGCTGTTTACGGCGGGGATGTTGCTGACCGACGGCATCAACGGTCTGTGGATTGCCCGCCTCATTGCCCGCGCCGATCAGGTGGCGTTGATCGCCTCGCGCGTCATGGGGCTGGTCGTTTCCGGCGTCAGCCTGCTGGTCGCCGCCTTTGGCGCGGCCAAGTTGCTGTTGCCCGCCATCGACGCCTGGAGTGACGGCAAGGAACTGGCTTTCGGTGCGGCGCTGGTGGCCGTCATCGCGCTCAGTTTCGTCATGGCCGTGCGCCTGACGCGGCGACCAGTCGCTGCTTAAAAAAATCAATTTTGGGGGATTGGGCCGGGTAAACCGGCCTTTTTTTGCCATGCTCTTAAGAAAAAAACTGATTTGTTCATACGCGCTGGCCGTGGCCAGCGCCGCGCCTGCCGCCGAAACGACCGAGCTGTCGTCGGTGGAAGTCCGCGCCCAGACGGAAAATCTCGAAGGCATTGCGGCATCCGGCAGCGAAGGCGTGGTCGCCAACCAGCGTCTGGCGGCGGTGCCGCTGCTGCGCCCCGGCGAGGCGCTGGAGATGGTGCCGGGCCTGATCGTCACGCAACACGCGGGCGACGGCAAGGCCAATCAGTATTTCCTGCGCGGTTTCAATCTCGACCACGGCACCGATTTCGCCACCTGGGTTGGCGGCGTGCCGGTCAATATGCCCAGTCACGCTCACGGTCAGGGCTACAGCGATCTCAATTTTCTCATTCCCGAACTGGTCGAGCGCATCCATTACCGCAAGGGGCCGTACTTTGCCGAAGAAGGGGATTTTTCCTCGGCGGG
>JAITMS010000091.1 GCA_031277255.1 Azonexus sp.
TTATAGTCAATCTCCTCAATAATCGGACACAGCGATCAATTCCTCCAACGATTTGCCGACTGTTTGCCATCGGCGCTTGAGGTTGGCCCAGAGTTTCTCGATGGGGTTGAGATCGAGACTGTAGGGAGGCAGATAGAGGAGTTGGCAGCCGTGTTTCTCAACGATCTGCCGGGTTCTCTCGGATTTGTGAAAGGCAGCGTTGTCGAGCACGATCAGGCTGCCGGTGGCGAGTCCGGGGAGCAACATCTCTTCAAGCCACCGGTTGAACACCGCCGTGTTGCAGTTACCCTCGAAGAGCATGGGGGCCAGTAGCTTATGGTTGCAGTACCCCCCGATCAGACTGGTGCGCGGTCTTTGCTGGCCGCTTTGTCGCCCGTGAACCTTTTTACCCCTGAGCGCCCAGCCATGCGTGCGATGGGTCGTCGGTAGAAAACCGGTTTCATCAAGATAGACCAGCGGACGCCCCTGACATTTTGCCCGCCAGTGGCGGCGCAGGTAGCGCTTGCGTTTCTCAATACCCGCCAACGTCAGCGCCTGGGCGTAGCGCAGCGTTTTTTACGGCTAACGCCCATCGCCTTGAGCGCCTGACTGATGCCATTACAGCTGACACCCATCATCCGGGCCATCTCTCGCTGTAACAAATCAGGCTGCTCGGCAATGAGCGCCGCCAGCCTGTCTCGGTCAATCTTGTAGCCCGTCTTCGGACCAGGCTTGCCTCTTTGATGATCCGGCTCACCAAGCCAAACATAAACCGTCGAGCGAGCCACCGAAAACAACCTCGACGTCTCAAGCTTGCCACCACCCGCAGCCACGTAAGCCAGCACCCTTCGCTTCAAATTCTCACTGTAGGCCATCTCCAAACCTCTCAATAGCTCTCATACAAGTGATAATTTATGTCCGATTTAATAGAGACTTAACTATAACCGGCGCGCCGTAGGCGCGTCCGGGTTGGATGCAACGTTAGGCTTTTGTTTTGGCTGGCGCATTGTATTTTGTCATGTGGTTTTTGTAACTACCAAAGTGCTTGTGCCGCCCCAGATAGTGAGGGTAGCGTTCATAGTGCCAACGACAAGTAGCTATGAATTCCGAAATACTGGAACCCATTTTTGCGGCAAGCTCCTCTAAGCGGTAGGTGTCTTTCATTAGTTCCGCACATTTCTTCTCATTTGCTCCATTTGCGTCATAGAGAACACCTGCTGGTAGTTCGTGTAGGGGATATTCAAGGTAGCGAAGGAGTTGCGAGTATTCTTCTTTTTCGGCACCGTTAATCATTGGCGCTCCTTTATTCCAGATTCCAGCCTGACACGCTATTCCGCGGCCTCCTCGCCGCCCGGCTCAACCGCTACGGGCGCTGAACCGCTCCGGGCGACGTTGAACAGGTCGATATTGCAGGTCTGCTCAGCCGGTTCGCCGGCGTGGATTTCGCGGATCAGGAGGTTGTCCTGTTCAACCAGCAGAACCAGCGGCGTGTTGCCATTTTCGATCTGGCCGGAAGCCACCAGGAGTGACTCGAACGGCCTCAGCGGCAGGGTTTCCGGCAGAATCAGGGCGGTTACGCGGTGGGCGTCGAGCTTGTCGGGCTGGCTGATTTCGGCGGCGATGGCGCGTGAAGCAATCAATTGCAAACCCAGTTCGATATGCTCCGGGTTGTCCGAAATGGCCCAGCGAATCAGGCAGACGCACCACGGTTTCGGCTCGTCCTCGGCTTCGCCGATGGTCTGCACGGCGACGACATCGCCAATATGCAGGCCATCGGTGCCGCCTTTGACGTGCATCAGCGCGTAACCTTCCGGGCTTTCATTGAGCACCATCCATTCGCTCAGTTCCGGCGGCGGCTCGCTGTGGCGCATCAGACGCCACAGATTGTCAAGACCGGGGCAGAGATTGACGCGGGCAAACTGCCGCCGCCGCACGAAACGCCGCTTGGCCGGTTTGCCCCAGCGTTCGCCAAGCCGCCGGAGAATGCTCTGACCGGAGCGGGTTTCGGCCAAGGCGGGCAGCCTGAGCGAAGCGGCGCTGGCGTTGCCCGCCAGTTCGTCGAGTTGGCGGTGTGTTTCAGCGGCGATGGCGGCGGCGGAAAAATAGAGGGGCTGCGAGTGGCGCGTCGGTATCCGGCGAACCATGGCCTGCGCGGGAGAATCCCGCTCAGGATCAATCCAGAACACGCTATCGGCGCTGGCTGGCGGTATTGCCGACAGATCGAGCGAAAGCGGGCTGCCTTCAATGTAATCCGAGATGAACAGCAGTTCAGCCGCCGAAAAAGAAGCGGGCAGGGCAATCGCGGCGAGCAGGATGTTGCTGTAGACGCGCAGGATGCTGGGGCCGCCGCGCGGACCGGCCAGGGTTTCCAGACCGAGGCGGCGGGCGGTGCGGAAGGCGCTGTGCAGTTGCCGCCACAGGCCCACCCCGGTTGGCGCGGCGAGGAGATGACTGATCCTGATTTGCCAGATGAGGGCCTGCATGGCGTGCAGCAACGGGGCAGCCAGCGCATTGCCGCCGCCGGATTCGAGCAGTTTGGCCAGGGCAGCGAAATAATCCTGGGACAACGCCCCCAGCAGCCGGGTGATCCGCCTGATCCGCTGGCGAAGTCGGCGTCCGGCGGGCAGCGACGTATTTTCGAAGCTCTGCAATTCGGCCCTGACGACGCCTTCGACATGGCTGTGCAAGAGATCGAGCAATTTGATGCGCTGAGGGAGCGGCAGCGGCGCATTGCGCAGTTTGAACAACTGACCATAAAGCTGGTCGGCGTCGTGGCTGCTGCGATGACCATGTTCCGTCGCCAGCCACTCAAGAATGCTCTGGATGTCGGTGCTGGCCGCTGATAGGGGGGCGGATTCGGCGGTGTTTTCCATGGAAAAACAGGATACCCATATATTCGCCAATAGACCAGCAGCGAGACTGCCGACAGCGACAATCATCAGGGCAAGGCAAGCAGCAAGCGGGCAGCAAGCAGGGCCGGAGCACCAAAACTCGTTAACCTTCAATAACTTATGAGAGGGGCTTGTAAACCTCTGAAGAAAGTCGTCTACTCCTGATATTTGGGCGTAGAGATGAAGCAAGACGAAGGG
>JAITMS010000104.1 GCA_031277255.1 Azonexus sp.
CGACCGCCCGATGTGGGGAAATGGCTTCCGGGCTACGCCCTGCACCTATTTCCCCACATCGGTCAAAGCGGACAATTCATGTGCTACAAAACCGGACAAATCTATTTGTTGCCAACAGACAGACGAATCGAAGCGGGCGGCGGCGGTCGACGAAACAATGCTTGCATTGTAAGATTATGCAATCACCTTCGAGGAAAAAGGCAATGCCGTCAATCACCATCCGTAACGTCCCGGACGAGGTTCATCGCGCCCTTCGGGCGCGCGCGACCAGGCACAGCCGGAGCGCCGAGGCCGAGATACGGGCCATCCTGGCGCAGGCGGCGATGCCGGATAGCCGCCTGAAACTTGGCTCGCTCCTGGCATCCATCGCCCGCGAAGGGGGCGGGCTGACGGATACCGAGATAGAGCAAATCAAGCAGATCCGCGACAAGGCTCCGGCTGAACCGATGAGCTTTGATTGATGATCCTTCTCGACACCAATGTCATTTCCGAACTCTGGCGGCCCCTGCCCAATCCCGATGTCTTGGCCTGGGTCGATGCGCAGCTTGTCGAAACGCTGTATCTGTCGGCCATCACCGTGGCCGAACTGCGTTTTGGCGTGGCGGCAATGCCGGCGGGCAAGCGGCGCACCCTCTATCAGGAACGTCTGGAGAAAAAAATCTTGCCTGTTTTTACCGGCCGCATCCTCTCCTTTGATCTTGATGCGTCGCGGGCCTATGCCGGTCTGATGGCGCAAGCAAGAGCCGCAGGCAAGGGCATTGGCGTGGCCGATGGCTACATTGCGGCCATCGCCGCCGCGCATGGGCTTATGGTCGCCACACATGACACCAGCCCTTTTGTGGCGGCGGGATTGCGCGTCATCGACCCCTGGATTGAAAGGTAAATTAGTAGGCGGGCCGGATCGCGCCGCGCCAGCCCCGGCGCGCCCGATACCGCTCCGGCAGCGCCCGCCAGTTTCAAATCGGCCCGACTTGGCGTAGCATCGGCCCGGATCATCAGGCCGAACCTCAAGTACGGCAGCCGCTTTCAAGGAGCTTACCCATGTTCAAGCACATCCTCGTTCCGACCGACGGCTCGGAATTGTCCCAGGCCGCCGCCCGCCGCGCCGTCATCTTCGCCAAGGAAAGCGGCGCCCGCGTCACGGCCTTTTTTGCCAAGCCGGAATACCCCATCGCCTATTTCGGCGAAGGCGCGCTGATTGACCCGACGACGCCGGAAAAATTTGCCGACATGGCCGCCCAGCAAGCCAACGAATACCTCGGCGCGATCAAAGCCCTGTGCGCCGAAAACGGCGTCGAATGCAACATCGCCACCGCCACCAGCGATGTGCCCTACGAAGCGATCATCGAAGCCGCCAACCAGTCCGGCTGTGACCTGATCTTCATGGCCTCGCATGGCCGCCGCGGCATCAGCGGCTTTCTTCTGGGCAGCGAAACCAACAAGGTGCTGACGCATTCCAAGGTGCCGGTTCTGGTCTATCGCTGATATTTGGCGGCGCCCGCCGTCAGCCGTTTCTGATGGACAACCTGATTAAAGACACCGCGACGCTGGAACTGTTCTGCTGGCTCGAACCCGGCTCCGAGCTGCCCGGCTGGGACATCCTCAAGGGCAGCCCCTTCGGCAGCACGCTGGCAACGCCCGAAGGCGGCGCGCCGACGCCGGATGACCAACTGCTGTCGGTACAGAACTACTTTGCCGAATATCACCTCGAATATTTCCGCCAGCGCCGCTACAACCACTTCCCCAGCCGCCTGCACGCCCTGCTGCTCTTTGCCACGCGCACCGACGCGATGACTTTCCGGCACAAATATCCGCAGCGCGTCTTCGGCAAAAACCTCGTCTGCGCCAGCGCCCGCAGCGCCTATATCTGCTCCTTCCATGACGCCAGTTGGCTCGACTACCTGCGCCTGCCGCACAGCCTCTCGCTCGCCGCCCTCGACGAAGTCGCCGAGCACTATTGGTCAGGGCGCACGGTCGAAGAAATCGGCCTCACCTTCATGAACGAGCCGTGGCCGGAGCCGCCGGTCATCGAGGCGCTGTTTCAAGGCGCGCTGGAGCCGGTCTGGGGCCATCAGCAATCGGGCTGGCTGCCCGGCTTTCGTTAGACGCGATGGCGGCGCAAATCTCGTGCTAGAGTGAATCCGCTCGACCCGATAATTCTCAGGAGACTGCCATGAACTTCTACACCATTCACGACCTGACGCCCGGCATGAGCGCCAGCATCGCCAAAACCGTCACCGAAGCCGACATCATCCTCTTTGCCGGCGTCTCCACCGACTTCAACCCCGCCCACATCAACGAGGAATACGCCAAAACCACGATGTTCGGCGGCCGCATCGCCCACGGCATGATGTCGGCGGGCTTCATCTCCGCCGTCCTCGGCACCCGCCTGCCCGGCCCCGGCACCATCTATCTGTCGCAAACCCTCAAATTCAAAGCCCCGGTCCGCCCCGGCGACACCGTCACCGCCACCGTTACCGTCAAGGAAGTCAATGTCGCCAAAAACCGCGTCGCCCTCGACACCGTGTGCACGGTCGGCGGCAAAGTGGTGGTCGAAGGCGAATGCCTGATGATGCCGCCGACGCGCCCGGCCTGAGTCAATCTGCCGAGCGCAGGCAAGCAGCGGCTAACGCCGGTCGCCGGTGTACGAGAAGGCGATGGCCTTGGCTGAGGCCTGCTTTTCTCTGGTCACGATTTCTTCTTCCCGGGCAGTTGCCGTGTGCCGATGGTTTTCGCGTTCGCCGCGCTGACCGCTGGTCTGCCGGTGCTTTTTTCCAGTTGCAGACGTGCCGCCCTGGCGGTTTGGGCGCCTTCCACGGCGACTTGGGCGGCCTGGTTCAAACCTTGCGGATTGCGTACCAGCGAAATATCGGTGGCCGCCACTTCGGCCAGCATGTTCAACACCAATTCGGTATTGGTCATGTTGTCGCGCAAATTCTCCTTTTTCAGCCCTTTGTGCCGTTTGTATTCGCGCGTGGTCAGGCCGCTCCAGGTTTTGCTCATCAGGTCGGTCAGCGTGGCGTATTCCTGCCCGCGTTGTACGCCGGACTTGTCCCACTCGTCGGTCAGCGCCTTGCGCACCTCGATGGATTTGATGCGCTGGTTGATCCAGTTTTCGCTGTAGCCAAGGCGGCGGTAGTTTTGGATGGCGCGGTCGATGGAACGCTCCGGGTCAACGGTTTCGTCAATGCGCTCACTGCCTGCTTGCGCCAGCCACAGCTTGAAGGGTTCGGCCTTTTTGCTGGGGATGGACTGGATGAGCCGTAGAATCTGCTCGGTGTCGGCTACGTCGGTCTTGTAGAGCTTGCCATCGGCGGCGCGCAACTTCAGTTGGTTAGTGGCACTAACCAACTGACTGCCCTCATCGGTCAACTTTTTCTTCAGCCACTTCCAGTAGTTTCTGACCTTCTGATAATCCGATTGATCGGTGAGTATGGCGATGATGTCGAGTACCGAGAACCACCATTTTTCCTTGTCCTCGTCCCATTCGGCGCGGACTTGGTGGGACTCGAACAGTTTGACCCTGGGCTGTTGTTCGCTCACGTGGCAACTCCTTGATGATTGAAGGCTTGCGCCAGAAAGCGGCGCTATTTCAGAACCGTTCGTCCGCCCGCAAAAAGCGCCAGTGGCCGAGCGGCAGGTCGCCCAGGCGGATTTTGCCGATGCGTACCCGCTTCAGGCCGATGACGCACAAACCGACCTGTTCGCACATGCGGCGGATCTGGCGTTTTTTGCCTTCTTTGAGGATGAAGTGCAACTGATCGGCGTTCAATTGCTTGACCCAGGCGGGTTTGAGCGGCTTGCCGTCGAGTTCGAGGCCGTGGCGCAGGCGTTCGAGGCCGCCCGCGATCATGTCGCCGCTGACGCGGACGAGATATTCCTTTTCAATCGCGCTGTCTTCGCCGATCAATTGTTTGGCGATGCGGCCATCCCGCGTCAGTACCAAGAGGCCGGTCGAGTCGATGTCGAGCCGCCCGGCGGGGGCCAGACCGCGCAGCATCCACGGTTTGAAGGGCGGGTCGCCCGCTTGCCGCATCTGGTTGGCCGCCGAAATCAGCGTCACGGCAGGCTGGCAGTCCGGCTCCGGCTGGCCGGAGACGTAGCCGACCGGCTTGTGCAGCAGGATCGTCACCTGCCGCTGTTGATCGCGCTCGGCTTCCCGCGAAATCGTAATCTCCGCCGCCGGGTCGATGCGCGCGCCAAGCGTCGTCACCGGCTCGCCATCGACCCAAACCCAGCCGCGCTCGATCCACACATCCGCCTCGCGCCGCGAACAGAGGCCGCGCTCGGACATGATCTTGGCAAGGCGAACGCCAGCCGGGGCGAGCGGCGGTACGCTGACCGGCGCGGCAGGTTTTGGCGCGGCGGCGCGGGTTTGATGACTTGGCGAGCGGACGGGGACGGGTTTGCGGCTTGCTGTCTTTTTGAGCGGACTCAAGGTGCCGTCGAGGCGCGGCGGCCTTGCAAGCCCCTCTCCCCTGTTCGGAGGACTGTCGATTGGCGGCGGCTTTGCCGCCGGTAACTGACTGTCTTCCGTCTTCTGCCCCGTGTCTTCTGACCGCCACTTCGCCCAAGGATCTTCCGCCGCCGTGGCGGGCGGCGGCTCCGTTTTGCCGCGCCCCTTGCCGCTCATTGAATGGCCAGGAGTTCCACGGCAAAAACCAGCGTCGCGTTCGGCGGAATCACCCCGCCCGCGCCGCGCGCGCCGTAGCCGAGGTGCGGCGGGATGGTCAGTTGGCGTTTGCCGCCAATCTTC
Source organism: Azonexus sp. (assembly GCA_031277255.1). Classification (GTDB taxonomy): domain Bacteria; phylum Pseudomonadota; class Gammaproteobacteria; order Burkholderiales; family Rhodocyclaceae; genus Azonexus. The sequence goes on from JAITMS010000104.1 coordinate 4,757, forward strand.
ATGCCTTGGACGCCTTCATCCCAACCGGCGATGACGTGGCCCTGACCGAGCGGAAAAGCAAACGGGTCGCCACGATCCTTGCTCGAATCGAACTGGCGGCCATCGGTCAGCCAGCCGGTGTAATGGACGACGACGTGATCGCCCGCCCTGGCTTCGACCCCTTCGCCAATGACGTGATCTTCAACAATCAGGCCGGAGGCCGTGGTGGTTTCAGCCATGATAATCCTCTCCATAGCTCCCGGAAAATGCCGAAAAGCCTTGCCAAAACCAGAGAGTCTATCACAAAAGGCAAGCGGCAAAGAGCCATAAGGCTGTTGGCAACAAATAGATTTGTCCGGTTTTGTAGCACATGAATTGTCCGCTTTGACCGATGTGGGGAAATAGGTGCAGGGCGTAGCCCGGAAGCCATTTCCCCACATCGGGCGG
>JAITMS010000107.1 GCA_031277255.1 Azonexus sp.
CGCCGGTCGGTCAGGGCGGCTATGTCTATTACGAAACGGCGGAAAGCGATTTCGGCAATGTTCAGGCCGTGGTCGATACCATCAACAAGGCGCTGGGCGAAGGCACGGCCCAGGCCCTCGATGGCCGCCGCCTCGCCGTCCGCGCGCCGGACGAGCCAAGCGCCAGGGTGGCTTTTCTCGGTCGCGTCGATAATCTTGAGGTGCCGCGTCAGGCTGCTGTCGCCAAGGTCGTCATCAATCCGCGCACCGGCTCGGTGGTGATGAACCAGCGCGTCAGCATCGAAGCCTGCGCCATCGCCCACGGCAATCTTTCGGTGGTGGTCGAAGGCGCGCAGCCGCGTCTGGCGCAGCCCGCCAATATCCAGGTCAAGCAGGAAAATGACGGCGAGAGCCTGATTTCGGTCAAGGCCGGGGCCAATCTCGCCGACGTGGTCAAGGCGCTCAACGCCTTGGGCGCCAATCCGCTCGATTTGCTGGCCATTCTCCAGGCCATGAAATCGGCGGGGGCGCTGCGGGCCGAACTTGAAGTGATCTGAGGCCGAGCATGGCGATCAAGATTCAGAATACCCCGAACCGGGCGGCGTTTGACCCGCAAGCGGCGCAGGATTTGCGCGGCCAGTTCGCCAAGAATCCACAGCAAGGCTTGCAGGCGGCGGCCCGGCAGTTTGAGCAGATGTTTGTCCAGATGGTGATGAAAAGCATGCGCGACACGGTACCGCAGGACGGTATGTTCGACAGCGAGGCGACCCGCCTTTATACCTCGCTGCTCGATCAGCAGATGGCGCAGAACGTGGCCGCCAGCGGCAAACTCGGCTTTGCCAAACTGATCGAACAGCAGCTTGGCAAAAATCTCGCCAGCGGCGACCAATTGGCAGCGCCCGGCGAGGCGGCGGCAAAGGCTGCCGTCTCGGCCTTGCCGCTTGCCGCTGCCGATGACCGGCATTGGCGTCATGCCCCGGTGCCTTCCATGCTGCCAACTTCGGCGGATTACGCGGCGCAGCCGAAAACCGTGGCCTCTGGCGGCGCTGGCGGCGAGGTTCCGGCGACCGCCCGCGATTTTGCCAACCGGGTCTGGCCGCATGCCGTCGAAGCCTCGCGCTCGACCGGCATTCCGCCGCAGTTTCTGGTCGCCCATTCGGCGCTGGAGAGCGGCTGGGGCAAGAGCGAGATCCGCCACGCCGACGGTTCGCCCAGCTACAACCTGTTCGGCATCAAGGCCGGTCAGAACTGGAACGGGCCGACGGTCGAAGCCACCACCACCGAATACATCAACGGCCAGCCGCAGCAAGTGGTCGAGCGTTTCCGCGCCTATGGCTCCTATGCCGAAAGTTTCCGTGATTACGCCAGTCTTTTGCGCGACAATAGCCGTTATGGCGCCGTCATCGGCGCGCAGGATGGCACGGAGTTTGCTCGACGTTTACAGCAGGCAGGGTACGCCACCGACCCGATGTACGCCGACAAGCTCGCCCGCATCATCAACGGCCCGACCCTGCGCCAGGCCTTGATTGGTTGAACGGCTAAATTTTTTGGCTGTTTAGCCGTTATACCTCAGAGAGGTGCATGATGAGTTCAGGATTATTCGGTATTGCGATCAGCGGCATGAATGCCGCCCAACTCAATTTGTTGACGACATCGAACAACGTCACCAATGCGAGTACGCCCGGCTATAACCGCCAGCGTGTGTTGCAGGCGACCAATATTTCGGTCAATTCCGGCGCGGGCGCCATCGGCACCGGGGTGCGGGTGACGACCATCGAGCGCATGTACAGCGCCTATCTGGCGCAACAGGTCAATACGGCGCAGACCAGGGTCAGTACGCTCAATGCCGCTTACGGTTATCTGGCCCAGATTGACAACCTTCTGGCTGACGCCGATGCGGGCGTGTCGTCGGCCTTGCAGAATTTCTTTGCTGGCGTGCAGACGGTGTCGGCTGATCCGTCCTCGATGGCGGCGCGGCAGAGTCTGGTTTCCTCGGCGCAGACGATGGCCGAACGCTTCCAGTCGGTGAATGGCCGCGTCGCCGAAATCAAGAGCGAAATCAATGGCCGCGTCACGGACAGTGTCGGCCAGATCAATTCCTACGCCGCGCAGATTGCCGACCTCAACCAGCAAATCGTCCTCGCCTTCGGCGCTTCCGGCGGGCATCAGCCCAACAACCTGCTCGACCAGCGCGATCTCCTGATTTCCCAGTTGGGTCAGTTGGTCGGCGTGACGACATCAATCAATACCGACAGCAGTTACAACGTCTACTTCGGTTCAGGGCAGCAATTGGTGGCTGGCGCGCGCGCTCAGGAACTGGTGGCGATGCCCTCAGCCGCCGATCCGACGAAAACCGCCGTCGGCCTCAAACTCAATTCCGGCGGGGCGGTCGAATTGCCCAATGCCCTCATTACCGGCGGCGAACTGGCGGGCGTTCTGGCCGCCCGCGATTCGCTCGTCAGCGTCGAAAATCAACTCGGTCGTCTGGCTGTCTCGCTCAGCCTGACCCTCAATGCCCAACATGCGCTCGGTCAGGATCTGCTCGGCAATGTCGCAGGCGACCCCGGCTTTGCCAGCAATCTGTTCTCGCTGACCACGGCGACGCCGCTGCCGGTGACGCCCAATTACCAGAACACCGGCAGCGGCAGCGTTTCGGCTACTTTCGCGCCGCCGAACGCGCCGCAGCCGCCGGATTACAGCGGTAATTTCACCACCGACCTGATGGCCAGCGATTATCAGGTCAGCTTTGGCGCGGGCGGCGCTTATAGCGTGACCCGCCTCAGCGACAACGCCGTCGTCGCTAGCGGAGTCGGCGCCGGAGCGGTCAATTTCGATGGCATCGACCTCAATATCAGCGCAGTCGGCAACAACGGCGACAAATTCATCTTGAAGCCCTATGCCACCGCCGCCGAAACCATCCGCGTCAATCAGAACATCGTCGCCGATCCCCGCCTGGTCGCGGCAGCGGGGCCGGTCGCGGTGACGCCGGACATTGCCAACACCGGCACCCTGAGCATTTCCCAAGGTCTGGCTGGCGTCGGCTACACCGCGCCCACGGCGGCGCTGACGCTGACGGCGACGGCCACCGACTTGCAGGGCGTGCCCGGCGTGTGGACGGCGGTTTATTCCGATGGCACGCAGGCGACCGGCCCCGGCAACATCGCCCTGACCAACGGCAGCGCCACGCTGACCGGCTTCAATTACGACGGCATGTATTTCAGCGTCTCCGGCGCGCCGCCCGCCAGCGGCAGCGACAGCTTCACCATCGACAGAAATGTCGACGGCGTGCAGGATGGCCGCAATATCCTGCTCCTTGGCAATCTGCAAACACAAAAGACGATGGAAGGCGGCGTCTCGAATTTCCAGGATTCTTACGCCAGAATGGTTTCGGCCAACGGGATTGAGACGCGCGAAGCGAAGATTCAGCTTGACGCCCAGACCGCCATTTACAACCAGGCCGTGGAAACGCAGCAGGCGCTTTCCGGCGTCAATCTCGATGAAGAAGCGGCCAATCTCCTCAAATACCAGCAGGCTTATCAGGCGGCGTCAAAAATCATCCAGATCCAGAGCACATTGTTCGACACCTTGCTGTCGATCTAGAAGGAGTGACGATCATGCGAGTCAGCACCGCGCAAATCTTCAATTCGGGCACCATCGGGATGCAAAAGGTGACCTCGGACATGTACAAGCTGCAACAGCAGATGACGGCCATGAAGCGCATCCTGTCGCCGCAGGACGATCCGATCGGCGCTTCCGAGGCGCTCAAGACGACGCAGGCGCAGAACGTCAACGCGCAGTTCATCGACAACATCAAGAACGCCAACGGCAAGCTCAACTTTGTCGATTCGACCCTGGCCAATGTCCATGACGTGTTGCAGTCGATCTATGAAAACGCCGTTGATGCGGGCAACGGCACCTACGATGACATGCAGCGCGGCCAGATTGCCGAAGAACTCAAGCAGCAACTGCAAAGCCTGATTGACCTCGCCAATACCCAGGACGGCACGGGCAAATACATCTTTGCCGGTTACAGCACCTCGACCCAGCCGTTTACCATCAATACCGCAGCGACGCCGCCGTATTCGCTCGGCTCCGGCCCCTATGTCAGCTATAACGGCGATGCCGGCGTCGAATCCCTGCAAGTCAGCGGCTCACGGGCCATGGCCACCTCGGAAAACGGCCTCGCCACCTTCATGCAGGTGCGCGACGCCCAGGGCAACCCGACCGGGCGCAGCATGTTCGACAGCGTCCAGAACCTGATCGACAACCTCAGCGGCAGCCCTTTCAATCTGACGGACTATCAGCAGTCCCTGACCGACACGCAATCGATGATCGACCACACCGGGGTCGTCCGCGCTTCGCTCGGCGGCCGCATGAACGCCCTCGACGCCATGCAGGTGGCGGCTGAGAGTTACAACAACCAGTACGAGCAACGCCTCTCCGACTTGCAGGATCTCGACATCATTGATGCGACATCGAAAATGTCGCAACTGGAATTGCAACTGGAAGCGGCGCAACTGTCGTTCAGGACGATCAGCCAGTTGAGCCTGTTCAACATCATATGAAAACGCGGGCGACCAGCCTTCTTCTCAGCGGCGCATTCCTTTTGGCGGGCTGTAGCGGCTCGCCCCTGCTGCCCGACAAGTCGATCCAGCTCACCGCCGAGACGGGAATCAAATTATCGACGCTGGCCAATGTGGCGGTCGTCGCGGCGGCTATTTACCTCGTGTACGACCCGCTCGCCCCCAACTGGGAAATCGAGGAACAGCCGCTGAGCGACAACACCTTCCGCCTGTCCTTGAAGATGAAGCGTTTTCACACCGGCGGCGCTGGCGAATCACTCCAGGTCCTGAAGCGACGGGCTGGCGTCTTGCAGGAAGAAAAAGGCTATCAGAGCTACCAGATCGTCGAATACAGCGAAGGCATCGACTCCCAGACGCTGGGTGCCCGCCGCGTCGCCGAAGGCATCGTCCGCCTGGTCAAACAGGAAGCGGCGGATTCTTTCCTGCAGAACTGAGGACAGAAGACGGAGGACAGAGGGGTGGTCTGTTATCTGTGGTCAGTTGATTTGCGGCGGCGGAGCCGCCGGTAACTGACTGACTAGCCCGCAGGGCGCAGGACAGCCGAAGGTTCCGCGAAGCGGAATTTTGCGAAGCAAAACAATACTGTCCACTGAATACCCCTCTGTCTTCTGTCCTCCGTCTTCTGTCCTCTGAGCACTAGTGTAATGATGTATTCTTAATAAATCTTAACAAGTCATATCCGTTACAATGATCTGTAGATGGAGAACGGAGGGTGACATGCGGGTTGCGCCGAAGATTATCTTGACGGCTGACGA
>JAITMS010000110.1 GCA_031277255.1 Azonexus sp.
CCGTGGTTGCGGTAGTGGAACAGGCTGATATTCCAGCCGGCGCTCATGCGCTCAAGAAAATTCATCAAGGCGCCGGGCCGCTCCGGGAATTCAAAGCGATACACCAGTTCGCGCAGCCCGTTGTTGCGGACTTGCGGCGCGTGGCCGCCGACCATGTGACGGACGTGGTTTTTCGCCATTTCGTCATCGGAGAGATCCAACGTCGGATAGCCGTGCTTTTTCAGCGTCCCGGCGAGATTCAGCGATTCCCGGCGGTTGGCCACCTGAACGCCGACATAGACGTGAGCGGCGGACTCAGTGTGGTAGCGGTAATTGAATTCGGTGATGTTGCGCTCGCCCAGGAGGGCCAGGAATTTCCTGTAAGCGCCCGGCTGTTCCGGCAGCGTGACCGCGAACACCGCCTCGCGCCGCTCGCCGAACTCGGCCCGCTCGGCGACGAAGCGCAGGCGGTCAAAATTCATGTTGGCGCCGGAAGTCACAGCCACCAGATTCTTGCCCTTCAGCTTGTGCTGGCGGGCGTATTCCTTGGCCCCGGCAACCGCCAGCGCGCCTGCCGGTTCGAGAATCGAGCGGGTGTCCTCGAAAACATCCTTGATCGCCGCGCAGGCGGCGTCGGTGTCGACCAGCACGACCTCATCGAGATATTCCCGGCAGAGCCGGAAAGTTTCTTCGCCCACCTCTTTGACCGCCGTGCCGTCGGCAAACAGCCCGACCTGATCGAGCCGCACCCGCTGACCGGCGGCCAGCGAGCGTTTCATCGCGTCGGCATCGAAGGTTTCGACGCCGATAACCTTGATTTCCGGGCGCAGACGCTTGAGGTAAGCGGCCACGCCCGCCGCCAGCCCGCCGCCGCCGATGGCGCAGAAGACGGCGTCGATCGGCCCGTCGTGACGCGAATGCTGGCGCAGAATCTCCATCCCCACCGTGCCCTGTCCGGCAATCACGTCGGGGTCGTCGAAGGGATGGACGAAGGTGAGCCGCTCCTTTTTTCCCAGCGCCAGCGCGTGCCCGTGCGCTTCGTCGAAAGAATCGCCAAAGAGCACGATTTCGCCGCCGCGCTGGCGCACCGCCTCGACCTTGATGGCGGGCGTCGACACGGGCATGACGATCACCGCCCGGCAGCCGACCCTGGCCGCCGCCAAGGCTACGCCCTGGGCGTGGTTACCGGCGGAAGCGCAAATCACCCCGCGCTTCAGCTTGTCGGCGGGCAGCCCGGCAATCTTGTTGTAAGCGCCGCGCAGCTTGAAGGAAAACACCGGCTGCATGTCCTCGCGCTTTAACCACAGCGCGTTGCCGATCCGCCCCGACAGATTGGCCGCCCGCTCCAGCGGCGTTTCAACGGCGACATCGTAGACTTGGGCATTGAGGGTTTTTTCAAGGTAATCCGGGAACATCGTGGCGGCTCATTGAGACAAAAGCTCAAATTTTACGGACGATAGCGGAAAAGGTCACGGTGAACGGCTTCGCTGGCGGCGCAAGTGGACTAACATTTCATCCTTTTGACCTGATTCGAACCCGCCATGAAAAACGCTGCCGCCGCTTTTTTTCTTGCCCTCTGCCTGGCCGCGCCGGTATGCGGGCAGACGGCGACCACCGCTCAGGTCATCGACAAAACGCTGGCGCAAATTACCGCCGCCAGCCTGCCGGACATGCAAAAACGCGCCGCAGCGGGCGACGCCGACGCCCAATTCCGGCTCGGCCTCGCTTACCTCAATGGCAAAGCCGTTGAGAAAAACGGTTTTCTCGCCGCCATGTGGTTCAACCAGGCCGACGAAGGCGGCCACGCGCTGGCTTACCCCTTCGTTCTCGCCCTGATTTATTCGCTCGGCAACGAAGCCCAGGCCATGAGCTGGGTGCGCCAATCCGTCGCCCAAGGCGTTCCGCTGGCGCAGACCCTGACGCCGGTGCCGAGCAGCGTGGCGCAAACGGCGGCGCGCCAACTGCGCCAGCAGGCGGAAAAAGGCGACGCCATCGCCCAGTTCATCCTTGGCGCCGATTACGAACTCGGCTTCAAGGTGACGCGCGATCTCGCCCAGGCTGCCGCATGGTATCGCCGGGCCGCCGAGCAGGGCTTCGCCAAGGCCCAATACGCCCTCGGCAACCTGTACGGCAAGGGCCGCGGCGTCGCCCGGGATGAGGCCGAAGCCGCCCGCTGGCACCGCCGGGCCGCCGAACAGGGCCTCGCCAAGGCGCAATACGCCCTCGGCAATCGGTACGCCAAAGGCCACGGCGTCGGGCAGGATGAGACCGAAGCCGCCAGGTGGTACCGCCAGGCCGCGGAACAAGGCAATGCCGACGCCCAATACGCCCTCGGCGAACTCTACGAGCAGGGCCACGGCGTCGCCCAGGACGCCGCCGAAGCAATGGCGTGGTACAGCAAGGCAGCGGCCAACACCAGCAGCGGCGGCATCGGCGGTTTTTTTGCCAGAAACCGGCTGCGTAGCCTGAAGAATCAGGAGGCGCAGGCTGCACCGCAATGAAAAAACCCGCCACCATGCCGCTTGCGCGACCGCATGGCTTGCGCCGCCGGAGCTTTCGGCGGCAAGGCGAGCCGATTAGCCCGTCCGCTTTTCGTACCACGGGCGCGAGGCATTGACCACGCGCACGACCAGCAGCATCACCGGCACTTCGATGAGTACGCCGACCACCGTGGCCAGCGCCGCGCCGGAATCAAAGCCGAACAGGCTGATGGCGGCGGCAACGGCCAGTTCGAAGAAATTGGAAGCGCCGATCAGGGCCGAAGGGCAGGCGATATTGTGTTTTTCGCCAAGCAAGCGGTTGAGCCAGTAGGCCAGAGCCGCATTGAAAAATACCTGAATCAGGATCGGCGCGGCCAAGAGCGCGATAATCAGCGGCTGCCGCAAGATGGCTTCACCCTGAAAGGCAAAGAGCAGAACCAAGGTGGCGAGCAGCGCCGCAATTGACCACGGGCCGGTTTTCGCCATGACCGCGGCGAAGGCCGCCTGCCCGTTGGCCAATAGCCGCTTGCGCCAGAGCTGGGCCAGAATGACCGGAATGACGATATAGAGCGCGACCGAGGTTATCAAGGTCGCCCACGGCACGGTGATGGCCGAAATACCCAACAGCAAACCGACCAGCGGCGCAAAGGCGATGACCATGATGCTGTCGTTCAAGGCGACTTGCGACAGCGTAAAGAGCGGGTCGCCGTTGGCGAGGCGGCTCCAGACGAACACCATCGCCGTGCACGGGGCTGCCGCGAGCAGGATCAGCCCGGCGATGTAGCTGTCGATCTGGTCGGCGGGCAGGAGTGGGGCAAACAGGTGGCGGATGAACAGCCAGCCGAGAAAAGCCATCGAAAACGGCTTGACCAGCCAATTGATGAACAGCGTCACGCCAATGCCCCGGAGGTGCTGGCGAACTTCGTGCAGCGCGCCGAAATCCACCTTGACCAGCATCGGGATAATCATGATCCAGATCAGCAGCCCGACCGGCAGGTTGACTCTGGCGATTTCGAGGCGGCCAATGGCCTGGAACGCCGCCGGGAAAAATTGACCCAGGGTGATGCCAATGACGATGCAAAGGAAGACCCAAACCGTCAGATAACGCTCAAAGACGCTCATTGGCCTGGGCCTGGCGATTTCGCATGGGGCGGACATGGCGATCTTCTCCGGTGATTCAGATTTGGTCGGCGATGCGCTCAAGCTCGGCTTTGAGGCGGGCTTTGTCCTGGGCCAGTTGGGCCAGGGGCAAGGCAAAAAATGCCTCGATGCGCCCGCGTAAAATGCGGTAGGCCGTCATCAAGGCGGCGTCAATTTCGGCCTCCGCGCCGGTCGCGCGAGCCGGGTCGGCGACGCCCCAATGGGCGCGCAGAACCGGCCCCAGATAGGCCGGGCAAGTCTCGCCCGCGGCGCTGGCGCATACCGTAATCACAATGTCCGGCGTTACGCTCAGGCTATCCCATGATTTGCTGTGGCAGCCCGCGGTCGAGATGCCTTGACGCGCCAGCAGCGCCAGCGAGCGCGGGTGGACGTAGCCGGTGGGCTGACTGCCCGCGCTCGTCGCCCGCCACCCTGCCGGGGCGAGATGATTGAACGTGGCTTCGGCCAGAATCGAGCGGCAGGAATTGCCGGTGCAGAGAAAGAGGACATTCATTTTTCAGGCGCTTTCAGTTTGCGGAAAGCAGGCGCATCGGCGCCGGGGGAGAGAACGAGCCTGTCGAAGCATTGCGCCGGGTTGCCTGAGCAGCATTCCGCCGTCAGATAGTCGATCAAATCGAGCATCAACGGCATGTTGGCCCGGTAACGCTGAAAGCGCCCTTCCTGCTTGACCGTCAGCATTCCGCTTTGCGTCAGCGCCTTGAGGTGGAAGGAAAGATTGGTCGGCGGCACCGCAAGCCTTGCCGCAATCTCGCCCGCCACCATGCCCGCCAGGCCCTCCTTCACCAGCAGCCGGTACACATCCAGCCGGACGCCGGAGGCGAGGGATTCAAAAATGGCGATGGCGGCGTCTTTTTCCATAATTTGACGTTACAACAATGATTGAAATGACACAATGCCGTCTTGGCGACAGGCTCCGCCACAGACAATCGAAATGTCTGGCCGGTGTACAATTTGCCGCGATCATTCCCGCTGCCGCCCGCCATGTCTGCCGCCCTCGCCATCGTCGCCGCTTATCTGCTTGGTTCCATTCCCTTTGCCATGATCGCCGCCAAACTGTTCGGTCTGGCCGATCCGCGCACCTATGGCTCAGGCAATCCGGGAGCGACCAATGTGCTGCGTAGCGGCAACAAAAAAGCCGCGCTGTTTACCCTGATCGGCGATGCCCTGAAAGGTTGGGCCGCCGTTTTTGCCGCCCAGCACGGGGGTTTTTCCGATACCGTCATCGGTCTGGTGGCGCTGGCGGTTTTTTTCGGCCATCTGTTTCCGGTTTTTCTCCGCTTCAAGGGCGGCAAGGGGGTTGCCACCGGCGCGGGCGTCCTGCTCGCCCTCGATCCGCTGCTCGGCCTCGCCGTCATCGCCACCTGGCTGCTGGTCGCCTTCGTCTCCCGTTATTCCTCAGCCGCCGCCGTCGTCGCCGCCGGACTGGCCCCGGTCTATTCGGCGCTGAGTCACGGCAGCGGCGGTTATCTGGCGGTCGTCGGCATCATCGCCATCGCCCTGATCGCCAAACACTGGCAGAACATCCAGCGGCTGCTGGCGGGCCAGGAAAGCAGGATTGGCGGCAAGAAGAAATGATATGGCTGACCTGCCCACAGGAACGCTGCGGCAACGGCTCGACAGTGAAGGAAAGCGTGGCGTCATTCGCCGTGTTGCGCTAGCATGTCTCACGTGTGAGACAAAGGATGGCGCGCCATGAGAGCAGACCCGGCAGTGACGGTGCGCGAATTGCGCAATCAGGGAGGCCAGATTCTCGATCGGGTCATCCACGGAGAGACGCTGACCGTGACCAAGGGCGGTACGCCGGTGGCCGAATTGCGTCCGCTGCCCCGGCGCAGTCTTGCCGCGGCTGAATTGATCGCCAGAGCGCAGCGCGCGCCAACGGTCGACCCGGAGCAACTGCGCCGGGACATTGACCGGGTTCTCGATCAGTCGCTGTGAAACACCGTCAAGGCGTGCTCGATACCTCGGCGGTTCTCCGGCTGGGCGAACTGACTCCCGATGATTTGCCGGTCGAGGCCGTCATTACCGCTGTGACGCTGGCGGAACTCTCGGTCGGGCCTTTGGTGGCGGCAAGCGATGACGAACGGGCCGCCCGCCTGGCGCAAGTGCAACGCGCCGAAGCCGATTTTGGCGACCCTCTGGTATTTGGCGCCGAAGCCGCCCGCGCCTTTGCCCAGGTTGCCGCCGACCTCCGTCAGGCTGGACGCAAACCCCAGGCCCGCGCCTTCGACGCGTTGATTGCGGCGACCGCGAAGGCAGCCAAGCTGCCGCTTTACACCTTCAATGCCCATGATTTCGCTGGCGTCAGCGGCCTCGAAGTTGTCTCCCTGCCCCCGGATAAAAATACTACCTAGCAAAGACCGCCTGACATTGCGCTCAAGCCGCCGACGGCGGCAGCTTGGCTTGGGCCGCAAGCTCTGCCAACGGCCAGCGCGGTTGTACCGAGAAGGAACCGGCCGTTTTGGCGGAATCCCCTGCCTGCAAACGCAGGCAACCGGCCAGCGCGATCATGGCGCCGTTGTCGGTGCAGAATTCCAGTTCGGGATAAAAAACGCGAAAGCCCTGGCCCCGCGCCGCCTCGTCCAGCCGCGCTCGCAGTTGCCGGTTGGCGCCGACGCCGCCCGCTACCACCAGTTGCCGCAAACCCGTTGCCTGGAGCGCCTTCTGCGCTTTGGCGGCGAGCACGTCGACGATGGCCTCCTGAAAAGCCCGCGCGGCGTCGGCTTTGAAAGTTTCCGACAAGGGTTCGGGTTGGGCGCGAACCAGCGTCAGCACGGCGGTCTTGAGGCCGGAGAAGCTGAAATCGAGGTCGCCGGAATGCAGCATCGGGCGCGGTAAGTCGTGGATGCCCGCCCTGCCGCGCTCGGCCAGTTGCGACAGCAGAGCGCCGCCGGGGTAGGGCAGGCCGAGCAGTTTGGCGCTTTTGTCGAAGGCTTCGCCCGCCGCGTCGTCGAGCGTTTCGCCCAACAGTTGGTATTGGCCGACGCCGCTGACCCGCATCAACTGCGTATGGCCACCGGAGACGAGCAGGGCGACAAAGGGGAAGGCGGGCGGCGTGGCCGAGAGCAAGGGCGAGAGCAGATGGCCTTCGAGGTGATGCGTCGGCACTGTCGGCTTGTCGAGCGCCACGGCCAGCGCCTCGGCAAAGGCGCAGCCGACCAGCAAGGCCCCGGCGAGGCCAGGGCCGCGGGTGTAGGCGATGGCGTCGACGTCGTTCAAACTGCGATTTGAACGCGCCAGCACCTCGCGCAACAGCGGCACGATGCGGCGGATGTGGTCGCGCGAGGCCAGTTCCGGCACCACGCCGCCGTACTCGGCGTGCATCGCCACTTGCGAGTGGAGGGCGTGCGCCAAGAGGCCGTCGCGGCTGTCGTAGAGCGCCAGGCCGGTTTCGTCGCAGGAAGATTCAAGGCCGAGAATTAACATCGGCGCGCATTTTAGCACTTGAGCCAGGAGGCTTTTTTGCCCTATACTTTCCGGCTTTCCGCGCCTGAGCGGAGATCAATTTTGCGCGTACCGCCCTTTTGACTTGACCGGACGGACGCCTGACGGAAGGGGGTGAATCCATATGCCGAATATTCGTGTCAAGGAAAACGAGCCGTTCGAGGTGGCCATCCGCCGCTTCAAGCGCACCGTCGAAAAGACGGGCCTGCTGACCGAATTGCGCGCCCGCGAGTTTTACGAAAAGCCCACCGCCGAGCGCAAACGCAAGGCCGCCGCCGCCGTCAAACGCCAGCACAAACGCCTCCGCAGCCTGACCCTGCCGCCGAAGCTGTACTGATCGCCGAAGTTTTTGCCTGGAAACCAGCCGCCCGCTCGAACAGCCGGCGGCTTTTTGCTCTGTTTTCCCCTGCCGGATCTCTTGCCATGAGCCTCAAAATCCGTATCACCGACGACATGAAGACGGCCATGAAGGCCAAGGACGCGCCCCGCCTCGGCGCTATCCGCCTCCTGCTCGCCGCCATCAAGCAAAAGGAAGTGGACGAGCGTTGTGAACTCGACGATGCCGCCGTCATTGCCATTGTCGAAAAACTGACCAAGCAGCGGAAGGACAGCGTAACCCAGTACGCCGCCGCTGGCCGTCAGGATCTGGCCGATGCAGAAACCTTTGAAATCACGGTGCTGGCCGCCTACCTGCCGGAAAAAATGGGCAGCGGCGAAATTGCCGCCGCCATTGCCGCCGCCGTGGCGGAAACGGGAGCCAAGGGGCCAGCCGACATGGGCAAACTGATGGCCATCCTCAAACCGCGTCTGGCGGGCAAGGCCGATATGAGCGAAGTCTCGAAACAGGTCAAGGCGGCGCTGGCCTGATTTTTCTGTCTTCTGTCCTCCGTCTTCTGGTCTGTGGCCTTGATCCCCGAAGCCTTCATCGCCGATCTGCTGGCCCGGATCGACATCGTCGATCTGGTCGACAGCTATGTGCCGCTCAAAAAAGCGGGCGCCAACTACGCCGCCTGCTGCCCGTTTCACAACGAAAAAACGCCGTCCTTCACGGTCAGTCCGGGCAAACAGTTTTATCACTGCTTTGGTTGCGGCGCGCATGGCACGGCGATCGGCTTCGTCATGGAATATCAGGGCCTGGGCTTTGTCGAGGCGGTCAAGGAACTGGCCGGACGCGCCGGGATGGCGGTACCGGAGGCCGGGCATGGCTTTGACGACAACCGTCAGCCCGGCCAGACGCGCACCCTGGTCGATGTCATCGCCCGTGCCGCCCAGTTTTACAAGGAACAGCTCAAAAACTCGCCACGCGCCATCGATTACTGCAAACAGCGCGGCCTGTCGGGCGAAATCGCCGCCCGTTTCGGCATCGGCTACGCGCCGGATGGCGGCCAGAATCTGAAGGCGATTTTCCCCGACTACAATGCCCAGGAACTGGACCTTGCCGGCCTCGTTAAAACCAATGACGCGGGCCGCCGCTACGACCGTTTCCGTGACCGATTGATGATCCCCATCATCAGCCAGAAAGGCGACATCATCGCTTTCGGCGGCCGCATCATCGACCACGGCGAGCCGAAATACCTCAATTCCCCGGAAACGCCGCTGTTCGAGAAAGGGCGCGAACTGTTCGGCCTGCCGCAAGCCCGCCAGGCGCTGCGCGAGCGCAACACCGCCATCGTCACCGAAGGCTACATGGATGTCATCGCGCTGGCCCAGAACGGCGTCGGCAATGCGGTGGCGACCCTGGGCACGGCGACGACGGCGACCCACGTCAGCAAACTGCTGCGTCAGGTCGACCGCGTCGTGTTCTGCTTTGACGGCGACGCCGCCGGGAAGAAGGCCGCCTGGCGGGCGCTGGAAAATGCGCTGGAAGCCTTGGCCGACAACAAGCGGCTGGCCTTCGTCTTTCTGCCGCCGGAACACGACCCCGACAGTTACATCCGCGCCCACGGCAAGGCCGATTTCGAGCGGCTGGTCAAAGAAGCCATGCCGCTGTCGGATTTTCTCCTCGCCGAACTCGCCCGGCGTTGCGACCTCACCAGTTCGGAAGGCCGGGCGCAACTGATTTACGAGGCCAAGCCGCTGCTGCACAAATTGCCGACGCCGCTGCTTCGCCTGCAACTGGTCAAGCGCCTTGCCGAAGCCAGCGGTTTTGCCCAGAGCGAAGTCGAGCGCCTGTGCGAACTCAAATCCTTTGCCCCGGCCGCGCCGCCACGGGCAAAGCGGGCCGCGCCGTCGCTGACGAGGAATCTCTTGCGTCTGGTCCTGCAAAAACCGCCGCTGGCCGCCGAATTGCCGCTCGAACTGCTGCCCGACACGCCCGAACGCCCGGCTTTGCGGTGTTTGCATCAACTGGCCAAGGGTGAGCGTCCGCCCGCCAGCTATGCCGTTCTCCGCGAACAACTGCGCGGCCTGCCGGAAGAAACCTTGATCGAGGCAGCGGCGGCGGAACTTTTGGGCCTCGGTTTTGACGAAGCGGAGTCGGCCACCGAATTCCGCGACATCGTGGACAAACTGCGCGTCACCGAACAAAAGCGGCTTTTTGCCGAATTACAGTTGAAAGCCCAGCAGTTCGGCGTCGCTGGCTTGAGCGCCAGTGAAAAGCAGGCTTATATCGAACTCCTTGGAAAACAACAAACTAGAGGCTGATTTATGCTAAAATACCAAGTTTTCTCCGATAACATGGAATTTGCTCATGGCTAAGGCAAAAGACACCGCCAAGGAAGCGCCAAAGGAAGCCGCCAAGGTGGAAGCGAAAAAGGCAATCCCGAAGGCGGCAGCAAAAAAGACCGCTGCCAAGGCGGTAACGCCCAAGGCAGCCCCCCCGAAAGCGGCAGCGCCGAAAGCGGTAACGCCCAAGGCGGCAGCGCCGAAGGCGGAAACCGAGAAAGAGGCCGGGAAAGAGGCTCCAAAAGCAGCCCCGAAAGTGACCGCCGCCAAAGAGACGCCCAAAGCGGCCCCCAAGGAAACGCCGAAAGAGACGCCCAAGGCGCGCGCCAGCAAAGCCAAGGGCAAAGCGGCGGAAAAGGCGCTGCTCGAAAGCGCCGTAGTCGAGGGGCCGGAGCCGCTCGACGCCGAAGCGCGCAAAATGCGCCTCAAAGCCCTCATCAAACTGGGCAAGGAGCGCGGCTACCTGACCTACGCCGAAATCAACGACCATCTGCCGGATGATGTCGTCGATGCCGAGAGCATCGAGGCCATCATCTCCACCTTCAGCGACATGAGCATTCAGGTTTTCGACGAGGCCCCCGCCGCCGAAGACCTCTTGATGACCGACACCAACGCCGCCGCCACCGATGACGAAGAAGTCGAGGAGCAGGCCGAACAGGCGCTGTCTACCGTCGATTCCGAATTTGGCCGCACCATCGACCCGGTGCGCATGTACATGCGCGAAATGGGATCGGTCGAACTCTTGACCCGCGAAGGCGAGATCGAAATCGCCAAGCGCATCGAAGAAGGCTTGAAGCACATGGTTCAAGCCATTTCCGCCTGCCCGACGACCATTGCCGATATTCTCGACGCCGCCGCCAGGGTCGACAGCGACGAAATCCGCATCGACGAACTGGTCGACGGTCTGATCGACCCCAACGCCATCGCCGCCGAGCCAAGCAACGACGCGCCGGAGGAGGAGGTCGCCGCCGCCGCCGAGGACGAAGAATCCGAAGACGACGAAGATGGCGGCAGCGCCGCCGCCATCTCGGCTTCGCTGCTGCAACTGAAGGTCGATGCGCTGGAGCGGTTCAAGACCATCAGCGGCTTTCACGGCAAAATGAAAAAGGCGCTCAGCAGCAAAGGCTCGCAGGATAAAACCTACCTCAAGCTGCAACGGCAGATTTCCGACGAGTTGATGAACATCCGCTTCACCTCGCGCACCATCGAGCGCCTGTGCGACAGCGTGCGCGGCATGGTCGAGCAGGTACGCGCTTCCGAGCGCAAGATCCAGCAACTCTGCGTCGACCGCGTCAAGATGCCGCGCCCGCATTTCATTCAGGTTTTCCCCGGCAACGAAATCAACCTCGATTGGGTCGACAACGAAATTGCCGCCGCGCCCAAAACCTACGTCGCCATCCTCACCCGCACCGCGCCGGACATCAAGGAAGAACAGAGAAAACTGCTCGCCTTGCAGGAACGCATCGGCATCCCGCTCAAGGAACTGAAAGACATCAACAAACAGATGTCCACCGGCGAAGCCAAAGCCCGCCGCGCCAAGCGCGAAATGACCGAAGCCAACCTGCGCCTGGTCATTTCGATTGCCAAGAAATACACCAATCGCGGCCTGCAATTCCTCGATCTGATTCAGGAAGGCAACATCGGCCTGATGAAGGCGGTGGACAAATTCGAATACCGGCGCGGCTACAAGTTCTCGACCTACGCCACCTGGTGGATCCGTCAGGCCATCACCCGCTCCATCGCCGATCAGGCGCGGACCATCCGCATCCCGGTGCACATGATCGAAACCATCAACAAGATGAACCGCATCAGCCGCCAGATTTTGCAGGAAACCGGGGCCGAACCCGATCCGGCGACGCTGGCCAAAAAGATGGAAATGCCGGAAGACAAAATCCGCAAGATCATGAAAATTTCCAAGGAGCCGATTTCGATGGAAACGCCGATCGGCGACGACGACGACTCCCACTTGGGCGACTTCATCGAAGACCAGATCACGCTCGCCCCGGCTGACGCCGCCATGTATGCGGGGCTGCGCGACGTGACCAAGGAAATCCTCGACACCCTGACGACGCGCGAAGCCAAGGTGCTGCGGATGCGCTTCGGCATCGAGATGAACACCGACCACACCCTCGAAGAGGTCGGCAAACAGTTCGACGTGACCCGCGAACGCATCCGCCAGATCGAAGCCAAGGCCCTGCGCAAACTCCGCCACCCCAGCCGCTCCGACAAACTGCGCAGCTACATCGACACGAATAGCGGCTAATTCCGTTTCCGGCCCTGTAGCTCAGTTGGTTAGAGCAGAGGACTCATAATCCTTTGGTCGTGGGTTCGAGTCCCACCGGGGCCACTAGAGCACTTTCTGTTCAAGTATTGACATCCGTTTCCGTGCCCATGCACTATGCTCCCCTCGCCCGCTTGCGGGAGAGGGGCTGAGGGAGAGGGTGGCCTCCTGTTTGGCGGTGGCGGCAATGGATACGCCGCTGGCCCTCTCCCGGCCTTCGGCCACCCGCTCCCGCAAGCGGGCGAGGGGAAAACCGTAAGCACTTGAACAGAAAATGCTCTAATAAAAACAATCACTTAGGAAAATATCTCAGGCTGTCATTTTGCCTCGCTGATTTTGTGTACCCCGCAGCGGTCAATGCATATCAACATCCAGAGCGAAGCGAAACCTAGTGTAATGATGTATTCTTAATAAATCTTAACAAGTCATATCCGTTACAATGATCTGTAGATGGAGAACGGAGGGTGACATGCGGGTTGCGCCGAAGATTATCTTGACGGCTGACGA
>JAITMS010000127.1 GCA_031277255.1 Azonexus sp.
TACCGCCATTGACCATTACATCACTCACCACAACACCGCTCCAAAACCTTTCATCTGGACTAAAAGCGCTCGTGACATCCTGCAAAAAGTCATCCGTGCAAATAAACGATTAAGCTATAAACAGAATGCAGCACTACACTAGCCCAGCGGCGTCAGCCGTTCTAGCCCGCCCATGTAGGGGCGCAGGGCGGCGGGGATGTCGACGCTGCCGTCGGTGCGTTGGTAGTTTTCGAGAACCGCGACCAGCGTGCGGCCGACGGCGAGGCCGGAGCCGTTGAGGGTGTGGGCCAGTTCCGGCTTGTTTTTGTCGTTGCGGAAACGCGCCTGCATCCGGCGGGCCTGAAAGGCGCCGAAATTGGAGCAGGAGGAAATTTCGCGGTAGGTGTTCTGCGCCGGTAGCCAGACTTCGAGGTCGTAGGTTTTCTGGCTGGAAAAACCCAGGTCGCCGCCGCAGAGCACGATACGGCGGTAGGGCAGATCGAGGGCTTCGAGGATGGCTTCGGCGTGGCCGGTCAGTTCTTCGTGGGCGGCCTGGGATTGGTCGGGGTGGACGATCTGCACCAGTTCCACCTTGTCGAACTGGTGCTGGCGGATCATGCCGCGCACGTCGCGCCCGCCGGAGCCAGCTTCGGAACGGAAGCACGGGGTATGGCAGACGAACTTCAAGGGCAGCGCCTCGGCGGCGAGAATCTGGTCGCGGACGATGTTGGTTACCGGCACTTCGGCGGTCGGAATGAGGTAGAGCGGCTCCTGATCGCGGCGCGGCACTTTGAACAGGTCTTCCTCAAACTTCGGCAACTGGCCGGTGCCGAACAGGCTGGCGGCATTGACCAGATAGGGCGCGTAGATTTCGCTGTAGCCGTGCCTGGTTGTGTGCGTATCGAGCATGAACTGGGCGAGCGCCCGGTGCAGGCGGGCGACGCCGCCCTTGAGGAGCGCGAAGCGGGCGCCGGAAATTTTGGCGGCGGTGGCGAAATCGAGTTGCCCCAAGCCTTCGCCGATGTCGGTGTGATCCTTGACGGCAAAATCGAAGGCGCGCGGCGCGCCCCAGCGTTTGAGTTCGACATTGGCGGTTTCGTCCGCGCCTTCCGGCACCGAATCCTCCGGGATGTTGGGCAGGGTCGCCAGAAGGGCGTTGAATGTTTCCAGCAGTTCGCCCAAGCGGGTTTCGGCAGCCTTCAATGCCTCGCCCAGCGCGCCGACTTCGGCCATGACGCCGGAAGCGTCCTGCCCCTTGCCTTTCAGGACGCCGATTTGCCGGGACAGGGTGTTGCGCTGCGCCTGCAAATCCTGAGTGCGGGTCTGCAAGGTCTTGCGTTCGGCTTCCAGCGCCTTGAATGCGCTGAAATCGACCGGCTTGCCGCGCTTCATCAGAGCGGCGGCGACGGCGTCGAGATTGGTGCGGAGTTGCTGGATGTCGAGCATGGCGGTGGGCGGGCGGCGGCAAAGCTCGAATTGTAGCGGCAAACGCCGCCCGCCGCCGCGCCTGCCCTTGGTCATCGGCAGCCAAGGCGTGCGACAATGAAACGCCGCGTTTTACCGGATACGATCATGGACAGCCGCTATCTCGACGACCTCGCTCCCGGCCAGCGTTTCAGGACGCCGGGCCTGACCTTGAGCGAAAGTGAAATCATTGATTTTGCCTGGCGTTATGATCCGCAAGCCTTTCATCTCGACGCCAACGCGGCGGCGCAATCGCCTTACGGCGGGCTGATCGCCAGCGGTTTTCAGAGCCTTGCCATCTGCTTCCGGCTGTTTATCCAGTCCGGCGTGTTGGCCGATTCGAGCATGGGGTCGCCCGGTATCGACGAATTGCGCTGGCTGGCGCCGGTGCGCCCCGGCGACACGCTGCATGGCGAGATCGAGGTACTGGAAGCGCGGCCATCCGCCTCCAAACCCGACCGCGGCATCGCCCGGCTGAAATATCAGGCGGTCAATCAGCGCGGCGAAACGGTGCTGACCTTCATCGTCAATCATCTGCTGCGCCGCCGTCCGGGTTGAGCCGGGATCATTGTGTTCGGATTTTTAATTGTATGGCATGATATGAGGACTGTGATTATCGCGGCTACTGCCCAAGTTTATCTATCCATTTGTTATATGAAAGTAAGAAAAAATGAAAAAACTAAGCGTAGCTATTTTTATTTACTTATTACTCACAAGTGGGTGCGCAGTTTCACGATCAAATCACTTGGGTGACAAAGTGGTCTATGATATTAAATCGGTAATATATAATATAGATCCAATCAGAAAAATTTCTCCACATGACGCCATTAAGATAGGCATAGATTTATCGTCACCAAAAATAGATTCCAGCAGCACAAAAGGAAGGTTTGAAATTTTTGAAGTTGCTGGAGACAAAAACCAAAGCTACTTTATTTCTGCGACAGGAGTCTGTGATTGCCTTGGGTTTAGAAAGGAATTCATAACTCCTGTTGTTTATCTGTTAGATCAAAATGGTGACATGGTTGCATCAGGCAGCCCTGCTGGCGGGAAAATATCTCAATATGTATCTGGAAAGTTCCCAGAAAGCGGAAAATACTACCTCCTAGTTGTTGCGGACGACAGACTTGATGGACAGCGAATCGGCCAAATTGGAGATCCGCCGGACAAATTTAAGATTCTTGCGATTCCATTCTTTGCACAAAATACAGGCACGGTCATGGTTAATTGGCAAGAGTAGCGATTTTGACATGGCATAATACAGCTCGACATTGCAAAATACGCTAAAATCTCGCCCCATCATGCTCTATCCCCTGATCCGCAAATTCTTTTTCGCGCTTGATGCCGAAACCGCCCACGGCATTGGCATGAACGGCGTCGATTTTTTGAACGCCGCCGGTTTTTCCTGCCTTCTGGCGAAGCCGGTGACGCCTTGCCCGGTTGCCGTCATGGGCCTCAAGTTTCCCAATCCGGTGGGGCTTGCCGCTGGGCTGGACAAAAACGGCGAGCACATTGACGCCCTTGCCCGGCTCGGCTTCGGTTTTATCGAAATCGGCACCGTCACGCCGCGCCCGCAGGAGGGCAATCCCAGGCCGCGCCTGTTCCGCATCCCGGAAGCGCAGGGCATCATCAACCGCATGGGTTTCAACAACGCGGGCGTCGACCGCCTCTTGGAAAATGTGCGCCGCGCCGAGTTCCCGAAAAAGGGCGGCATTCTCGGCGTCAATATCGGCAAAAACGCGACGACGCCGATGGACAAGGCGGCTGAGGATTATCTGCTCTGCCTCGACAAGGTGTACAACGATGCCAGTTATGTCGCCGTCAATATTTCCTCGCCGAACACCCAGAATCTGCGCGAGTTGCAGAAGGACGCGGCGCTCGACGATCTGCTGACGCAACTCAAGCGCCGTCAGGAGGTCTTGGCCGAAAAACACGGCAAATACGTGCCGCTGGCGCTCAAAGTCGCCCCCGATCTCGACGACGGGCAAATCACCGCCATCGCCGACGCGCTGCGGCGGCACCATTTTGATGCGGTGATTGCGACCAACACCACACTGTCGCGGGAAGGCGTCGAAAACCTGCCGAATGGCAAGGAAGCCGGCGGCTTGTCAGGGGCGCCGGTCTTTGCCAAATCAACGGCAGTGCAGAAAAAACTGGCGGCGGCGCTGGCTGGAGAACTGCCGATCATCGGTGTCGGCGGCATCATGGGCGGCGCCGACGCCGCCGAAAAAATCCGCGCCGGGGCGAGCCTCGTCCAGTTCTACAGCGGCTTCATCTACCGCGGCCCGGAACTGGTGGCCGAGGCGGCGGCAACACTGGCCGAGGTGATGAAACGCCGTCAGGGGTGAGGGCGCGGTTTACCCACTGTGCCGCACAGCGGCAGCTTCAATATCAGGGCCGCTCGCAGTAAACTAATGTGTTTCTCCGACCACCGTAAGCGATTGCCCCCATGAGTTCCCTGTCTACCGAGCGCGTCCTTTCCGTCCATCACTGGAACGACACGCTGTTTTCCTTCCGCACCACGCGCGACCCCGGTCTGCGCTTCATCAACGGCCAGTTCGTGATGATCGGGCTGGAAGTCAATGGTCGTCCGCTGACCCGCGCTTACAGCATCGCCAGCGCCAATTACGAGGAATATCTCGAATTTTTCAGCATCAAGGTGCAAGACGGGCCGCTGACCTCGCGCCTGCAACACTTGCAGCCGGGCGATCCGATCATCATCAGCAAAAAACCGACCGGCACCCTGGTGCTGCACGATCTGAAACCCGGCAAACGGCTGTTCATGTTTGCCACCGGCACGGGGCTGGCGCCCTTTATGAGCCTGATCCACGACCCGGAGGCGTATGAGAAATTCGACCAGGTCATCCTCGTGCACGGCGTCCGCCAGGTCAATGAATTGGCTTACCACGACTATATTGAGCACGAGCTGACGAGCAACGAATTTTTTGGCGAATCAGTCAGGGCCAAGCTGATCTATTACCCGACCGTGACCCGCGAACGCTTCCGCAATGAAGGACGGCTCACCGATCTGGTCGAAACCGGCAAGCTCTTTGCCGATCTCGGCATCGCCCCGCTCGACCCGGCGACCGACCGGGCAATGATCTGCGGCAGCCCGGCAATGCTGAGAGACACCTCGGCCATGCTCGACAAGCGCGGCTTCAAGATCGGCAATCACCATACTGGCGTGCTCGGCGATTATGTGATCGAACGGGCTTTTGTCGAAAAATAATCCTTGATGCGCTTGATGCGCCTGTTGATAAGAGCTTTCTTGGACTGCATAATGGGCCTCAGGTCTTAGGCGACAGTCAGGGAAATTAATCATGCATCGTGACGAAATGTTCGAGGCACAGAAGGCGCAGAAGATTCTCATCGTCGATGCGTCGCGCGTCGTTCGCGCCTCGCTATCGCATTCCGTGCGCAGTCATTACAGCGTCAGCGAAGCCGATGACGGCGAGAAGGCGTGGCATAGCCTGGTGCTCGACAGCAAAATCGTCGCGGTGATTTCTGGCCTCAGTTTGACCGACCGCGATGGCGCCGGGCTGCTTGAGCAGATCCGCGGCAACCGTCTGAGCCGTATCAGCAGTCTGCCTTTCTATCAGTTGGCTTCCGACAATCTGTCCGAAGCAGAGCGCCAGCACGCGCTGCAACTAGGCGTCACCGCCTTTATTCCGAAGACGATGCCCGCCGCGACGTTGGGCGAATTGCTGGAAGCGGTGGAGAAGAACATTGCCGCCGGGGTCGGTCACAGCAGTACGATCGGCCTTGATGATCTGGGCGCGCGGATGAAGCGGATGGCCGGGCTGGGCACGGACATCGTGCGCCCGACGGCGGGCGCTGATGAAACCGAGCCGCACGCTGCGGAACAGGCAGAACTCGTGCCGCGTTTGCCGGAAGAACAACCCGGAGCGGCGAGCGGCTCGACGGCTTGCGCGCTGATTTTCGGCATTGATGACTATGGGATGCTACGCGGGCGTTTTGGTCAGCGCATTGCCGACAAGGTCGTCATCAAATTTTCCACCCTGCTGCGCAGCAAGATTCGCGCTAAAGAAAACCTCCAGCTTCTGGCCGATGGCCGGATCGGCATCACTTTGAACCGTGTCGATCGTGAGCAGTGCGTCACCTTTGCCCGGCGGGTCTGCAAGGCGCTGGCGGCGGCGACCATTTCCGTCGGCGGTCAGCAGATCAAGGCGACGGTCAGCGCCGGCGTTGCGGCAGCGCCGCAGGATGGCGGCGACCTGAGCGCCGAGGCGCTGTTTGCCCTGGCCTTGGGCCGACTTGAGGCGGCGGTCGCCGCCGGTGGCAACCGGATCTTTCAGGTCGGCGGCAGCGGGGAAAACCCAGAATAACCCGCTGATCGCCTGCCGCTGCCGCTCGCCGAGAGGGCGGAAAAATCAGCCGCTGACCGGAATTTTGCCAATCTTGATCTGCCATTCCCGCGGGCCGGTGTGGTGCACCGAGACGCCGGAGGAATCGACGGCAACCGTCACCGGCATGTCTTCGACGCCGAATTCGTAGATCGCTTCCATGCCCAGATCGGCAAAGCCGACCACTTTGGCCGATTTGATGGCTTTGGCGACGAGGTAGGCGGCGCCGCCGACGGCCATGAGGTAGGCGCTGCGGTTGTCCTTGATCGCTTCAATGGCGACCGGGCCGCGCTCGGATTTGCCGATCATGGAAATGAGGCCGGTTTGCTCCAGCATCATGCGGGTGAATTTGTCCATCCGCGTGGCCGTGGTTGGGCCAGCGGGGCCGACGATTTCGTCGCGCACCGGGTCGACCGGGCCGACGTAGTAGATGACGCGGTTGGTGAAATCGACCGGCAGTTTTTCGCCTTTCGCCAGCAGGTCGGCGATGCGCTTGTGGGCGGCGTCGCGGCCGGTCAGCATTTTGCCGTTGAGGAGCAGTTTCTGGCCCGGCTTCCAGGCGGCGACCTGTTCGCGGGTCAGGGTGTCGAGATTGACGCGGGTGGCCGATTGGACATCGGGCGTCCAGGTCACGGCGGGCCAGTCGGCGAGTTTCGGCGGTTCAAGCCGCGCCGGGCCGGAGCCGTCGAGATGGAAATGACAGTGGCGGGTGGCGGCGCAGTTGGGCACCAGGGCGACCGGCAGATTGGCGGCATGGCAGGGGTAATCGAGCACCTTGACATCGAGCACGGTGGTCAGACCGCCCAGACCCTGAGCGCCGACGCCAAGAGCGTTGATTTTTTCAAACAGTTCGAGGCGCAGTTCCTCAGCCCGGTTCCGCGCGCCGCGCGCCTTCAGTTCATGGATGTCGACCGGGGCCATGATGGTTTCCTTGGCCAGTAACATGGCTTTTTCCGGCGTGCCGCCGATGCCGATGCCGATGATGCCGGGCGGACACCAGCCAGCGCCCATTTCGGGGATTTTTTTGAGCACCCAGTCGACCAGATCGTCTGAAGGGTTGAGCATGGCGAATTTGGCCTTGGCTTCCGAACCGCCGCCCTTGGCGGCGCAGATGACCTCGACGCCGTCACCGGCGACGAGTTCGACATGGACGACCGCCGGGGTGTTGTCTTTGGTATTGCGGCGTGTTCCCGCGGGATCGGCGAGCACCGAAGCGCGCAGCGGGTTATCCGGGTTGGCGTAGGCGCGGCGCACGCCTTCGTCGATCATCTCTTGCAGGCTCAGGGTCGCGTCCGGCCAACTGACCCGCATCCCGACCTTGATGAAAACCATGCCGATGCCGGTGTCCTGACAGATCGGGCGATGGCCTTCGGCGGCCAGCCGCGAATTGGTCAGAATCTGGGCGATGGCGTCCCTGGCGGCGGGGGATTCTTCGCGCTCGTAAGCGGCGCCGAGCGCCTTGATGTAATCGAGCGGATGGTAATAACTGATGTACTGGAAGGCGTCGGCGACGGACTGGATCAGGTCTTCCTGCAAGATGGCGGTCATGGGCGACTCCGGGGGCTGGTCAGTGGTTATCGTGTTGCAGAATCAGGGTCTGGGTCATGATTTTATCGACCAGGGCCATAGCCAGGGCCGAGACGATGAAAACCATGTGGATCACGACCTGCCATTTGAGCGTGTGTTCGGCCAGAGCGCCCGCATTGATGAAGCTTTTCAGGAGGTGGATCGACGAGATGCCGATGATGGCTGTCGACAGCTTGATCTTGAGGACGCCCGCGTTGACGTGATTGAGCCATTCCGGCTGATCGGGGTGCTCATCGAGATGGAGCCGCGAGACGAAGGTTTCGTAGCCGCCGACGATGACCATGATGAGCAGGTTGGCGACCATGACCACGTCGATCAGGCCGAGGACGACCAGCATGACATCGGTTTCGGTCATCTGCCGGTCGCCAAAGAGACCGTGCACGAGATGGGAGAGTTCGACCATGAACAGCCAGACATAAACGACCTGGGCAACGATCAGGCCGATGTAGAGCGGCGCCTGGATCCAGCGGCTGGCGAAAATGAAGGAGGGCAGGAGCTTGGTTGGCGACATGTTCTTGTTCAATCCGTTGGCGGGCGAAGATTCTAGCACGCCGGCCGGCGCATCTTTTGCTGTCTTTTGTTGCGTTGCAGCGTGCTTTCGTAAGGGCTTTGTAAGAATATCGCCATGTAATGCCTGTCTTGCGCAGAAAAGGGGGGAACACTCCGCGGCGCATCCGGTTGAATTACAGCAAAAGCCGGTCCCCCGACCGATGGCTTGTCCCAATATCAAATGCGAAATACGCAGAGGAGAATAAATATGTCGAATGAGTCCGTGCAATTTTTTTATCCGTCTGACGAAATCGTCAAGAACGCGGCGGTTTCCGGGATGGACGCCTACCAGGCGCTGTGCGCGGAAGCAGAGGCTGACTATGCAGGTTTCTGGGCCAAACGCGCCCGTGAAATGGTCACCTGGAAAGAACCCTTCACCCAGGTGCTCGATGAGTCCAATGCCCCGTTCTACAAGTGGTTTGCCGACGGCAAGCTGAATGTTTCGTACAACTGCCTTGATCGCCAGATCGAGGCTGGCAAGGGCGACAAGGTCGCCATCATCTTCGAGGCCGATAACGGCGAAGTCACCAAGATCACCTACAAGGAACTGCTGGTCAAGGTCTGCAAGATGGCCAACCTCCTGAAGTCGAAGGGCGTCAGGAAGGGTGACCGCGTCGTCATCTATCTGCCGATGACCATCGAAGGCATCGTCGCCATGCAGGCTTGCGCCCGTATCGGGGCCACTCACTCGGTGGTGTTCGGCGGCTTTTCCTCGCAATCCCTGCGTGACCGCATCAACGACGCCGGGGCGGTCATGCTCATCACCTCGGACGGCCAGTTCCGGGGCGGCAAGGCGATCCCCTTGAAGCCGATCGCCGACGAGGCGTTTGCCCTGGGCGGTTGCGAATCGGTCAAGAACGTCATCGTCTTCAAGCGCACCGGCGCTGAGGTGAACATGGTCGCGGGCCGCGACATGTGGTTGCACGACGGTCTGGCCGGGCAGCCGGAAAGCTGCGAGCCGGAATGGGTCGATGCCGAGCATCCGCTGTTCCTCCTCTATACCTCCGGCTCCACCGGCAAGCCAAAGGGCGTCCAGCACTCGACCGGCGGCTATCTGCTGCACGCCATTATGACCATGAAATGGGCCTTCGACATCAAGGACAGCGACACCTTCTGGTGCACGGCGGACATCGGCTGGGTTACCGGCCACACCTACATCACTTACGGCCCGCTGGCCTGTGGCGTCACCGAAGTCGTCTTTGAAGGCGTGCCGACCTACCCGGACGCCGGTCGTTTCTGGAAGATGATTCAGGATCACCAGGTCAGCGTTTTCTATACCGCGCCGACGGCCATCCGTTCGCTCATCAAGGCCGCCGATTCGACGCCCGCCGTGCATCCGAAGAACTACAACCTCAAATCGCTGCGCATCCTCGGTTCGGTTGGCGAACCGATCAACCCGGCGGCGTGGATGTGGTATTACGAAAACGTCGGCGGCAGCCGCTGCCCGGTGGTCGATACCTTCTGGCAGACGGAAACCGGCGGTCACATGATTACCCCGCTGCCGGGCGCGACGCCGCTGGTGCCGGGTTCCTGCACCCTGCCTTTCCCCGGCATCATGTTCGCCGTGGTCGACGAGACTGGCGCTGAATTGCCGTGGGGTCAGGGCGGCATCCTTGTCTGCAAGAAGCCGTGGCCGGCGATGATCCGCACCATCTGGAACGACCCGGATCGCTTCGTCAAGTCTTATTTCCCGGCGGACTTCCAGGGCAAGCTGTATCTGGCGGGCGACGGCGCGATTCGTGACGCCAAGACGGGCTATTTCACCATTACCGGGCGCATCGATGACGTGCTCAACGTCTCCGGCCACCGCATGGGGACGATGGAAATCGAATCGGCTCTGGTCGCCAATCCGCTGGTTGCCGAGGCCGCCGTCGTTGGCCGCCCGGATGACCTGACCGGCGAGGCGATTGTCGCTTTCGTGGTCTTGAAGGGCCAGCGCCCGACCGACCCGGAGGCGAGCAAGAAACTCGTCAAGGAATTGCAGGATTGGGTCGGCAAGGAAATCGGGCCGATCGCCAAGCCGAAGGACATCCGCTTTGGCGACAACCTGCCCAAGACCCGCTCCGGCAAGATCATGCGCCGCCTGTTGCGCGGGCTGGCCAAGGGCGAGGAACTGACGCAGGACATCTCGACCCTGGAGAATCCGGCGATTCTGGAACAGTTGAAGGGTTGATGTTCAACAGGAAGCGGCGGCTTGCCACGTCGCTTCCGTCGATTACAAAGGGCAAGGAGGAGACAATGGCCATCCACAAGGTGGCCTCCCGTGCGGTCGCATCAGGCTGCATACCCGCGACGGCTGGCACGCGAGTGCCAGCCGTCTTTTTTCGAGGAGGGGGAGAAACATGAGACGGGCTAATCCGGTTCGGCAAAAGCTCACGGCGCTCGGTTTGCTCGGCATGCCGTTGCTGACCTACCCGCTGCTGGCTTTGCCGGAAGGCCATCTGGCCGACATTCCGGCCAGCTATCTTTACCTGTTTGCCGTCTGGGCCGGGTTGATCGCGCTGGCGGCGCTGGTCGCCGAACAGCGAGGAGCCAAATAGGTGCTCTCCAGTTGGTTCGTCGCCCTGCTCTCGGCGGCCTATTTCGCGCTGCTCTTTGCCGTTGCGCGCTTTGGCGACGCGCGGGCGGACAGTGGCCGCTCGATCATCAGCGCCAATGTCTATGCCTTGTCGCTGGCCGTCTATTGCACCTCGTGGACTTTTTTCGGCAGCGTTGGCCGGGCGACCACCGGCGGCCTCTCCTTTCTCACCACCTACCTTGGGCCGACGCTGATGTTGCTGGCGGCGGGCGTCATCATCAAGATGATCCGCATCAGCAAAACCTACCGCATCACCTCGATTGCCGATTTCATCGCCTCGCGCTACGGCAAGAGCCAGTCGCTGGCCGGTCTGGTCACGGTCATCGCGGTCGTCGGCGTCGTTCCCTACATCGCCCTGCAATTGAAGGCCATCGCCGCCAGTCTCGACGTGCTCTTTGCCGGTTCCGGCCATGCCGAGTTTTTCTGGGGCCTTGACTCGGCTTTTCTCATCGTCATCGTGCTGGCGCTGTTTACCATTCTCTTTGGCACCCGTCATCTCGACGCCACGGAGCGCCACGAAGGCATGGTCGCCGCCATTGCGGTCGAATCGGTGGTCAAACTGGTGGCTTTTGTCGCCGTCGGGCTGTTCGTCACCTACGGTATTTTCGGCGGGTTTTCCGACCTTTTCGCCAAGGCCGCGGCCAGCCCGGAACTGGCGCAACTGCTGCGCCCGGACCCGGCCCGCGCCGGGAACTGGACCGCCTTGCTGCTGCTTTCCGCGCTGGCGATTATTCTCTTGCCGCGCCAGTTTCAGATCATCGTCGTCGAAAATGTGGACGAGTCGCATTACCGGCGGGCCGTCTGGCTGTTTCCGCTCTATCTGCTCCTCATCAACCTGTTCGTCTTGCCGCTGGCGATTGGCGGCCTGCTCGATTTCAACGGCCAGAATGTCAATCCCGACACCTTCGTCCTGACCCTGCCGCTCGCGCACGGCGCCAATGCGCTGGCGCTTCTGGCGTTCATGGGCGGCCTGTCGGCGGCGACCGGGATGATTATTGTTGAAACCATCGCGCTCTCGACCATGGTCTGCAACGATCTGGCGATGCCTTGGCTGTTGCGCTCCCGCTGGCTGCGGACCGTCCGCCGTCAGGATCTGTCGGGTTTGCTGATCGGCATCCGGCGGGCGGCCATCGCCCTCATCCTGGTTCTCGGCTACATCTACTTTCGCGCGGCGGGCGAAGCTTACGCGCTGGTCAGCATCGGGCTGATTTCGCAGGCTGCCGTGGCCCAGTTCGCCCCGGCGCTGTTCGGCGGCATGTACTGGAAGCAGGGTACGCAGGCGGGCGCGGTGGCCGGTTTGAGCGCCGGATTCGCCGTCTGGCTCTATACGCTGCTGCTGCCGTCTTTTGCCAAATCCGGCTGGATTGGTCAGGAATTTGTCGAACGGGGCTTGTTCGGCTGGTCGTGGCTACAGCCGCAGGCGCTGTTTGGCCTTTCCGGCCTCGACGAAATTACGCATTGCCTGTGGTGGAGCCTCCTGGCCAATATCGCCGCTTACCTCGTCGTCTCGCTCCTGACCAGGCCGGACGCCGTGGCGGCGAGTCAGGCCGAGCGGTTTGTCGATATTTTCCGCCATAGCCGCGTCGATGCCGATACCCGGTTGTGGCGCGGCAAAACGTCGTCGGCTGCGCTGGTCGGTTTGCTCGAACGCTTTTTGGGCGCCGCCCGCGCCAATCAGCAACTCGCCGCCCATGCCCAGGCGCGCGGCCTCGCCGACTGGCGCGAACTGCCCGCCGACGCCGCTTTCGTCCACTTTGCCGAAGCCGAACTGGCCGGGGCCATCGGTTCGGCCAGCGCCCGGGTCATGGTTGCCTCGGTGGCGCAAGAGGATGATCTCGGCCTTGAAGAAGTGCTCGACATTCTCGACGAAGCGACCCAGGTTCGCGCCTACAGCCGCGAGCTTGAGATGAAGCAGCAGGCGCTGGAAGCGGCAACGGCGGAATTGCGCTCGGCCAACGACCGTCTGCGCGAACTGGACAAAATGAAGGACGATTTCATTTCCACCGTGACGCACGAGTTGCGCACGCCGCTGACCTCGATCCGGGCGCTCTCCGAAATGCTGCACGAAGACCCGGAGATTGAAGCGGCAGACCGCACCCGTTTTTTGAGCATCATCGTCAATGAAGCCGAGCGCCTGACCCGCCTGATTAACCAGATTCTCGACATGGCCAAGCTCGAATCGGGCCGCGCCGAATGGGCGACCAGCGAATTTGATTTCGGCCAGTTGGCGCGCGAGGCAATGGATTCGCTCTATCAACTGTTCCGCGAAAAAAATGTCGCGCTCGATTACGACGTGCCGGAGCATGGCCCGCTGGTGCTGGCCGACCGCGATCGGTTGATGCAGGTGATGATTAATCTCTTGTCCAATGCCGTCAAATTCGTTGCTGGCGATGATGGCCGGGTTGTCGTCAAGGTCAGCGCCGCCGACGGGCTGGCGCGGATGGCCGTGACCGACAACGGCCCCGGCCTGACGGCGGAGGAATGCAGCGTCGTCTTTGAAAAATTCCGCCAGGGCGGCAACACCATGACCGACAAACCGCAGGGCACCGGCTTGGGGCTGCCCATCAGTCGGCAGATTGTCGAGTATTTTGGTGGTAATCTCGGTGTCGAAAGTCAGCCTGGTCAGGGCGCTTCTTTCTTTTTCACGGTGCCCTTGCTGGCGCCGGAACAATAACAACGGAGGAGATTTGATTCATGGCGCACAAAATTCTGATTGTTGATGACGAACCCAATATCGTCATCTCGCTCGAATTCCTGCTCAAAAAAGAAGGTTTTGAAATTGCCATCGCCGGTGATGGCGACGAGGCGCTGGCTCAGGTGGCGGCTTTCAATCCCGATCTGGTGCTGCTCGATGTGATGATGCCGAAAAAATCCGGCTACGAAGTCTGCGAAATTCTGCGCCTCGACCCAGAACGCGCCAAGCTGCTGATTCTGATGCTGACCGCCAAGGGCCGCGACACCGAGGTAGCCAAGGGGCTGGCGATCGGCGCAGACGCTTACATGACCAAGCCGTTTTCAACCAAGGAATTGATCGCCAAGGTCAAATCACTGCTCGGCGTCGCCTGACGCTGCCGCCGGAGAGCCACACGGATGAAGGCCAAATACCGTTTTCTCGCGGCGGTCGCCGTTCTCGGCCTGCTGATGACCGGGCCGTTCCTCGTCAGCTTGCTGCTCGTCTGGCTGGACATGCAGGCGGGCGAGCGCGAAACGCTGGCCCGCCTGCTGCTGAGCCGTCTGCCGACCGGCACGGTGATGACCCTGTTTGGCTTTGCCATCGGCGCCATCATTTTGCACAAGCTGTTCAAGCAATACGTCGAGGGACTGCTGCGCATGGCCGAGACGCTGCGCCTGATGCTTGGCGCCAACCGCAATTTCCGCGTCAGCCTCGACGGCCCGCCGGAAGTCCGGCAACTTGCCGCCGCCGCCAACGATCTGGCGACCCAGCGCGACGCGCTGATGGACGATGTCGAGGCCCAGATCGCCCGCGCCAAAGCCTCGGTCGAGGAAGAAAAAAACCGCCTCGCCGCCCTCATGTCGGAACTGGCGCAGGCCGTGGTCGTCTGCAATCTCGATGGCCGCATCCTGCTCTACAACAACCGCGCCCGCCTGCAATTCAAGGCGTTGACGCAAGGCCCGACCTCGGCGGCGGGCGGGGCGCTGATCGGGCTGGGGCGCTCGATTCATTCCATTCTCGAAAAAGGCCAGGTCGAACACGCCCTTGAGGTCATCCGCCAGCGTCTGGCGGCAGGCAAGACGGCGCTGGCCAATTTCGTCACCACCACGCGCGGCGGCCAGTTGCTGCGGGTGCAAATGGTTCCCGTGCTGCCCGTGCCGACGCCGGGTTCCGGCGACGCCGACGAAGCCGCTCCGTCGGCTGCTTTCTCCGGCTACGTGCTGACGGTCGAAAACATTACCCACAACATCGAGCAGGAAGGCCGCCGCGATCAGGCGCTGCTGGCTCTGACCGAAGGCAGCCGGGCGGCGCTCGGCAACATCCGCGCCGCCGTCGGCAACCTGATCGACTACCCGGATATGGAAACGGAACTGCGTGAGCGTTTCGTCAAGGTCGTTGCCGACGAAGCCGACAAAATGAGCCGCAGTCTCGATCAGACGATGGCCGATTTCTCCGATTCCCTGAAAACGCGCTGGCCGCTCGAAGACGCGCTGGCCATCGACCTCATTGCCGCCGCCCAGCGCCGCATCGGCGACAAGCTCAATCTACCGAGCAAAATCGAGGAACAGGACGACGCCCTGTGGATCAAGACCGACAGTTTCTCGCTGGTTCTGGCGCTCACTTATCTGGCCGGCAAATTGCAGGATCACTACGCGCCGCGCGAGTTGCGCTTCCGCCTCACCTCGGCGGGCAGGCTCGCCTATCTCGACCTCATCTGGGCCGGGCCAGCGATGTCGTCGGAAACCTTCTACACCTGGGAAATGGACGCCATGAGCGTCGGCGGCGAAAGTTCACCCTTGTCGCTGCGCGACGTGATCGACCGCCACGGCGGCGAAATCTGGTATCAACGCGAAAAAGCGGCGCACCGCGCCTTTTTCCGCTTCGTCCTGCCGGTGGCGACGCCGGAAGCCGAAGCCGATCCCGAAGAGCAGCAGCGCAGCGCCGAGCGGCCCGAATACTACGATTTCGACCTGTTCAACTTCGCCGACAAATCCATCGACCTCGACCGCAAGCTGGCGGAACTGACCTACACCGTTTTCGACACCGAAACGACCGGCCTCGAACCCTCGAACGGCGACGAAATCATCCAGATCGGCGCCGCCCGCATCGTCAATAACCGCCTTCTGCATCAGGAAACTTTCGATCAGATCGTCGATCCCGGCATCCCGCTCAAACCCGAATCGATCCCGATTCACGGCATCACCGAAGACATGGTGCGCGGTAAACCCAACATCGACATCGTCCTGCCCGCCTTTCACGCTTTCTGCGAAGACACCGTGCTCATCGCCCACAACGCCGCCTTCGACATGCGCTTTCTGCAATTGAAAGAGGAGCGCACCGGCCTTGCCTTCACGCAGCCGGTGCTCGATACCCTGCTCCTCTCGGCGGTCGTCCATCCCAATCAGGAATCGCACAAACTCGAAGCCATCCTCGAACGCCTCGGCATCAACATCGACATCCGCCACAACGCGCTGGAAGACGCTCTGGCGACCGGCGAGGTCTTTCTCAAACTGCTGCCGCTACTCGAAGAAAAAGGCATCACCACAGTTCGCCAGGCCCTCGAAGCCT
Organism: Azonexus sp.; assembly: GCA_031277255.1. Lineage (GTDB taxonomy): Bacteria > Pseudomonadota > Gammaproteobacteria > Burkholderiales > Rhodocyclaceae > Azonexus. The sequence continues at coordinate 15,761 of JAITMS010000127.1, forward strand.
CGGAAAAAACCTGGTTCGCCCGCGTCAAGTACTAGAGTACTAGTCGAATCCGCCCGCGCTAGCCGCCAATCAGCGCCAGCAAGGCCTCGCCGTAATGCGCCACCTTGGCGCTGCCCATGCCGTTGATGCGGGTCAGTTCCTGGGGGTTGGCCGGGCGGTTTTGGGCGAGTTCGCGCAGGGTTTTGTCGTGCAGGATGATGTAGGCGGGGACGCTCTGTTCGCGGGCGGTGTCGGCTCGCCATTGGCGGAGTTTCTGGAACAGGGTTTCGTCGGCGGCGGCGAGTTGGCTGGTTGCCGTGGCGCTCATGCCGGTCCCGCGCGGGGCGGCGGTTTTTTCCCGGCGGCGGGGGCGGCGCAGTTCGACGCGGCGCTGGCCTTTGAGTACGTCGCGGGCGGCTTCGGTCAGTTGCAAAGCGCCGTGCTCGGCCATGTCCACATGCACCAGACCGGCGGCGGCCAACTGGCGGAAGACGCTTTTCCAGGCGTGGTCGTCAAGTTCGCCGCCGACGCCGAAGGTGGGCAGATGGTCGTGGCGCCACTGACGGATCTTGTCGGTGGCTTTGCCGCGCAGGATGTCGATCAGGTGGCCGACGCCAAAGCGCATCCCGGTGCGGAATATGGCCGACAGGGCCTTTTGCGCCGCCAGCGTGCCATCCCACAATTCCGGCGGTTCGGCGCAGAGGTCGCAGTTGCCGCAGGGGGTGTTGCTTTCGCCAAAGTAATCGAGCAGCACCTGGCGGCGGCAGCGCGGCGCTTCGCAGTAGGCCAGCAGCGCCGTCAGGCGCTGGGTTTCGAGAATTTTCCGGTCGTCGCCCGCAGCCGATTCGGCGATGCGCGATTGTTGCAGGGCCACGTCCTGCATCCCATAGGCCATCCAGGCTTCGGCGGGTTCGCCGTCGCGCCCGGCGCGGCCGGTTTCCTGATAGTAGGCTTCAATGCTCTTGGGCAGGTCGAGATGGGCGACGAAACGCACGTCCGGCTTGTCGATGCCCATGCCGAAGGCAATCGTGGCGCACATGATGAGGCCGTCTTCGCGGAGAAAGCGGCGCTGGTTGGCGGCGCGTTCCTCGGCGGGCAGCCCGGCGTGATAGGGCAGCGCCGGGTAGCCTTGCTGACTGAGCCAGGCGGCGGTTTCTTCGACTTTTTTGCGCGACAGGCAATAGACGATGCCCGCCTGGCCCCGGCGTCCGGCGAGAAAAGTGAGTAATTGCTTGCGCGTATTGTCTTTTTCGACCACGGTGTAGCGGATGTTGGGGCGGTCGAAGCTGGAGAGAAAAACCCGTGCTTCGCCAAGGCCCAGGCGGTTCAGCATTTCGTTCCGCGTCGCCTGATCGGCGGTGGCCGTCAGCGCGATGCGCGGCACAGCCGGGTAGCGTTGATGCAGGGTCGAGAGTTGCAGATATTCGGGCCGGAAGTCGTGCCCCCATTGCGAGACGCAATGGGCTTCGTCAATGGCGAAAAGGGCGAGCTTCCGGGCTTCGTAAAGCGCATCCATCATCGCCAGCGTGCGCTCAAGGAGGAGGCGTTCGGGGGCGATGTAGACGAGATCGAGCGTGCCGGAAAAAATCGCCTGCTCAATGGCCTGCGCCGCCCGCCAGTCGAGCGTCGAATTGAGGCAGGCGGCCTTGACGCCAAGTTGGATCAGGGCGTCGACCTGATCCTGCATCAAGGCGATCAGGGGCGAGACGACAATGGCGCAACCGGGCCGCAGCAGCGCCGGAATCTGGTAGCAGAGGCTTTTGCCGCCGCCGGTCGGCATCAACACCAGCGCGTCGCCGCCGCCCGCGACGTGGGCGATGATCTCGGCCTGCGCGCCGCGAAAGGCGGCGTAGCCGAAGGTTTCGCGGAGGATGGCTTGGGCAGCGGCCTTGGGCGGTTGGGGAGCAGAGACGTTTGTCATTGCGTTGATCTGTAGAAGTTCAGATTTAGAGCGTATTTGATTTAATTGCTGACAATTTGACACCGTTCGGGCTGAGCTTGTCGAAGCCCGTTTTAAGCCGCCATACCATCGCTTCGCGCCGCTTTTCGCCAAGCTCAGGGCAACCGGGGGAGACGCATTGTGTCAATTAACGTTCTAATCGGCGGAGCTCGTTTTGCGCCTCTGCATGACCCTGTTCTGCGGCTTTGCGGAGCCAGAATATTCCTTGGGCGCGGTCGGGGCCTTGGGCGCGGTCGAGGTTTAGATACCTGCTGCCCATCCAGTATTGCGTTTCTGCGTCATCTTTCAGGCGTAGATCGGTCAGTTCGGCGGTGGCGTGTTCGGCAGCCGCGAGCTGATTTGCCGCCTCGAAAGCATCGCCACGCTCTTGCGCTGTGGCTGCCTGATACCAGTACAAGGCTTGCATCACGTCCCGTTTGACGCCCAGCCCATGCTCATACATCAAACCAAGGCTGTATTGCCCGTCCACATTCCCTTGTTCGGCGGAGTTGCGGAACCATGCCGCCGCCTGTTCAAGATCCTTTTTAACGCCGCAACCGTTGTAATACAGATTGGCCAGTTCATTTTTCGCCCAGACATGCCCCTGCTCGGCGGCCTTGCGATACCATGCGGCGGCTTCGGCAAATGCCTGCTTGTCATTGCGCAGGCATGGGCGCTTCACCAGATCCCTCTTGTACTCCCGATATTCGTGACCCATTTTCAACACCCGCGGGTCATTGAGTCCGCCTGCGTGCATCAACGCGCCCATCAGGTATTGCGCGTCCACATCACCTTGTTCCGCCCGAGCGCGTAGCGAAGCCTCCACATTGGCGTACTCTCCTCCCGGTTCAGCGCGAATTACTCTGTACGCCAACTCATTGAGCTCAAAGCGGGCGTACTGATTCCCCCTTGCCACCGCTTTGCCATACAACTCCAATGCTTTCGAGATGTCTTTCTTCACCCCCATGCCCGCTTCATAATACTCAGCGAGGACGAGCGGCGAATCGCCTTTTTCGACATCCGCAAGCTCCCGGGCGAATTTCTCGATTTCGTTCCTCAGCACGGCATGCCTGTAATCCGCCCCTTTCACGCCTTGCGCGGCGGCTTTGCCGTACCACTCCAGAGCTTGCGCCGGATCCTGCTCAACGCCACCACGGCCGTACTCAAAACGTCGGCCCAGCTCGAATTGCGCCTCCCCATCGCCCTGTTCGGCCCGCATGTGAATGTCGTCTATCGTGGCGGCTCGCAGACCGCTCACCGACGGTTCCGCCGCGCAAGCCGACGCGACAAAGCCCAGTGCGAATATCAGTGCGGTAAGGGAGTTTTTCATTTCTGTTCCTTCTGATTTTCTCTGCTTTCAAAATTGCGTAACGCGGCTTCTTTTTCGCATGTCTTGGTTCCGTCGTGCGACATCGTTACCTCGCATGTACCGCTACGAAGCGGGCAGAATGGCTTCCCGCTTGAGCGCCGCGCCATCCCAGACCAGACATTCGCCGCGCTCTTCCCGCCAGTCGGCGAGTACCCAGCGTTCGACGTGGATGCCGTCGACGATGTGGTCGTGTCTGGCGGGCTGGTGGGTGTGGCCGTGGATGAAGGTGACGTAGCCGTGGGCGCGGAGGAAGTCGTCGGTGGCGGCGGCTTGCAGGTCGGCACAGGGCTGGCCGTGCTGGCTGGCGATGCTCTCCATCCGCATCCGGGCGGCGAGGCGGCGGCGCTCAGGGAGCGGTTTGGCGAGCATGGCCGCGGCCCAGGCGGGGCTGCGGGACTGGGCGCGGAAGGTCATGTAGGCCTGGTCGTCAAGGCACAGGGCGTCGCCGTGGGCGAGGACGAACTGCCAGCCGTCGGCGGTCAGTACGGTCGGGTCGGCGATAAGCTGGACGCCAGCGGCGGCGGCGAAAGCCGCGCCGAGCAAAAAGTCGCGGTTGCCGGGCATGACGGCAATGGCGAGGCCGCTGTCGGCGGCGGCGCGCAGAGCGGCGATGAGGCTGGCGTGATAGGGATCATCGTCGTCATCGCCAATCCAGGCTTCAAAGAGGTCGCCGAGAATGTAGAGCGCCGAAGCCTTACGGGCGCGGTGGGCGAGAAAGTGGAGGAATAAGGCGGTCGCGCCGGGCGAGCGGGGCGAGAGGTGAAGATCGGCGATGAAAAAAATCACACCATTTCCGCTTTTTCGATCACCACGTCCTCGAGCGGCACGTCCTGATGAAAGCCCTTGTTGCCGGTTTTGACGGCGCGGATTTTGTCGACCACGTCCATGCCGTCGACGACCTCGCCGAAGACGCAATAACCCCAACCCTGGCCTGCGGGCGCGCGGAAATCGAGAAAGTCGTTATCGACGACATTGATGAAGAACTGGGCGGTGGCCGAGTGCGGGTCGCCGGTGCGGGCCATGGCGATACTGCCGCGCCTGTTTTGGAGGCCGTTGGCGGCTTCGTTTTCAATCGGGGCCTGGGTGTCTTTTTCTTTCATGCCCGGTTTCATGCCGCCGCCCTGAATCATGAAGTCCTTGATGACGCGGTGAAAAATGGTGCCGTCGTAATGACCGGCTTCGACATAGGCGATGAAATTGGCGGCGGTCTTGGGCGCTTTTTCGGCGTCGAGTTCAAGGGTGATGACGCCGTGGTTGGTGGTGAGCTTAATCATGGGGAATCCTTATTTTTCGCGGATGATCTTGACCGCCTGAATGACGACCGGCGTGGTCGGCACCTTTTCGTAATAGCCGACGTCGGCGGTCGGCGTTTTGGCGATTTTGTCCACCACGTCCATGCCGCCGGTCACCTTGCCGAAGACGGCATAGCCCCAGCCGCGCGGGTCGGTGCTGGTGCGGTGGTTGAGAAAGTCGTTGTCCTTGAGGTTGATGAAAAACTGGGCGCGGGCCGAGTGCGGGTCGGCGGTGCGGGCCATGGCAATCGTGCCGCGATCATTGGCGAGACCGTTGGCGGCTTCGTTCTGCAAGGCCGGGGTGAGCACTTTCTTTTCTTCCATGGCCGGGTTGAAACCGCCGCCCTGGATCATAAAACCGTCGATGACGCGGTGAAAAATGGTGCCTTCGTAGAAACCGTGCCTCGCGTTGTAGAGGAACATTTCGACCGTTTTCGGCGCTTTGTCGGGAGCAAGCTCCAGGGTGATCTTGCCCATATTGGTGGTCATTTCGACCACCGGCGCGGCCCAGACAGCGGCGGCGGCCAAGAGGCTAACGGTAAGGACGGATAGTTGCTTGAACATCAGGCGCTCCCTTCGTAAATGATTTGCCATTGGCCGTTTTCACGCTGCCAGTACTGGCGCTTCTTCATGCGGTTGTTGAGGTTGTTGCTGCGGTAATCCTGATCGAAAGTCACCACCACCACTTCATCCGGGCCGGGGTTGCGGAAGACCGAGAGATTGTCGGTGGCGACCTTGATCCATTCCTTGGCGGCCATGACCTGCCGCTTTTGCGCGGCGAAGGCGGCGAAATCCTGGCTGCCGCTCTTGAAACGCGGCGAGTAGTGTTTCAGGTAACGCTCGGTGTCGCGGCTTTCCCAGTCGTGACGCCAGGCGTCGATGGCGGCGTTGAGTTCGTCGCGCTCCCGCGCCCAGTCGTCAAGCGACAGCCATTCGACCGAGGGGCTGATGATGACCGGGGTCAGGCCGACTTGCAGATTTTTGGCGACGGCGTCGAGATCCTGATTGGTCAGCACGACACAGCCGTCGGAAGCGCGCGGCGGGCGGGCGAAGGTGTTGGAGGGCGTGCCGTGCAGCCAGATGCCGCTGCCGCGGCGGCCGCGCTGGCGATCCCATTCGTTCGGATAATTGATCGGAAAAGCGCCGTTGCCGTAAAGATCGGCGAGCTTCTGGCGCGGCAGGTTGGCGGTGACGTGATAAACGCCGATCGGCGTTTTTTTGTCGCCCTCGGCGTATTTGTCGGCGCCGAGCTTGCCCTGGGTGACGTAATAATCGGCGACGAAGCGCGGACGACCGCCGTTGTCGCGGTCATTGGCATAGAGATAGAGACGTGAACGCTGCATGTCGACGACCACGGCAAAACGCTGGTCGGGCTGCATCTGGAGCAGATAACGCGGGATGAAGCGGTCTTCGGGCCGCTCGCGGTAGGCTTTGAGGCGGACGATGGCCTCGGCGCGCAGATCGGCGACCTTGTCGGCGGGGGCGTTGGCGAGCGCGCCAAAGGCGGCGATGGGCCGGGTTCGGGCGAGCAGCAGATCGCCCTTGATGAGATTGGCGAGGCGGTAATTCGGGTACTGGCGGAGCAGGTTTTCGGTCAGTTCCAGCGCCTGATTGAGGCGGTTGGCTTCAATGGCGTTGAAAATGCCGACCAGTTGCGCTTCCGGCCCGGCGTCGGAAAGGATCGGGGGCGGCTCGGCAGGAAGCGCCGGGCTGTTTTCGGGCATCGGGGCGGCGGAAACAGCCGTATCGACCGGCTGAGTTTCGGGCTGCAAGCGCCGGTAAAGGTGCGGCGTCGCGGCCAGACAGAGGAGCAGGCCGATGATCGGGAACAGGCGGCGGTCGACCTTCAACGGGCGTTTTCTTCCTTGATCAGCCAGCGGCTGCCGGCGCGTACCAGCGTCATGGTCTTGGTCGCCGAAGTGTTGAGGCTCCCGGCCTTGTAGTGCTGGCGGAATTTGGCCGTGGCGCTGTCGCCGTCGACGGTGATTTGCAAATCCTCGATGACGACTGAAATCTTGCCGCTCTTGCCGCTGATGCGCTTGGTGCGATCCGCTTCCCAATCCTTGCGGCTGGCGCCGTTGGGCGGGCGGAAATCGGGCGCGTAGGCGGCCAGATAGCCCTTCATGTTCTTCTTTTGCCAGGCGTCGGCCCAGGCGTCGATGGCGCGGCTGATCGCCTCGTTGGCGGCGTTGCTGACCGCCGGGGCCGGTTCCGGCTTTGGCTCGACCGGCTTGACCGGCGGCGTTGTCGGGGCGACTGACGTCTCCGGTGCGGCAGCGCCGGGCGTGGTCGAGACGATATTGGCGGTCGGCGCGACGGGCGTTGGCCTCGCGTCAGCGACCTTGACCGGCGGCGTTGCGGTGGCTGTCGTCGTCGCGGCGTCCGCTGCCGGTTTGGCGTTGACCTTGCCGGAAGTGCTGATGAGATCGCGGATGAGGGAGAGTTTGTTTTGCGTGCCGGCATTTGAGCCGTCGAGTTGCAGCGCCTTGTCGTAAGCCTGACTCGCCAGCTTGGCATAGACATCGCCAAGGTTTTCATAGGCCACGGCATACGAAGGGTGAGTGCGGATCGCCATTTCCAGGGCGGTGCGCGCCTTGTCGTACTGCTGCTGCTGGGCGTAGAGCACGGCGAGGTTGTTGTAGGGTTCCGGCAGTTCCGGGTAATCCTCGGAAAGACGGGTGAACATGCCGATGGCTTCAGTCGGTTTGTTCATTTCGGTGTAAATCACCCCTTTGAGGAAGCGCCCCTGGGCATCCTTGGGCCGACTGGCCAGCCAGGCGTCGACCTTTTCCAGCGCCTGCGCATATTGCCCCTGTTTAATCAGCCGCTGCACCTCCGGCAGATTGTCGGCCAGGGCTGGCGCGGCGAAGCTCACGATCAGGCCGAAGGCGGCGGCGCGAAGCGATTTGAACTGCCAGAAACGGGGCTGGGCCAAGGGGCTGGTGGTTATTGCCATGTTATGATTCAAAAGTTTTGCAATCTTTCGATTCTATCAAAAACACTGGTGCTGCCATAGATTCGCGCGTCCCGGCGCGGCGCTGGACATTCCCGCATGCTCAAGATACACAATTCCCTCCAGCGCGAAAAAGCGCCTTTCGTCCCCATCGAAGCCAACAAAGTCCGCATGTACGTCTGCGGCATGACGGTCTACGACTACTGCCACCTCGGCCACGCGCGGGTGATGGTGGTGTTCGACATGGTGTACCGCTGGCTCAAGGCCTCCGGCTACGCGGTCACCTACGTCCGCAATATCACCGACATCGACGACAAAATCATCAAACGCGCCGCCGAAAACGGCGAAACCATCGCCCAGTTGACCGACCGCTTCATTGCCTGCATGCACGAGGACGCCGCTGCCCTCGGCGTGCTGCCCCCCGATTTCGAGCCGCGCGCCACCGACTACGTGCCGCAGATGCTCGACCTCATCGGCAAGCTGGAAAGCCGGGGCCTCGCTTACCGGGCGGCGGATGGCGACGTCAATTACGCGGTGCGCAAATTCCCCGGCTACGGCAAGCTCTCCGGCAAATCGCTCGACGACCTGCGCGCTGGCGAGCGGGTCGAGGTCGATTCAGCCAAGGAAGACCCGCTCGATTTCGTGCTGTGGAAACACGCCAAACCGGGCGAACCGGCCTGGCCCTCGCCGTGGGGCGAAGGGCGGCCCGGCTGGCACATCGAATGCTCGGCCATGAGTTCGCAATTTCTGGGGACGCATTTCGACATCCACGGCGGCGGCCAGGATTTGCAGTTTCCTCACCACGAAAACGAAATCGCCCAGTCGGAGGGGGCCAACTGCTGCGCCTTTGTCAATTACTGGATGCACAACGGTTTCGTCCGCGTCGATAACGAGAAGATGTCGAAATCGCTCGGCAACTTCTTCACCATCCGCGACATATTGCAAACCTACGACGCCGAAGTGGTGCGCTTCTTCATCCTCCGCGCCCACTACCGCAGCCCCCTGAATTACGCCGACAGCCACCTCGACGACGCCAAACGCAGCCTCGATGGCCTCTACTTCACCTTGCGCGACGTACCGCCCGCGCCTCTTGAGGCCATCGACTGGCAAAACCCCTTCGCCGCCCGCTTTGCCGCCGCCATGAACGAGGATTTCGACTCGCCCGGCGCGATTGCCGTGCTCTTTGAACTGGCGGGCGAAGCCAAGCGCCAGAAAAACGCCGGACTCGCCGCGCTGCTCAAGGCGCTGGCCGCTGTGATCGGTCTGCTCGGACGCGAACCGACGGTCTATTTGCAAAGCGGCTCCGGGCGCGGCAGCCTCGACGCAGCGGCCATCGAAGCCTTGATCGCCGACCGGGCCGCCGCCAAAAAGAACCGCGACTTCACCACCGCCGACCGCATCCGCGATCAACTCAAAGCCGCCGGCATCATCCTCGACGACAGCCCGCAGGGCACAAGCTGGCGGCGGGGCTGACCAGCACGGTTTCGGTTCAGATGCTTATGGTTTTTCCCCTCGCCCGCTTGCGGGAGAGGGTGGCCGCAGGCCGGGAGAGGGCCAGCGGCGTATCCATTGCCGCCGCCAATCGGGACGCCGCTCCTCTCCCCCCAAACCCTCTCCCCCTGCCCCTCTCCCGCAAGCGGGCGAGGGGAGCAAAGCGCCGTAGATACTGTTATCCAAGTCAACCTTGATGCAAAGCTGGGTTGAAGGGTTTTCCGGATTTGAGGACGCCGAAGGCGACATGGATGATTTTACGCATCATGGCGCCGATGATGAGC
>JAITMS010000018.1 GCA_031277255.1 Azonexus sp.
CGCGGTGGCCACACCCTGACCCCCCGGCGCCCGCGCCGCCCCCGGGCAAAATACACGCCCCCGCGCGCCGCCGCGCCCCACGGGGCTGGGGCCGCCCACGGCGCGGCCATCGGGGCCGGTCGCCAGGGCGTAGCCACGCGCCAGTACGGCGTGCGGGTCAAGCTGTTTGAGACTGGCTGCCAGCGCATTGAGTTCCATGCGCCGTTCGGCTAATTGCCATTGCAGGCGCTGCGCCAGCCGCTGCTGGCTCTGTTCGAGCGCCGCCCGCCATGTCGCCGGACGCGGGCGGGCGGCGGCGAGACGCTGGCTGGCGGCCTGCCATTCCTGGCGGGCGCGGTCGTTTTGCCAGCGCAGGCTTTGCCGCAGACGTTGGGCGAGGGCCAGCAATTCGCTCTGCCGCCGCGCCAGCGTCTCGGCGGGATGCAGCAGGCGGCGGGCCAGCCCGTCGAGCCGTTGCTGGCGGTCGGCGATGGCGCGTTCGGCGCGGCGCTGCAAGTGCTCGGCCAAACGTTCGAGTTGCCGCAGCAGCGCCGCCCGGTCGGGCGCGGCCAGTTCGGCGGCGGCGGTTGGCGTCGGGGCGCGCAGGTCGGCGGCGAAATCGGCGATGGTGAAATCCGTTTCGTGGCCGATGCCGGTGACGACCGGGACGCCAGCGGTGCGAATGGCGCGGGCGACGCTTTCGTTGTTGAACGCCTGTAAATCCTCCAGCGCGCCGCCGCCGCGGCAGAGCAGAATCAGGTCGCCGCCGCCCTCGCTGGCGGCTTTGAGCGCGGCGGCGATGCGCTGGCTGGCGCCTTCGCCCTGCACCGGCGTCGGGTAGAGGTCGATGGCGACATGCGGCGCGCGGCGGGCGAGGGTGGCGAGCACATCGCGTAAGGCTGCCGCCTGCGGGCTGGTGACGATGGCGAGGCGGCGGGGAAAAACCGGCAAAGGGCGCTTGGCGGCGGCGGCAAACAAGCCTTCGGCCTCCAGTTGTGCTTTGAGACGCAAGAATTGCTCGTAGAGATCGCCTTGTCCCGCCCGGCGGACGGCTTCGACGTTAAGCTGAAATTCGCCGCGCGGCTCGTAAAAGGAGACGAGCGCCCGCGCTTCGACCTGCTGCCCGTTGGCCAGCCGCCAGCCGAGAAGCTGCGCCCGGCTGCGCCACATCACGCAGCGCACCTGGGCCTCGGCGTCCTTGAGCGAAAAATAGACGTGGCCGGAGGCGGCGTAAGTCAGATTGGAAACTTCGCCCGCCACCCAGGCCAGCGGGAAACTGGCCTCAAGACAATCGCGGACGAGGCGGTTGAGGCGGGAGACGGAGAGCGTGCCGGAAAAAGCGGCTGTCTCGGCAGAAGGCGGGCTGGCAGTCATCGGGCGATTCTAGCAAAAAGCCTTGTTCTCGCCTCTCATCGGCCAATGCCTTGCGTTGACTTCTGGTTTTATTTATAACCCATTGTTTTTTAAGCTATTAAAATTACTGCTTGGTTTTTTGGCAGGGTAAGAAAAAGCCTTTGTCGAGTAGGGCTTAGGCGTTTTGGTGACAGTTCATTCACAGACTTATCCACAGCTTTTGGGGGTAATCGACGAATGCCGGGCGCAATTTCCTGCTTGCCCCTGGGGTCTGGGCAGGGCAGAATCCCGGCTTGATTTTCCAGCGAGGGGTTTTCCGTGTTTGCAATCGTTCAGGCCGCCGGTTGGCCGATCTGGTTTTTGCTCTTGGCCTCGGTCATTTCCGTGGCGCTCATCATCGAGCGTCTGGTCACCCTGCGCCGTGGCAAGGTGGTGCCGTCGGGGCTGCTGCAACGGGTGGCTGGCGAATTTCGCCGGGGCGGCGACAACCGGCCGCTGATCGAGGATCTCAGCCGGAATTCGCCGCTGGGCCGCGTGCTGGCCGCCGGGCTGCGCAATGTCGGCAGTTCGCGCGAGGTGATGAAAGAGTCGATCGAAGAAGCAGGCACCGCCATGACCCACGAATTGAGCCGCTATCTGACGACGCTCGGCACCATCGCCTCGATCAGTCCGCTGATGGGACTTTTTGGCACGGTGGTCGGGATGATCGAAATCTTCGGCTCGCAGGCCCCCGGCACCAGCGGCAATCCGCTGCAACTGGCGCACGGTATTTCGGTGGCGCTGTACAACACGGGTTTCGGCATTTTCATCGCCATTCCGAGCATGATCTTCTGGCGGCATTTCCGTGCCCGCGTCGATGGTTACGTCGTCGAGATGGAGCAGCAGGCGATCCATCTGGTCGAATACCTGCGCGGCGACCGCAGCTAGGGCAACCATGAGATTCCAGCGCAGGCAATCCCGGGAAGAACCGGAAATCAACCTGATACCGATGATCGACGTGTTGCTGGTCATCATCATTTTCTTGATGCTGACGACCACCTACTCGAAGTATTCCGGCCTTGAAATCAATCTGCCGACGGCGGACGCCAGCCAGCCGAACGAGCAGCCGAACGAAATCGACGTGGCGGTGACGGCGGACGGCCAGGTGCTCGTCGACAAAACGCCGCTGGCGGCCACCGATGTCGAGGCGATCGCCACCGCCCTGCGCCGCGCCGCCGGTGAGCGCCAAGACCCGCTGATCGTCATCAACGCCGACGCCAAGGCGACGCACCAGAGCGTCATCGACATCATGCAGGCGGCGCAGAACGCCGGTTTGCCGCATATTTCCTTCGCCACCCAGACGCCCGCGCGCTGATGTTGCAGCGATCCTGGTTTGCCCGACGCCGGTTCAATCCGGCGTTGTGCTTTTTGCTGCCGCTCGCCGCCCTGTTTTTTCTGCTGGCCTTGGCCAGGCGCCGCTTGACCAAGCCGCAACGCCTCCCCGTGCCGGTGGTCGTGGTCGGCAATCTGATCGTCGGCGGCGCTGGCAAGACGCCGCTGACCCTCGCGCTGGCCGGGCATTTGCGGGCGCGGGGTTTTCATCCCGGCATCATCAGCCGCGGTTACGGCGGCCGCAACAAAACGCCGCGCGCCGTCAGCAGCGCGGCCTCGCCGCTGGCAGTCGGCGACGAGCCGCTGCTGCTCGCCCGCCGCGCTGGCGCGCCGGTCTGGATTGGCCGCGACCGGGCGGCGGCGGGCCGCGCCTTGCTGGCGGCGCACCCGGAAGTCGATCTGCTGCTCTGCGATGATGGCTTGCAGCACCATCGGCTGGCGCGCGATGTCGAACTGGCGGTGTTCGACAGCCGCGGCGCGGGCAACGGCTGGCTGCTGCCCGCCGGGCCGCTGCGCGAGCCGCTGGCGCGGCTCAATACCGTGGACGCGGTGGTTGGCAACGGCGCGCTTGATCTGCCGCTGCCCCGCGCCATCCCGCATTTCCCCATGCGCCTCTTGCCGGGGCCGTTCTATCGGCTGGGCCAGCCGGAGCAAAGCTGTCAGCCCGCGCAACTGAAGGGGCGTCGCCTCTACGCGGTGGCTGGCATCGGCGATCCCGAACGCTTTTTCCGCACGCTGGAAGGGCTGGGTCTCTCCTTTGCCCGCCATCCCTTTGCCGATCATCACGTTTATACGGCGGCTGATCTGGCTTTTGCCGCCGACGGCGCACTGCTGATGACCGAAAAGGATGCGGTAAAATGCGCCGCACTGCCGCTGGGCGAAGCCTGGGTCTTGCCGGTGACGGCGGATCTGCCGCCCGCCCTTGTTGAACTCGTTGTGGAGAAAATCCGTGGACGCCCGCCTCCTTGACATCCTCGTCTGCCCGATCTGCAAGGGCAATCTCGAATACCGCAAGGCCGCAGCCGAACTGGTCTGCAAACCCTGCCGCCTGGCCTTCCCGATCCGCGATGACATCCCGATCATGCTCGAAGAAGAAGCCCGCCAGTTGCCGGTTGAATGACGATGACAGAACCGGCCTTCAAGGTCGTCATTCCGGCGCGTTACGCCTCGACCCGCCTGCCGGGCAAACCGCTGCTCGATCTTGGCGGTAAACCCATGGTCGTTCGCGTCGCCGAGCGGGCGCGGCTGTCCGGGGCGGAAGAAGTCTGGATCGCCACCGATCACGCCGCCGTCCTTGCCGCTGCCGCCGGGCATGGCGTCGACGCGCTGCTGACTCGCGCCGACCACGCTTCCGGCACCGATCGTCTGGCCGAAGTGCTGGCCTTGCGCGGCTGGCCGGATGAGACGCTGATCGTCAATGTCCAGGGCGACGAGCCGCTGATCGACCCGCAAATCATCATCCAGGCGGCGCGGCAACTGGCGGCGAGCGGCGCTGACATCGCCACCGTGGCGCACCCGATTGTCGACGCCGCCGAGTTCTTCAATCCCAACGTGGTCAAGGTCGTCTGCCGCGCCGATGGCGACGCCGCTTATTTTTCGCGGGCGCCGATTCCCTACGCCCGCGACCATTTTGCCCGCGCGGGCGGCGGCCAGACGCTGCCGGAACATTTCCCGGCCCTGCGTCACGTCGGCCTCTACGCCTATCGCGCCCATTTTCTCAAGGCTTATGCCGGTCTTGCCCCGGCGCCGGGCGAGTCGTTTGAATCGCTGGAGCAGTTGCGCGCGCTCTGGCATGGCTACCGCATCTCTGTCACGCAGGTGGGTACAGCCCCGCCGCCGGGCGTTGATACACCGGCAGATGCCGAGATCGTGCGCAAACTGTTTGACCAGGCCGGAAATAGCGGGTAACTTCCCGGTTCCGGCAAGCGGCGGGGGCAGCAGGCGAGTCAGCATCCGCGAAACCGGCCCATAAAAATTTTTACTGCGACAAACCCAAAGGGACTGCTGATGAAACTGATTTTGTTGGGCGCGCCCGGCGCTGGCAAGGGGACGCAAGCCAAATTCATATGCGAGAAATTCGCTATTCCGCAAATTTCCACCGGCGACATGTTGCGCGCCCAGGTCAAGGCGGGCAGCGCCCTCGGCCTCGAAGCCAAGAAACACATGGATGCGGGCGGTCTGGTGCCCGATGCCGTCATCATCGGCATGGTCAAGGATCGGCTCAAGGACAACGACTGCCGCAACGGCTACCTGTTCGACGGCTTTCCGCGCACCATTCCGCAGGCCCAGGCGATGAAGGACGCGGGCGTGGCGATTGACTACGTGCTGGAAATCGACGTGCCGGATCACCATATCGTCGACCGCATGGCGGGCCGCCGGGCGCATTTGCCGTCGGGCCGCACCTATCACATCAAACACAATCCGCCCAAGGTCGATGGCAAGGACGACGTGACCGGCGAAGATCTCGTCCAGCGCGACGACGACAAGGAAGAAACGGTCAAGAAGCGCCTCGAAATCTACCACGCGCAGACCCGGCCGCTGGTCGACTTTTACAGCAAATGGTCGGCGACGGGTGACGCCAAAGCGCCGAAAGTGCGCAAGGTGGCCGGGGTTGGCGATGTCGACCAGATTACCCAGAGCGTTTTTGACGCATTGCAATAAAAGGAGAGTGAGATGACGGTGAAAAATGCCTTCTACGCGCAATCGGGGGGCGTCACCGCCGTCATCAACGCCACCGCCTGCGGTCTGATTCAGGAAGCGCGCCGCCACCCGGAGCGGATCGGCACCGTTTTCGCCGGTCGTGACGGCATCATCGGCGCCTTGACCGAGGATCTGATCGACACCCGCCTGGAGACGGACGTCGACATCGCCCGTCTGCGCCACACGCCGAGCGGCGCTTTCGGCTCCTGCCGTTACAAACTCAAGAGCATCGAGCAGCACCGCGTGCAATACGAGCGCCTGATCGAAGTCTTCAAGGCGCACGAGATCGGCTATTTCTTCTACAACGGCGGCAACGATTCGATGGACACCGCCTGGAAAGTGTCGCAGATCGCCGAAAAGATGGGCTATCCGCTGACTTGTGTCGGCGTGCCGAAAACCATCGACAACGATCTGCCGCTGACCGACTGCTGCCCCGGTTTTGGCTCGGTCGCCAAATACGTCGCCACCTCGGTCCGCGAGGCGGGTTTCGATGTCGCCTCGATGGCGCGTACCTCGACCAAGGTTTTCGTCCTTGAAGTGATGGGCCGCCACGCTGGCTGGATCACCGCCGCCTGCGGCCTGGCCTCGGAAAGCGCGGGCGAGCCGCCGCATATTCTGCTCTTTCCCGAAGTGCCGTTTGACCCGGAGCGTTTCCTCGCCCGTGTCGACGAATGCGTGCGCCAGTATGGCTACTGCGTCGTTGCCGTTTCCGAGGGGTTGTCCGATGCCAGCGGCAAGCTGATCGCCGAATCGGCCAGCAAGGACGCTTTCGGCCACGCCCAACTGGGCGGCGTCGGCCAGATGGTCGCCCAACTGGTCAAGGATAAACTCGGCCACAAATACCACTGGGCGCTGGCCGATTATCTGCAACGCTCGGCCCGCCACATTGCTTCCGGCGTCGATCTGGAACAGGCGTATGCCCTGGGCGTCGCCGCCGTCCGCTTTGCCCTGGCTGGCAAAAACGCCGTCATGCCCATTGTCCGCCGCCTTGCCGACGCGCCTTACCGTTGGGAAATCGGCGAAGCGGCGCTCTCTCAAGTCGCCAATGTCGAACGCAAGATGCCGCCGGAATTTATCAGCGCCGACGGCTTTCACATTACCGCCGCCTGCCGCGCCTATCTGCAACCCTTGATCGAGGGCGAGGAGCCGCCGCCCTTCAGAAACGGCCTGCCCGATTACGTGCGGCTGAAGAATGTTGCCGTGGCGAAGAAATTGCCGGTTTTTGTCGTGTAGTTGTTTTTTTAACCGAGGGGGGACAGATGTCTCAAGCATTGTGGTTGGCGCTGGGTTGCGCCGTAATCGCCGTTCTTTACGGCTGGATTTCCAGCCGTCAGATTCTCGCCTTGCCTGCGGGCAACGAGCGGATGCAGCAAATCGCCAAAGCCATTCAGGAAGGCGCGGCGGCTTATCTGAGTCGGCAGTACAAGACCATCGCCATCGTCGGCGTGGTCATTGCCGTGCTCATCGCGATTGCGCCGGGTCTTGGCGTTGTCACTGCCGTTGGTTTCGTCATCGGCGCAGTGCTGTCCGGCGCGGCGGGTTTCATCGGCATGAATGTTTCCGTTCGCGCCAATGTGCGGACGGCGGAAGCGGCGCGCGGCGGCATCGCCCCGGCGCTTGATGTCGCCTTCAAGGGCGGCGCGATTACCGGCATGTTGGTGGTCGGCTTGGGCCTTTTGGGCGTCGCCGGTTATTACGCGGCGCTGGGCGCTTTGGGCCTGGAACAGAGCAAGGCGCTTGATGCCCTGATTGGTCTGGCCTTCGGCTCCTCGCTGATTTCCATCTTCGC
Organism: Azonexus sp.; assembly: GCA_031277255.1. Classification (GTDB taxonomy): domain Bacteria; phylum Pseudomonadota; class Gammaproteobacteria; order Burkholderiales; family Rhodocyclaceae; genus Azonexus. Next base: position 7,193 of record JAITMS010000018.1, read on the forward strand.
CCGTCTCGGCGGCGGCATCTTCACCAAGGGCGCTGACGTCGGCGCTGACCTGGTCGGCAAGGTCGAAGCCGGGATTCCTGAGGACGATCCGCGCAACCCGGCGGTGATCGCCGACAACGTTGGCGACAACGTCGGCGACTGCGCCGGCATGGCCGCCGACCTGTTCGAAACCTATGTCGTCACCGTGGTGGCGACGATGGTGCTCGGTGCGCTGACCCTGAGCGGCGAATCATCGTCCATGGGCAACGCGCTGGTTCTCTACCCGCTGGCGCTGGGTTCCGTCTCCATCATCGCTTCCATCATCGGCTGCTACTTCGTCAAGACTTCCGACGGCGGCAAGATCATGGGCGCGCTCTACAAGGGCCTGATCGTCGCTGGCGTGCTGGCGCTGGTCATGTATTACCCAGTCACCTCCTGGCTCATTGGCGCGGGCGATGGCGGCAAGATCACGACCATGAGCATGTTCATCTGCTCGATCATCGGTCTGGCGCTGACCGCCGCCCTGGTCTGGATCACCGAGTACTACACCGGCACCGAATACGGCCCGGTCAAGCACGTCGCCTCGGCCTGCCAGACGGGGCACGCCACCAACATCATCGCCGGGATCGGCATTTCGATGAAAGCCTGCGCCCTGCCGGTGATTTCGGTGTGTATCTCGATCTGGGCGGCCTATTCGATTGGCGGCCTGTACGGTCTGGCCATCGCCGCCACCTCGATGCTGTCGATGGCGGGTATCGTCGTCGCCCTCGACGCCTACGGCCCGATCACCGACAACGCTGGCGGCATTGCCGAAATGTCGGAACTGCCCGCCGAGGTGCGTAACGTCACCGACCCGCTCGATGCCGTCGGCAACACCACCAAGGCCGTGACCAAGGGTTACGCCATCGGTTCCGCCGGTCTGGCCGCGCTGGTCCTGTTCGCTGACTATACGCACAAGCTCGATAGTGCTGGCGCCGGGCATATCAGCTTTGACCTCTCCAACCACATGGTCATCATCGGCCTCTTTATCGGCGGCCTCATTCCCTACCTGTTCGGGGCGATGGCAATGGAAGCCGTGGGCCGCTCGGCGGGCGCGGTGGTCGTCGAAGTACGCCGCCAGTTCAAGGAAATCTCCGGCATCATGGAAGGCACGGCCAAGCCCGATTACTCGCGGGCGGTCGATATGCTGACCGTGGCCGCGATCAAGGAAATGATGATTCCCTCGATCCTGCCGGTCGCCGTCCCCATCGTCGTCGGCCTCCTTCTCGGCCCGCAGGCTTTGGGCGGCCTCCTCGTCGGCACCATCGTCACCGGCCTGTTCGTCGCCATTTCGATGACCACCGGCGGCGGCGCCTGGGACAACGCCAAGAAGTACATCGAAGACGGCCACTTCGGCGGTAAAGGCTCGGAAGCCCACAAAGCCGCCGTCACCGGCGACACCGTCGGCGACCCCTACAAGGACACCGCCGGCCCCGCCGTCAACCCGCTGATCAAGATCATCAATCTGGTCGCCCTCCTGATCGTACCCCTGATTGTGTAGACGATCCGGCTTTGCCAAAAAAGGCGGCGGTTGCCGCCTTTTTTATTTTTACTGTCATTTTTTATGGATGTGAGTTATTTAGCATCCCGCCCCGCCAGCGGCTGTTTTAGAATGTCGGCAGTTTGGCTACCGGCAGCGAAAGCATGAGCAGTTCGACCCCTATTGTTGCGGATTTGCGGGAAGACGAGATCCATTTTGATCCGCTGCTTGACTGCCTGGTTGAACTGGCGCGCATCCAGGGGCGGCCGGGTACGCGGGCGGCGTTGGTGGCCGGGCTGCCGCTGGAAAAGGGCGTGTTGACGCCTTCTCTGTTTGCCCGCGCCGCCGGGCGGGCCGGGTTGGCGGCCAAGGTGGTGCGCCGCGCGCTCGACGCTATCGACGACGAATTGCTGCCGGTGATCCTGTTGCTTGATGGCGAGAGCGCCTGCGTTCTGCTTGGTTGGGATGAGAGCGGTCGCAAGGCTCGTCTGCTGTTCCCGGAAACGGGACAGGGATCGGTGCAGATGGCGCGCGCCGAACTGCTGGCCCGTTACACGGGCATCGCCATTTTTGCCCGGCCCCATTTCCGCTTTGACCAGCGCACGCCGGAAGTCGGTCAGATCAGGCAACGGCACTGGTTCTGGAGCGCCTTGGCCGGGCAGATGCCGGTTTATCGTGATGTTCTCGGCGCGGCGCTGCTCGTCAATGTCATGGCGCTGGCCTTGCCGTTGTTTACGATGAACGTCTATGACCGGGTGGTGCCCAACCGCGCCTTTGAAACCTTGTGGGTGCTGGCCCTTGGCGTCCTGCTGGTGATCGGCATGGATCTGACCCTGCGTTTGTTGCGCAGTCATTTCATTGATCTGGCCAGCAGCCGCATCGACATGCAGTTGTCGGCCAGCATCATGGAGCGCGTCCTCGGTGTCCGGCTCGAATCGCGGCCGCAGGCGGTCGGGGCGTTTTCGGCCAATCTGCGCTCTTTCGAGACGGTGCGCGATTTCATCACCTCGGCTTCGGTCACGGCCCTGATCGACCTGCCGTTCGCCATGCTCTTTGTGCTGGTCATCGGGCTGATTGCCTGGCCGCTGATTTTTCCGGTGCTGACCGCTCTGGTGCTGGTCATCATCTACGCCTATGTATTGCAGCACAAGATGCACGCCCTGTCGGAAACCACCTACCGCGCCAGCGCCCTGCGCAACGCGACGCTGATCGAAAGCCTGACGGCGCTGGAAACGATCAAGACCCAGGGGGCCGAGAGCGTCATGCAGTCGAAGTGGGAAAAATCGGTCGCCTTCACCTCGCGCGTCAGCAATCAGATGCGTTTCCTGTCGGCGGCGGCGACCAATGGCGCGATGGAAATTCAGCAACTGGTCAATGTCGTCGTCGTCATCAGCGGCGTGTACCTGATCGCCGATGGCAAACTCAGCATGGGCGGGCTGATTGCCTGCACCATGCTGTCGTCGCGGGCGGTGGCGCCGCTTGGCCAGATGGTCGGCCTCCTCATGCAGTTTCACAACGCCAAGGTGGCGCTGACCTCGCTCGAAGGCATTATGACCAAGCCGGTCGAGCGGGAGGGCGACGCAGCCTTTGTCCATCGGCCCAATCTGCGCGGCGACATCGAATTCCGCAATGTCGATTTCAGCTACCCGGAAAGTCCGGTGGCGGCGCTCAAGGGCCTCAATTGCCGCATCGCCAGGGGCGAGAAAGTCGTCGTCATCGGCCGCATCGGTTCCGGCAAGACGACCCTGCAAAAGCTCCTGCTCGGCCTCTATCAGCCAAGCGGCGGCGCGGTGCTGGTCGATGGCGTCGATCTGCGCCAGCTCGATCCCGCCGATCTGCGCCGCAATATCGGCTACGTCGCCCAGGACGTGACCCTGTTTTACGGCACCCTGCGCGAGAACATCGCCATCGGCGCGCCCTATGCCGACGATGCCAGCATCGTCGCCGCCGCCGAAGCGGCGGGGCTGGCCGATTTCGTCAACCGCCACCCCAACGGCTTCGACATGGTCATCGGCGAGCGCGGCGATTCCGTTTCCGGCGGCCAGCGTCAGGGCATCGCCATTGCCCGGGCGCTGCTGCTCGACCCGCCGATCCTGCTCCTCGACGAGCCGACCAGCGCCATGGATTATTCCAGCGAACAGCAATTCAAGGAGCGCCTGAAAAAACTGGCGGCGCACAAAACCGTGCTGATCGTCACCCACCGCAACAGCCTGCTTGATCTCGCCACCCGCGTCATCGTCATCGACGATGGCCGCATCGTCGCCGACGGCCCGCGCGATCAGGTTATTGCCGCGCTGCAAAGCGGCCGCGTCGGGAGAGCGTCATGAAGCTCCTGCGCGCCCTGCTCGGCCTGATCCACTGGCCGCTGGAAAAAATCGCCGGCTGGCTGACGCCGCTGGTCGAAAAAATACTCGGCCGCCTGCCCAGCCGGGAAGAAATGGAAACCGTCGATTTCGCCGCCGACGCCGATCTCGCCATCTTCCGCCAGGAGCCGCTGCGGGCGCGCCTGTTGTTGCGCCTGATCGTTCTCGTCATCGTCGTTTTTATCCTCTGGGCCGCCTTTGCCCAGCTTGACGAAGTGACGCGCGGCGAAGGCAAAGTCATTCCCTCGCGCCAGTTGCAGGTTTTGCAGAGCATCGACGGCGGCCTGGTCGACGAGATTCTGGTGCGCGAAGGCGACATCGTGCAGCCCAACGACTTGCTCATCAAAATCGACGAAACGCGCTTTGCCTCCTCGGTCAAGGAAAACCAGTCGCAGACCCTGGCCTTGCAGGCGCGGGTGACGCGTCTGCGGGCGCTCGCCGAAGGCAAGGCATTCGAGCCGCCGCCGGAAGTCGTTCAGGAAGCCCCGGAAATCGTCGAACAGGAACGCCTGTTGTTCACCGCCAAGCGCGACGAAATGCAGGCCGCCGTCTCGGTCGCCCGGCAACAACTGGCCCAGCGCCAGCAGGAACTGAACGAGGCGCTGGCCCGGCGGGCGCAGGCGGCGCAGGGCTATGAACTGACCTCGCGCGAACTCAACATGACGCGGCCCCTGATTGATTCCGGCGCTGTTTCCGAAGTCGAACTCTTGCGTCTGGAGCGCGACGTGGCCCGCTACCGCGGCGAGCGCGACATGGCCTCGGCCCAGATTGGCCGTAGTCAGGCGGCGATTGGCGAAACCCAGCGCAAGATCGAGGAAGTCGAACTCAACTTCCGCAATGACGCGGGCCGCGAATTGTCGGAAGCCGTCGGCAAACTCAACAGCCTGACCGAAGGCAGCGTCGCCCTCTCCGACCGGGTCAAGCAATCGTCGATCCGCTCGCCGGTCAAGGGCACGGTCAAGCGGCTCCTGGTCAACACCGTTGGCGGCGTCGTCCAGCCGGGCAAGGACATGATCGAAATCGTCCCGCTCGAAGACACCCTGCTGCTGGAGGCCCGCGTCCAGCCGCGCGACATCGCCTTCTTGCGGCCCGGCCAGCCCGCCGTCGTCAAATTCACCGCCTACGACTACGCCGTGTACGGCGGCCTCGACGGCACCCTCGAACACATCGGCGCCGACACCGTCACCGACGAAAAAGGCAATGCCTTCTACATCGTTCGCGTGCGCACCAGCAAACCGGGCTTTGGCGTCGCCAACCTGCCCATCATCCCCGGCATGGTCGCCGAAGTCGATATTCTGACCGGCAAAAAGAGCGTCCTCACCTATCTCCTCAAGCCGGTATTGCGGGCCAAAAGCGTGGCCCTCTCGGAGCGATGATGCCAAACCACTGGTTCATTGACCGCCACCTCGCGACCCTGCCCAACTGGCGCGAAGCCTGGCCGGAATCCCGCTGCCTCGCCCGCGCCCAGATCGCCGCGGCGATTGGCGACGGCATCCTGTGGTTCCGCCAGCGAGCGGGCGAAAGCCTCGACCACATCCTCCCCGCTGGCGGGCCAGCCGCCGGTCAACGCTGGGTCGTCCTCTGCGACGAGCCGAGCGAAGCCGCCGCCCTCGCCGCGCTGGCCGCGGGCGCCGCCGGTTGCTGCAACAGCTACGCCGCGCCTGAAGTGCTGCAACAAGTCGCCCTGGTCGTCGGCAACGGCGGCCTGTGGGTCGGCCAGAGCCTCCTGCAACGGGTCATCGGCGGCAGCGGCCGCATTCTGGAACGGCAACGCCCGGCAGCAGCGGTTGACGACTGGTCAGCCCTCTTGAGCGAACGCGAAACCGAAGTCGCCCGGCTCGTCGCCAGCGCCGCCAGCAACAAGGAAATCGCCAACCGCCTCAACATCTCCGAACGCACCGTCAAAGCCCACCTGAGCTCAATCTTCGAAAAACTCAAAATCCGCGACCGCCTGCAACTGTCGCTACGCATCAACGGCCTGCGCTCTCCCTCTCCCCTCGCTCATTGATGGGAGAGGGGCTGGGAGAGGGTGGCGGCCAAGCTCCCCGACGACACCAATTGCCGCCGTCCTGCTCAAGTGGAAACCGGCTCCGCCGGGCCGATGAGAGCAGAAGCCGGGATGCCCAGCGTCATGAGCCGCCGGATCATCCGCATGCTCAAAGCCCGTTTGCCGCTGAGCACTTCGTACACACGGTTGCGCGGGCCGATATAGGGCACGAGATCGGCGATCGTCATCCCATGCTGCGCCATGCTGAACTTGATGGCCTCGATCGGGTCTGGCGCGTCAATGGGATAGTGTCTGGCCTCATACGCCTCAAGCAAAGCGCCGAGCACCTCGAGGCGTTCGCCCTCTGGCGTATCGGGCGCCGGGTCGAGGTCGATCAAAGCAGACACTTCTGCCAGCATGGCGCGGTAATCCGCCGCGTTGCGAATGGCGCTGACTTCCATCATGGCTCCTTTCATTTCGATTGATCCACGGTAGCGGCGTCAATGGCGCCGTACCGGGCGTGCGTACCGATGAATTTGATGAATACCCACTGCATCCGATAAGCGATGGCAACGACCAAGCGATAGTCATTGCCCTTGATGTTGAACACGACCCGGTTGTTACCCACGATACTGGCGTTGGCGAACTGGGCCTTGACATCCGTTGGCGAAGCCCATTTTGCCAGACGGACAATCTCGTACCACGCATCAAGCGCCCCCTTTGCATCCGCATACTGGGGCTGGTTGTAAAAAGAGATCAGAGCGCCACGCGCAACGATATGCATGGGGCTATGGTAGTACCAAAATGGGACTGCATCAAGCGCGTCGTATGGCGGACAGAGGACAGAGGACAGAGGGGTAGTCTGTAGTCTGTTAGAGCGGTTTTGATTCAAGTGCATACATACCCCGATACCGTTCGGGCTGAGCCTGTCGAAGCCCGGTTCAAGCCTCCGTATCCTCTCTCCGCACCGTCCTTCGCCTGTCCTGAGCCTGACGAAGGGACAAGCTCAGGACGAACGGGAGTGTAAGAATTTGAACAGAAAATGCTCTAAATTTGCGCCGCCGGGAGGCGGCGGTAATTGACGGATTACTGCCCACTGAACCCCCCTCTGTCCTCTGTCCTCTGAAACCGTGATTTCCATCACGAACTGTACTTTCGTCCAATAGTTTTGCTGACCTCATCTTCATAGACTGATGTCATCACAACAACCCTCTGGAGATATTGTCATGGCCCAAAGTCCTGTCTACGCCAAAGTTGCCTCGCTGACTGGCGAAGCCTATGCCCGCAATGCCGAAGGGCAACTGCGTCTGCTCAAGGTCGGCGATCTCATCCGTGAAGGCGAAACCGTCCTTTCCAAAGATGGTTCCCAGGTCATTCTCGAACTCTCCGATGGTCGGCAACTGGCCGTCGTGCCGGGCGATGTCGTCCGTATTGACGCCGAAGTCGCCGCCGAATTCAAGCCGGACGCGGGCGACAGCGCCATTACTGCCCAGCCCAAGGCCCTCAACGACATCAGCCAGGCCCTGAGCCGTGGCGAGAGCCTCGACACGCTGCTCGAAGACCCGGCGGCGGGCAATACCGGGCCAGCCGACCAGTCGCACAGCTTTGTCGAACTCGCCCGCATTGTCGAACCCGTGACCCCGCTGGCCTACGAATACGCCACCGAGCGCGGCGGCGAGTTGCAACCCTTTAATGGCGGTTTCGGCGAAGACGATGGCAATGACGGGAACGATGATGGCAATCCGCCGTTGCCGCCGCCCGTTGATGACCGTCCGCAACTGTTGGTTAACAATGTACAGGTGAGGGAAGGCGATCCCGCTGAATTCACGATCAGCCTCACCAAGGCGAGCGCCACGGACACCACCTTTAACCCGGTGCTGGGCGATGGCAAGGCGACCATTGGCGGCGACACGGGAACGGCGCTGGAATACTGGGATGGCACGACTTGGGTTCCGGTGCCAGCCGATGGCGTCACCATTCTGGCGGGCGAGACCAGTGTTCAGGTACGGGTAGCGACGACGCAGGACGAGAATTATGAAGGCCCTGAGGACTTCACCCTGACGGCCAATGTAACCTCTGGCAACACCGTGAATGACACGGCGGCGGGTACCGGGACGATCTGGGATGATGGCACGAGTGGTGGCGATCCTGACACCTACGATCCTGTTGACGATGATCGTCCACACCTGAGCGTTAGGGATTGGGAAGGGAAGGAAGGCACGCAGGCTGAATTCGAGGTGTACATTGACAACGGCAAAACCAGCGACACGCCGATTATTTTCAAGCCGACGCTGACGAGCGGTACGGGGGCGGGAGGCGCGACTGTCGCGGCGACTGACCCGGCGGTGATGGGCGACGATGTGGCGGCGACGGTTACGCTGGAATACTGGGATGGCGCGAACTGGGTTGCGGTACCAGCCGGTGGCGTCACCATCCCAGCGGGCCAAACCAGTGTTCTGGTGAAGGTGGCGACGATTGACGATGCCACTGATGAGAATGATGAGGACTTCACCCTGACCGCCAATGTAACCTCCGGCAACACCGCCAATCCCTCGGCGACCGGCACGGGGACGATTCTTGATAATCCACAGACACCGGAGGCAAAGGATGACAGCAACCGCATTCCGGAAGACGGCGGCCCGGCGACCGGCAATGTGCTGACTGATCCGACGACGGGTGACACCAATGTCGGTACGGTGAATGGCTTCTCGGTGGATGGCAACAACTACGGCCTGGGCGACCTGGGCGTCCCTGTGACGATTAACGGTGTTGGCGAATTCACCCTCAACACCAACGGCTCTTACAGCTTTACGCCGGTCGAGCACTGGTCCGGCGAGGTGCCGACGATTACCTACACCACCACTTCGGGTGAGTCGGCCGCGCTCAACATCATCGTCGACCCGGTTGCCGATAAGCCGCTCGTCGAGGTGACACTGGGTACGCTCGATGTGGAAACAATCGTGATTGACCGCAGCAATGCCACGCAGACCGGTCAAGGATACACGGTGACAGCCTTTGATGTGAATGGCAATGTTGGAACCATATCGAATGATCCGCGCGGCTTTGGCGTGGCAGGCGACGTTGCCCCTCAAACTACCCCCCCCACCAACAGCAACGGCGTGTCTCAGGAGATCGGCCATCAAGTCAATGCCGACGGCTCGACGAGCCGTGAATCCATCGTGGTTGAATTCGACGATCCCGTGGCGCGGGCGTGGGTGGAATTCGGCTTCCTGGCACCTGCCGAGCGTGCCATGTATACGATCCACTACAGCGATGGCAGTCAATCGACCAGCTCCCCCATCGGCGGCTTGACGGATTACGTTGATCCGGCGATCTTGATCAGCGGCGGCGACAAGCTGATCAAAAGTATTGAATTCTTCCCGCCTGGCCTCGAGTTGGGTGGTTCATACAACGATGATTTCCTGATCAATTCCATCCGCTACGCCCAGCCGCCGACCACTGTTCCAGTGGAAATCAAGGTGACGCCGGTGGATCAGGATGGTTCGGAAGCGGTGACCCAGGTTGTGCTGACAGTTCCGACAGGCGTCGAGCTTTCGGTGGGAACCGACAACGGGGACGGAACGTGGACGCTGGATCTGGCCGCTCTGCCAGTGGGCACGGTTAGCCCCGGTGCGACGCCTGGCGAAGTCATCATCTCGCTGACTGCGGAGCTGCCGCCTAATCATCCTGACGATATGACGATTACGGCTGAAGCTACCATACATGACGAGGTGACCATCAACAGCTTGCCGGTTTTCGACGAGGATACCAGCTCTGATTCAGTGACGCTCAATGAACTGACGTCTGGCGCGGGAGGCGATGTGTTGACCGGCGGCGGCGGCGACGAGACATTGATCGGCGGCGCAGGCAGAGATTTTCTGGCGGGCGGCGGCGGCAACGATACCTTGCTCGGTGGCGACGGGGTGGACGCCTTGTCCGGCGGCGCGGGCAACGATACGCTGACCGGTGGTACGGGAGCCGATATATTCTCCTGGCATCTGGTCGACCGGGGAACGCCCGGCAGCCCGGCGGTTGATACGATCACGGATTTCGAGGTGGGTGTGAACGGTGGTATAGAGGGCGGGTATAAGCTGACCGATATACTCGATTTGCGCGATCTGCTCCAGGGCGAAACAAAAGTTCCGGCGGCACTGACCAAGTATCTGCATTTCGAATCGGATGGAACGGACACAACCATCCATGTCAGTTCCAACGGCGGGTTCACAAGCGGCTTCGACGCCGCCCAGACCGATCAGCAGATCATTCTGCAAGGCGTCGATATCGTTGGCGCGCAGACCGATCAGCAGATTATCCAGACGCTAATCAGCAACAAGCAGTTGCTCACCGACGGTTGAGCGCCAGGCGCGTTACGAGCGCCACAAAAAAGGCGGGGCTTGCCCCGCCTTTTTTTACCCCTCGTGCTCGCGCAGCCGTGCCACCGAGGGGATGTGAATTCTGCGGCCTTCGACGGCGATTAAACCCCTCTCGATCAGTTCGTGCAGGATGCGCGAGAAGTGTTCCTGGGTGAGGTTGAGGCGCGAGGCAATGGTGCCTTTGTTGGTCGGCAGGGTGATGGTGAGATTGCGGCCATCGGTTTCTTTTTCCGGCAGTTCGCGCAGCAGGTAGCCGATGATGCGCTGTTTGCCGGAGTGCAGCGAGTAGGATTCAACATCGCCCATCAGTTGATGCAGGCGCATCGACATGTTGGCCAGCATTTTGTGGCAGAGGTTGTGGTCGCGTTGCAGCTCTTCAAAGATGGCGTTTTTCGAGATGTGCAGCAGGAAGGCGTTGGTCAGCGCCTGGGCATGGACGATGTAGGGTTTGTCCATGAACATCAACGCCTCGCCAAAACTCTGGCCCTGGCTGAGAATTTGGACCACTTTCTCGGTGCCTTGCGCCGAGGTGAAGGCCAGTTTGACCTGACCATAGACGAGCAGATGAAAGCCGTTGCAGGGGTCGCCCTTGTGAAAGAGGATGCCGCCCTTGTCGGCATGAATCTCCCGCGTCGCCTTGGCAATACGGGCGATTTCCTCCGGTGCCAGACCGTTGAACAACGGTATGTGGCTGAGCATGGCTTCAATATTGATCGGTGGGTGAGGCTGCATGGTTGTAGGGCGGGTCTTGACCCGCCGGTTAAACATCAAATTTTGATTCTGGATGGTGGGTCAAGACCCGCCCTACGATGAATGATCCCTGATACCCGATACCTGACTACCTCGTCAACTGGGCATAGAGCAGCGGCAGGCGGCGGGGGAGTTCCTGGGGTTTGCGGATGACGCAAAAACCTGCCGGGCCAAAGAGGTAGGGCAGGTAGACGCCAGCGGCGCGGTCGATGGTCACGCAGAAGGGGGTGAGGCCCTGGCGGCGGGCTTCATGGACGGCCATGCGGGTGTCTTCGATGCCGTAGCGGGAGTCGTACAGATCGAGGTCGTTCGGTTTGCCGTCGGTCAGAATGAGCAGCAGGCGGCGCGTGGCGGTCTGTTCGGCAAGGATGTTGGCCGACTGGCGGATGGCGGCGCCCAGCCGCGTGTAAAAGCCGGGTTTGATGGCGATGATGCGGGCGCGGGCGGTGGCGTCGTAGGGGCTGGCAAAGTCCTTCAAGAGATGAAAACGGATGTTCTGCCGTTTGAGCGAAGAAAAGCCGTAGATGCCAAAACGGTCGCCGGTGGCGGTGAGGGCCTCGGCAAAGAGCAGGAGCGAATCGCGGATGACGTCGACAATGCGGTGGGTGTCGGAAATCCAGGCGTCGGTGGACATCGACAGATCGGCCAGCAGGAGGCAGGCGAGGTCGCGCTCGCAGCGGGCCTGGGCGAGATAGCCGCCGCTCTCTGGCGATTGCCCGGCGGCGCGGTCGCTGTGGTTGCGGACACAGGCGTCGATGTCGAGTTCCGGGCCATCCGGCTGCGCCTTTTGCCAGCGCCGCTGCGGGGCCAGCGCGGCAAACTGGCCGCGCAGCTTTTTGGCGGTGGCGATCAACGACGGCGGCAGCGGCTGGCGGCCCGCCTCGCGGGCGATCATCGGTTGCAGGAGGCAGTGCCGCGGCAGACGCAAGCCTTTGCGGTAATCCCATTCCGGCAGGGCAATGCCGGGGCCGACCGGGGCGTCGTCCTCGGCGGCGGAAGGCAGATCGAGATCAAAGCGAACGCGCGACACCGCCGTTTTGCCGTCGCGGGCGAGCGACAGTTGATTGAGATCGCGGGCGGCGTCGCGGGCGTTGGGGTTGTCGTCCTCATCGCTGGCGCGATTGACGCGCACGTAGTCAGCCCAGGTCGGCAGGCTTTCGGCGCGGAACATGATGAGGGCCGGATTTTTGTTGTCCGGCGCCTCGACCCGTTCGGCCCGGTGCGCTTCCGGCGTCGCCTCGGCCTCTCCGCTGCCTGCCGGCGGCAGGGCGTCGGCTGCCGGGTCGGCCGCTTGCCCGGCGGCGAGGTTTTCGCCAGCGGCGACCAGCCACAGCAAGACCGGCTGCGGCGCTCGCGCCGCGCGTGAATGGAGCGGCGGCAAGCCGACAACCGAACCGGGCTGGCAGAGCGCCTGACGAATCGCCGTTTCCTGCGCCGCTTCATCCGGCGGCATGTCGTCCGGCGCCAGGCGAGCCGCCAGATGCGCCTTGACCAGCCGCTCATAACGCGCCCTGAGGCCGGGATAGCGGGCGAGCGCCACGGCGCTGGCCCGCTGGTTGCGGATGAACCACGGCTGACGCGGCGAAACATCGCAAGCAGCCTGCGCCGCCAGCCACAGGTAGAGGTCGCGGTTCAAGGCGGATTCGGGAAAAACGGCAATTTCCGGCGGCAGACGGAGCGTCTCGGCATCACGCCGGGCCAGCGCCTGTTTTTCATTGCTCGCCGCCAGCCGCTCCAGCCACCGCCGCCGCCCCTCCCGCGCGGCGGCATCGGCGGCGCTGATTTTCAAGCCGGGGTCGCCGCCAAAAGCGCGAAACAGAATACCCGCCGTTTTTTCGACCTCAGCAAGCCTGACCGCCGCCGCCGGATACCGCCCCCCCGCCGCCTTGGTAACCCAGTTGTGCCAGAGTTTGCCGATAAATTCTTCCATGTCATTGACCCGGCAAACTCAAGGGGCCAAGGGAGAGAGATGTAGGGCGGGTCTTGACCCGCCGGTCTTGACCCGCCAGCCCATATCAAACCGGATTTTCAAGCGGCGGATCAAATTGAAACGGCGGGTCAAAACCGGCGGGTCAAGTCCCGCCCTACGCGTCGTCGCCCTCTCCCCAGCCCCTCCCCCGCGAAGCGGGAGAGGGGCTATTTGTCCCCCCTTGTGGGAGAGGGCCGGGGAGAGGGGTGGCCGCCAGAGACGGCCTTGGCTGTAGCAATCGCAGCAAGGAAAAAACTGCCTCCCTCTCCCCAACCCCTCTCCCACAACGGGAGAGGGGCTTGTTCCCGCCGCTCTGCGCCGCTCCGACGCGAGGGGGAAGGGCGCTTTCTTCCTCCGGTTTTCGCCAGCGTCGGGGCTACCGGCCAAAGGTCGCATCGACAATCTCCATCAGCGCCGTCACGGTTTCTTCGTCGTCGGTCAGGCTTTCGGCCAGGGCGGCGCGGCAGGCGGCGGAGGCGTCGAGGCCGGATTGGACGAGGCTGGCGGCATAGACCAGGAGGCGGGTGCTGGCGACTTCTTCGAGGTCGCGGTCTTTGAGGGCGCGGAAGGCTTGGGCGATGTTGACCAGACGTTTGGCCAGGTCAGGATCGCAGCCGGTTTCGCCGATGAGGATGGCGGTTTCCCGCCCTGTGCTGGGAAAATCGAAGCGCATCGAGACAAAACGCTGGCGGGTCGAGGGTTTCAGGCCCTTCATCAAATTCTGGTAGCCGGGGTTGTAGGAGACGACGAGCATGAAGTTGTCGGGCGCGGCGAGGGTTTCGCCGGTGCGGTCGATGGGCAGGATGCGGCGGTCGTCGGCCAGCGGGTGGAGGACGACGGTGGTGTCCTTGCGCGCTTCGACGATTTCGTCGAGGTAGCAGATGCCGCCGCCGCGCACGGCGCGGGTCAGTGGGCCGTCGCTCCAGTAGGTGCCACGGTCGGCAATGAGGTGGCGGCCAACGAGGTCGGCGGCGGTCAGGTCGTCGTGACAGGCGACGGTGTACAGCGGCAAATTCAGACGCGCGGCCATGTGCGCGACGAAGCGCGTCTTGCCGCAGCCGGTCGGCCCCTTGATGAGCAGCGGCAGACGCTGGCGGTAGGCGTGCTCAAAGAGCGCGATTTCGTTGCCGGAAGGTTCGTAAAAGGGCAGGTCGGTCATTTGAGGGACATCCAGTAAGCGAGCAGGATCAGACTGCCGACGACAATCAGCCAGCCTTCGAGAAGTATCCGCCAGAACCGGGGCGCGGCGCGCAGTTCCATGAAGTCGAGAATGACCAGTCGGCCCTTGATGAAGGCGATGATGAGCATGGTTGCGATGGCCGCCGTTCCGGCCGCGCCGACTTCGCCGAGATACCAGGTGACGCCGGTGGCGATGAGCAAGACCAGCCAGGCGCGGTGGGCAGGATTTTTGAGGAAATTCATCAGCGCATCACATAAACGAGAGGAAAGAGAATGATCCACAGGAGATCGACCATATGCCAGTAGGCCGCGCCGCTTTCCAGTCCGTTGCAGGCGTTTGGCCCGTAAGCGCCCTTCCGGGCCTGACGCCAGATGACCGAGAGAATGACCATGCCGAGCATGACGTGCATGAAATGAAAGAAGGTGAGCGAGATGTAGAACATGTAAAACGTATTGGTCGACAGCGAAATACCGACGCTGAACTTGGCCGCGTATTCATAAATCTTGACGCCGACGAACCCCGCGCCGCACAGAAGGCCTAGGGCAATGTGGCGGGGGATGACGGCCCGATCGTCCCGATGCGCCGCCTGCACGGCGAGCACGACGAACCACGAGCCGGTAATCAGCAGAAGGGTATTGATCGCCCCGGCGTTGCGGTCGAGGGTCAATTGGTATTCATTGAATAATTCAGGGTTTTTGGCGCGGGCAAAGGCGTAGGCGGCAAAAAACACCGCGAAAACCAGCATTTCGGCGAGGATGAAAACCCAGATCGCCAGATCGCCAGGCAGGCGCGGCGGGGACGGAACGGTTGGCGAGATTTCAGTCATGGCGGCGATGATAACGGGGACGTTTGGGGGGGAATTTGATATGTCCCAAGATGACGAGTGATTTGGGGCCAGAAGGCGCTGGTTTTATTGACCCGGCAATCTCCGCGCCCGTGCGCTTTGCTCCCCTCGCCCGCTTGCGGGAGAGGGGCTGGGGGAGAGGGCGCGTCCCGATTGGCGGTGGCGGCAATGGATACGCCGCGGGCCCGCTCCCCGCCGTCGGCCACCCTCACCCGCAAGCGGGCGAGGGGAGCAAAGGAAAATCAGCGCCGCATCCGCGGTTGCGGGTCGGTCAGGATCAGGGCCGGGGTTGAGAAGGGGGCGAGGCGTTCGAGAAAATCGAGAAGTTCGAGTACCGGCGAATTGCGGAAAAAACGCGCCGATGGCGTTTCCATCCAGATGCGGTCGGCGTGGGCCAGCAACTCGTAAGGCTGGTCGCCGAAGCCGTCGTCGTCGCGGTCGAAGCCTTCGTAGCCGTCCCAGTAGTTGCCGAGCCAGATGTCGCCCACCGGGTCGCCGTCGCCGATGATGATGACCGGCCACAGGTTGCTTGAAAACGTATTGCCGAGCGCCATGTGGCCGCCTTTGGCGCCGTAGAAATAGACGCCGGTGATGTTGTGGGCGACGAGGTTGTCGACAAAGACGATGCGGTTGGTCGGGTGGCGCGGCGAATCAGCCATGATGCCGTGGGCGCAATGGACGATTTCGTTGCCCTGAACCAGCGCCGCCGAGGTTTCCTTGAGGGCGACCCCGGCGCCGGACGGGTCGATGGCGTGCATGATGCGGTTGCCGCGAATGAGGAGGCCGTCGGAATTGAGGGCGACAATGCCGGTCGAGTTGTGCTCGAAACGGTTGCCTTCAATCAGCGTGCGGTTGGCAAAGAGGAGATTCAGGGCGCGGCGGCTGTCCTGCACGCGGTTGCCGGTGAAGCGGTTGCGCGGGGCGTTGCTGACGGTGATGTCGCGGATGTCGGCGAAGTCGTTGTCTTCGATCCGGTTGCCGCTGCTGTACCACAGGCGCAGGCCGTCGCCGCGCTCCGCCGGGTCGACGGGGCGCGAGCGGATGCGGTTGCCGCGGACGATGCTGTCATTGCTGCGATGGAGCGAAATGCCGAACAGCACCTCCTCGATGACGTTGTTTTCGATCAGCAATTCCCGCCCCTCGGCCATCAGGCCGCCGTCGAGGGCGTCGTGCGAATGGCCGCTGTTCTTCAAGGTCAGGCCGCGCAGCGTGACCCGGTCGGCGTGGATGGTGAGCACGGTGCCGTGGCCTTCGCCGTCGATCACCACCTGGCCGCCGCCGTCGAGGGTCATGGGTTTGTCAATGACCGCCGGCCCGCTGTAGACGCCGGGCGGCAGCTTCAGACTGCTGCCGGGGGCGGCCAGATCAAGCCAGGGCTGCAAGGGCGGCGCGGCGAGGAGCGGCAGCGGCAGGCAGGCGAGCAACAGGCAGAGGCGTCTCATGGCGGCGGACTGTAACCGGCGGACGCTGCTACGGCGTTCACTTGCATCAATTTTCGTCCTGGCCGCCGGGTCAGTCCCAGTATTTTGAAACCTCGCTGGCCCAGGCGGTGGCGGCGAGTAGGGCGCGGTTGACGGTGTCGGCGGGGATGCCGAGCGCCGCCGCGCATGGGGTAATCCGTTGGCGGTCGAAAGCGTCGGCGGCTTCGGCCAAGGCCAGCAGGGGGGCATAGGGGCCGTTGCCATTGAGCAGGGCGGTGCGGATTTCCTCAGCCAGCGGTATTTCAGCGAGCAGTTCGGCCAGCGGTTGGCGCAACAGCCGGTCAAGGCAGGAGAAAGCGCCGGTCAGAAACAGGGCGTCGGGCGGACTGCCGGGCAGGACGGTGACGCCGAGCAGTTCCATCAGGCGGCCACGGGTCAGCGCGCTATTGACCAGCAGCCAGTCGCCAATGAGCGGTTGATGCACCGAAAAGAGCAGCACCGTCAGCCAGCGCAGCAAGGGCTGGCGGCCAAGAAGGGTCAGGGCCTGGGTGATCGAGTCGACCGGCTGGCTGAGGCCCTGGAGCGGTGAATTGAGATAGCGCAGGAGACGAAAGGTAAGCGGCGGGTCTTCCTTGATCGCCGCTGCGATTTCGTGGGTTTCGGCGTCGCTCTGGACGAGGCGCAGGAGATGCAGCAACTGCATTTTGCCGGGATCGGCGGCCTCATTGGCGGGCGGCGGCGCGGCATCGGCGAAGGCGCCCTGAAAATAGTCGAAATGCCAGTGGTGGCAGAAGCGGTGTTCGTCGGCGGTTTCGATGCCAAGAGCGAGCAGCAGGGCTGGGCCGACATGCGGCATGGCGCGGAAGGCGGCGGAAAACTGCCGGATCTGATCGGGGTCGGTGGCGGCGACATCGACGACGCCGTAATCGGTCAACGGCACCATTTCGCCAAAATCAGGATGCCCCGGCTGGCGGTAGAGGCCGATGGCAACGCCGCGCTGGCTCAGGGCTTCGAGCCGCTGGCACAACGCGGCGAAGGTCGGCCCGGCATCAAGCGGCGCGAGATCAAGGAGCAGAACCAGATTGCCGTCGGCCAAGGCGTCGACCACGGCAAGGTCGAGGCTGGCCGAACTGATGGGAACGAAAGCCAGGCTGGCGCGCCATGCCTGCGGGTTGGCGCTGAGGGCGGCCAGCAGCGCGCCATCGGCTTCACGTCGGGTTGTCCCGGCCACAGCGTCAATGCGGAACAGATGACCGGCCAGACGGCCCTGACGGTTGAATACCGCGTCGCGGCGGAGAAAGGCGGCTGCCGCTGCCGCTGTTCGGGCCGCCGGGGCTGGCGTCGCCGCCGCTTTGCCAAAGCGTTTTTTCAGCCGGGAAAACATGGCCCGCCGCCCGTAAAAACAATGCCCACCGGCAGGTGGGCATTGGCATGGCGGACGGCGGGCATGGCCGACTACCGACTCAGCTTCAGTTGACCTTGGCTTTTTCGCGCAAATCCTTGACCAGTTGTTCGATCTGCTGCTGGCCGAGGCGCTGTTCCAACTGCGGCTTGACCTGCTCGTAAGGCGGCGGATTGGCGGCGCGGGTGTCTTCGAGTTCGATGACGTGGTAGCCGAAATCGGTCTTGACCGGGGCTTTGGTGTACTCGCCCTTCTTGAGCTTGGACAGGGCTTCGCCAAAGGGCTTAACGTAGGCGGCGGGCGAATTCCAGCCGAGTTCGCCGCCATTGTCCTTGGAGCCTGGATCAACGGATTGCTTGGCGAGGTCGGCGAATTTTTCGCCCTTGTCGAGCTTGGCGATGACGGCCTTGGCTTCGTCCTCGGTCTTGACCAGAACGTGACGGGCCTTGTACTCGGTGCTGCCGATATTGTTCTTGATCGTTTCGTATTCGGCCTTGAGGCGGTCTTCGGTGATCGGATGGGCGCGCACATAGTCGCCCAGATAGGCGCGGATCAGCACCGCCTGTTTGGCCAGTTCGACCTGGCCGGGCACCGTGCCTTTTTTGTCGAGGCCCTGTTTTTTCGCTTCCTGCGCCAAAAGCTGGCGGCGGATCAGTTCTTCGCGCACGGCGTTTTGCAGTTCGGGGCCATCCTGCGCGCCCTGAGCCTTTTGCTCGGAAAGGAAGGCGTCATAGACGGATTGCGGAATGGCTTGGCCGTTGACGGTGACAAAGGTTTTGCTCTGCGCCAGAACCGGCGCTGAAACGATGGCGCCAGCAAAGAGCAGGACGGCCAGACGGGAGATGTTGTGCATGGAAGATCCTTTGGATGAGGGGTGAAAATTATACTTCGTCAGGGCTGTGGGCATTGATGATGAGGGCGTGAATACGATGACGCAGCAAATCGCCAGCGGCATCATAAACGAGACGATGGCGGGCGAGGGCGTTTTTACCGTAAAAAACCGCGGCGACGATGTCGACCTGAAAGTGGCCGCCCGCGCCAGCGCCTGCATGACCGACGTGGCGGCGCGACTCGTCGGTGAGATTGAGCCTTGCCGGTTGCAGGCTGGCCAGCCGCTGGCGCAGCGCCTCGATGGTGCTGGTCGTCATCAGGCGGGCAAGGCTTTTTTGAAGGGTTTGACGTCGACCTCGGCATAAACGCCAGCGGCGACGTAAGGATCGGCCTCGGCCCAGGCGCGGGCGGCGGCGAGCGAGGCAAATTCAGCAACGATGAGGCTGCCGGAAAAACCCGCCGGGCCGGGGTCGGGCGCGTCGATGGCGGGCAAGGGGCCGGCCAGGACGAGGCGGCCCGCAGCCTGCAAGGCGTGCAGGCGTTCGAGATGGGCGGGCCGGGCGGCCTGGCGGGCGGCCAGGGAATCCGGGCGATCATGGCCGTGAATGACGTAGAGCATTATTTTTCTTCCTCGACGTATTTCGCCAGCACCAGCCCTTGAGCGAGGACGAAAAGCAGCATCAGGCCCATGCCGCCGAACAGTTTGAAATTGACCCAGGCGTCGGTCGAAAAATTGAAGGCGACGACCAGATTGAGCACGCCCATGACGATGAAAAAGACGATCCAGGCCAGATTGAGACGCTGCCAGAGCGGCTCCGGCAGGCGCATCTGTTCGCCGAGCATGGCGCGGATGGCGTTTTTCTTGAGGATCAGGCTGGCGAACAGGAGGCTCACGGCAAAGACCCAGTAGAGGATGGTCGGCTTCCACTTGATGAAGGCATCATTTTGGAAAAACAGCGTCAAGCCGCCAAAAACGACGACCAGCGAGAGGCTGATCCAGAGCATTTTATCGACCTTGCCGTGGCGGAAACGCACCCAGGCGATTTGCAGCAGGGTGGCGGCGATGACCACCACCGTGGCGAGCAGAATCGGCGCTTGCTGGAGGCTGACGCTGGTCGCGCCGAGCAGCGCGGCGACCCACTCGGCGGCCCGTTGCGGCTCTTTTTCAGCGTACTTGAAGGCGGTGAAAAAGAGGATGACCGGAAAGAGATCAAAGAGAATTTTCATGGCGGGAAAATGAAGGGGCTGCGCGCGGCAGCCCCTGGAAAATGGCGTGGTCTGGGCCTCAGTTTACCTTGAGCCGCCCGCCTTTGCCCAGACCGCCCTTGACATTCTGCGCCTTGTAATTGCGCAGGGCGACGACCATCTTGTTGTAGGCGTCGATAAAGGCGACGACGGTCGCCTTGCCTTCCGGCGTTGCCGAAAAACCGCCGAGGACGCCACCGGCGCTGCCGCCGAAAGCGCCCAGCGCCGCGCCGTAATTGGTCGCCGTCGAACTGCCTTCAGCAGCCGCGATCTGGACGCCGGAGCGGATGTCGTGCAGCGACAGGGTGACGACCGAGGATTTCACCTGAACGCTACCGGCCACGGCGCCAGCGCCTCGACCGATCAGGCCGCCGAGAGCGCCAGCGATGCCGCCAACGGGGGAATCATTGATGATGATGGCCGGTTCCATGAAGTAATCGGCGGCGACGCGCTGCCCTTTCTGCTGTTTGGAGCCAGTGCGGTATTCACCGGAATTACGCTGTTTGTCGGTGATTCTCGACATGCGGTCATCGAGCTTCTGGTTGCCGACCGAGGTAATGACAAAGCAGTTGGATTGTTGAATCGCCAGACGCAACAGCGGTTCAATGGTGGTTATTCTGGTGGCGCTGCCAAACGGCCCCCACCAGTCGGCATTGCGCCCGTCATCAACGGCGATGGTGCCGAGTGTTTCCGTGCAGCGTTCGAGATTGGCATCGGCCCCGGCGCTGGCGCCGCCACCGGCAGCGCCGGTCACGCCGGCATTCTGGCCGCCCGACGAAACCGTGCCGCCAGCGCAGGCGGCCAGCATGGCGACCAGGCCAAGGGTTATGGCGGATTGGGCGAAACGGTTGGAAAAGAAATTGATTTTCATATGCTCACTCGGGTGGGTTGATATTCGGTTCATGTCTCTGTGATGAACTATCCGGCAAGGCCATCAAGAAGTACCCCTCCTTGATGGCCTCAATACTGCAAAATCGGTCAGTAACCGTACCAATAGGTTCGACGCCAGTCGCCGTAATAGACATAACCGGAACGCCAATAACCAGCGTAGGTTGCATACCAACGCCTGTTCAGGTCAGCCTCCCGGCGCGCTTCATATTTTTCGTGCTCGATTTTTTTCTCCGCCCGCGCTTGCTCGAGCAGCTTTTCCGATTCCTTGTCGCCTTGGGCAACGGCCATTGACAGCCAGGTTTCGGCTTCCTGCGGGTCCGATCCCATTTCTTCCAGGCCGAACAGGTAAAAACCGCCGAGCGCCTTCTGCGCTTTCAGGTCGCCCTGTTCGCCCGCCTTGCGCATCCAGAGCAGCGCCTGATAGCTGTCCCGCCGCACGCCATCGCCCCGGTAATAGCGCAGTCCAAGATCGTGGGCCGCTTTGGCGTTGTTTTCGGCAATTTCCTTGAGCTGGGCGATGCGCGGGTCTTCACGATCCGCGCCGTTGTCGACGGTTTCCGTGGTGACAGCGTCCTTGGGCCGGTCAGAGCAGCCCTGATCGTCACAGATACGCACGGTATCAGCGTCTTCGGCCTGAGCCGGGAGGGTGCCGCCGGCCGCCAGGGCCAGGGCAAAAACGGGGAGCAACAAGTAGGATTGGCGTTTCATCGCGTCAACGAAATTCTGTCAAAAAAAGCCATTGGGCCGACGAAGGAAATTGGAGCATGGCTTGTTACATTCTGTCAATGCGCCTATCCGTATGTGTAGGGAACAAGTAATCTGTCCGGACTTGTAGCAAATGATCTGTCCGGTTTCATTGGGTATCTGAGGAGGTACCGGGATGAGACGGACGGTGTTGTTACAGGAGGTACGGAAGAT
>JAITMS010000022.1 GCA_031277255.1 Azonexus sp.
ATCTTCCGTACCTCCTGTAACAACACCGTCCGTCTCATCCCGGTACCTCCTCAGATACCCAATGAAACCGGACAGATCATTTGCTACAAGTCCGGACAGATTACTTGTTCCCTACACAAGACCCGGCGCGCATTGACCGTGGGCGGCATAGCGCCTAAAATCATCTGTTGCAAAAAATTTCACAAATCAAGGAGTCCATCATGGCGATTACCCGCACCCGCCGTTCTTCTCTTGAGCGCCGTTGCGTTTCCAAATCCAGCAAGCGCCTGTTCAAAGGCGCTGGCAAGACCATGTTCAAGGTCATTTATGGCGCTGAGTGCCACGCCAGAAACCGCAAGGCGCTGGGCGCCTGAGTTGCCGCTGTATCGAAAAGCCCCGGTCGCCGCTGCACGGCTGCCGGGGTTTTTTCTTGTCGCGCGATATTTTTTGCCGGCGCTTGAGCGCCTGCTGATTGCGCGGCGCGGGAAGGCGTGCTAAAAAACGACACTTGCCCGCGGAGAGCATATGGTCTTTTCCTTTTTCAAGAAGCCAACCCAGAAAATGCCGGCGCGCCGGGTCGCCAAACCTCGCGCCCCGGCGCTGGAGCCGGTGTCGCCGCAGGTTGTCGCGGATTTTCCGGAAGAAGCGCCGCAACCGCTGCCGGATCTTGAGTTCACCAATAGCCGGCCATCCGGGGTGGCCGCTCCGGCAGCCAAGGCCAGAGCCAGGGCGGCAAGTCCGGCTCTGGAGCCGCCGATGCCAGCCAGCGCCTTTGTCAGTTCCGGCCCGGTCAAGGATGATTTCGACGACACTGAATTTGCCGAGTCCTACATCATGGGGATCAATGTCGAAGACGACAACGACCCCGTTCAGGGCGAGATCGAACACGCCGTCGTGCTGTTCGCCAATGGTCAGGAGGCCGCCGCCCGTTCGCTGCTGGAAACCCTGATTCGCGCCTATCCGGGCGATGAAGGCCGCCGCTTCTGGCTGTTGCTGCTCGATCTCCTGCAATGCGTCGGCGACCGGGCCGCCTTTGACAAACTGGCGCTGGAATTTGCCCAGACCTGCGAAACCTCGCCGCCGACCTGGCGGCAGACCGAGCCGCTGGCGACGCCGAAAAACAACAACCAGCGCCATCAGCAACTGCAAGGTGTGCTCACTGCCGGGGAAACGCCGCAACTGGCCGAACTCTCTGACTGGGTGGCGAGAAGACTGCCGGTTGTGATCGAATGCGGCAAGCTGGTTGGTTGCGATGACGAAGTGGCCGGACAGTTGGCGGCCATTCTGCACCAGGCCCGGCGCGCGGGCGTGCCGGTCGCCCTCAATGGGATTGACCCTTTCCTCAACCGCCTCAATGAGCGCCTGACGGCGGGCGAAGCCGGGCGCGAGTCGGCCTGGGCGCTGTTGCTCGAATTGTTGCAGCGCCACGGCCCGCAGGAGCGTTTCGAGGAGCGCGCCGTCGATTACGCCGTCACCTTTGAAGTCTCGCCGCCGTCGTGGGAAGAACGCGCGCCGACGCCGGAGGACGAGCCGGAGATTGCCGACGTGGCGGTGGATGACATCTATTATCTCAAGGGCGATCTCAAGAACCGCCGTTTCGAGGAACTGGCTGAATTTATCGAAAGCCGGGAACAGCCGGTCATTGATTTTGCCGGTGTTCAGCACATGGATTTCTTTTCCGCCGGTCAACTGGTTAACCGGCTGGCGCCGTACAAGACGGCGGGGCGCGAGATTCTCGTCCGCAGCCCGAATCACCTGATTGCCGAACTGATGGCCGTGGTCGGCCTCAACAAGCAGGCGCGCATCATCGTTCCCAAATCTTGACAGGTCAAACTATGGAGCAATATCACGGCACCACGATTCTGTCGGTGCGGCGGGGCAATATCGTCGCCCTCGGCGGCGACGGCCAGGTCACGCTCGGCAACATCGTCATCAAGGGCACCGCCAAAAAAGTGCGGCGTCTCTATCATGGCAAAATTCTGGCCGGGTTCGCTGGCGGCACGGCGGACGCCTTTACGCTTTTCGAGCGTTTTGAAGCCAAGCTGGAAAAACATCAGGGGCATCTGCTGCGTTCCGCCGTCGAACTCGCCAAGGACTGGCGCACCGACCGCGCCCTGCGGCGGCTCGAAGCCATGCTCGCGGTCGCCGACCGTGAAACCTCGCTGGTTATTACCGGCAATGGCGATGTCCTCGAACCCGAACACGGCGTCGTCGCCATCGGCTCCGGCGGCGCTTACGCCCAGAGCGCCGCCCGCGCCCTGCTGGCAAACACCGATTTGCCGCCCGCCGAGATCGTCGCCAAGGCGCTCGAAATCGCGGGCGACCTCTGTATTTACACCAACCACCATGTCACGATCGAGGTGCTCGAATGACCACGATGACGCCCAAGGAGGTCGTTTCCGAGCTGGACAAGCACATCGTCGGCCAGCACAACGCCAAAAAGGCGGTCGCCATCGCGCTGCGCAACCGCTGGCGGCGCTCCCAGGTGGCCGAGCCGCTGCGTCAGGAAATCACGCCGAAAAATATCCTGATGATCGGCCCCACCGGCGTCGGCAAAACCGAAATCGCCCGCCGCCTGGCGCGCTTGGCCGATGCCCCCTTCATCAAGATCGAGGCGACCAAATTCACCGAAGTCGGCTATGTTGGCCGCGACGTTGAAACCATCATCCGCGATCTGGTCGAGATGGCCGTCAAGTCGCACCGCGACCGCGCCATCAAAGCCAACCGCGCCCGCGCCGAAGACGCCGCCGAGGAGCGCATCCTCGACGCCCTCCTGCCGCCCGCCCGGCACGCCGGTTTTTACGCCGAGGAAGCGCCCGCGAGCGATAACGGCACGCGGCAGAAATTCCGCAAAAAACTGCGCGAAGGCGAACTCGACGACAAGGAAATCGACATCGAAATCGCCGTCCCCACGATGCAGGCCGAAATTTTCGCGCCGCCGGGCATGGAAGAACTGACGCAGCAGATTCAGGGCATGTTCCAGAACATGGGCAGCGGCAAGAAAAAATCAAGGAAGCTCAAAATCAAAGAGGCCCGGAAACTCCTCACCGACGAAGAAGCCGCGCGGCTGGTCAATGACGAAGAAATCAAGCTCGACGCCGTCAAGGCCGTCGAGCAGAACGGCATCGTGTTTCTCGACGAACTGGACAAAATCACCAGCCGCTCGGAAACGCACGGCGCCGATGTCTCGCGTCAGGGCGTCCAGCGCGACCTGCTGCCGCTGGTCGAAGGGACAACGGTATCGACCAAGTACGGCATGATTAAAACCGACCACGTTCTGTTCATCGCCTCCGGCGCTTTTCACCTCTCCAAGCCCTCCGACCTGATCCCGGAACTGCAAGGCCGCTTTCCCATCCGCGTCGAACTCGACTCCCTGTCGGTAGCCGATTTCGAGCGCATCCTGACCCAGACCGACGCCTGCCTGACCAAGCAGTATCAGGCCCTCCTGGCGACCGAAGGGGTGACGGTCGAATTCGCCGACGACGGTATCCGCCGTCTCGCCGAAATCGCCTGGCAGGTCAATGAACGCACCGAAAACATCGGCGCCCGCCGCCTGCATACGGTGATGGAAAAACTGCTCGAAGAAATCTCATTCGAAGCAGGCAAACCCGGCTTCGAGCAACTGCGGGTCGACGCCGCCTACGTCAACGCCCGCCTCAGCGACGTGGCGTCTGACGAGGATTTGTCGCGCTATGTTTTGTAAGGCCGCAGCCGGAATCAGCGCCACATGAAACCGGCCCTATGCGCGATCTGCGGCCTGGCGGCTTTCAATGAAAAGACCGGACAAAAAGGCGACTGGATTGAATTTGCCGATTACCGGGAGTCGGAAGTCATCGTCATCGGGCACCCGGAAGGCTTGGTGTATTTTTGCGCCAGGCACGTAGCCGCCGCCAGGAATTTACGCCTGCTGCCATCGGATCAGGCCATTGTGCGGCTCCGGTCTGATCTCTGACATTGCACCAAACCCGGATGGCTTGGCCACGGGTTTTAGAGCGGTTTTGATTCAAGTGCATACACACCCCTATACCGTTCGGGCTGAGCTTGTCGAAGCCCGGTTCAAGCCGCCGTTCCTCTCTCCGCACCGTCCTTCGACAAGCTCAGGACGAACGGGAGTGTAAGGACTTGAACAGAAAATGCTCTAGAGCGGTTTTCGTTCAAGTGTGGGCATCCGTTTTCCGCGCCCATACGCTTTGCTCCCCTCGCCCGCTTTGCGGGAGAGGGCGGCGTCCCGATTGGCGGCGGCAATGGCTACGCCGCTGGCCCTTTCCCGGCCTGCGGTCATCCTCTCCCGCAAGCGGGCGAGGGGAAAGGCGCAAGCACTTGAACCGAAACCGCTCTAATCATCTATACGGAACACAATCGGCACGATGACGGCGGCTTCGATGGCTTCGCCGCCGCGTCGGGCGGGGATGAAGCGCCAGTGAGCGACGGCCCGGCGGGCGGTTTCGTCGAGGCGGGGGAAAGTGCTGCTCTCTTCCAGTTCGACCGAGGCGGCCTGGCCATTGGCGGCGACCAGAACCCGCAGCCGGACGGTTCCTTCTTCGCCCAGGCGGCGCGAGAGCGCGGGATAGGGCGGTTCGGGGTTGTTGAGATAGGCGGCGGCGTAAACGGGCGCGGTTAAAGCGCCTTCTTCCCTGACGGGAGGGGCAGGCGGGGCCGCGTCGGCGATCGCTGCGTCATCCGGCGCATCAAGTAGCGCGACGGTTGGCGTTTCTGCCGTTACGGGCTGCTGTTCGGGCGACAGCGCCAGCACGGGCCGTTGCCTGACGGGCGGTTTGGCGGCAGGTTTGGCGGATTTTGGCGGCGGCGCGACCGATTCCGGCGCGGCTTGCGGTTGCGGGGCTTTGACCAGACGCACCTGCAAGGGCGGCGCTGCCGCCGCTGTTGCCGGGCGCTGCGGCGCGGCCAGAACGAGCAGATGCAGGAGCGCCGCGATCAGCAAAAACGGGCCGCTGCGCCGCCATTCGGGCGGGCCGGGCGTGACGCCAAGGGGGAGTTGGACGGACATCACGCCATTTTAAGGGACGCCCGCCGTTCAGAATTTGATATTGATCCCGGCATACAAGGATCGCCCCATACCCGGCACCGGCGTGCCCCAGGGGACACCGCTGATGCTCATGGTCGTGCCTTGGCCGGTGTAAGCGCCGCCGGTCGGCAGGTTGTAGAAGCGGTCAAACAGGTTCTCGACGCCGAAATCCAGCCGCACTTGCTGCCAGGCATAGCTGCCGCGCAGGTTCACCAAGCTGTAGCCGCCGGTTTTCGTTTCATTGCGGGCGTCAGACCTTCTATTCTTGGCCGTGACGCCGATGATTTCCAGCGCGTTGTCCCAGCCGCCGGATTGATGCGTCAGCGTCAGCCTGCCATTGAGCGGCATGATGTTGTAGAGACCGTCGCCGGTGTCGCGGTTCTTGCCACGGGTGTAATTGAGCGCGCCTTTGAGGCCGATCTTGCCGATGCCGGTGTCGGCCAGCGGCATCTGCCCGGCCAGGTTGATGCCGTAGAGGCGGGCCTTCTGGTTGGCATAGCGCAACACGGTGAACTGGTCGCGCAGCGGCGCGGTGCGGGGGGTGTTGGCGCCGTTGTCCCACTGAATCGCGTCGATGTAGTCATCGACGTGGGTGTAAAAGGGCATGGCCTTGAATTCCCAGCGGCGGTCGGCGGCGTGCCAGTCAAAGGCGGCGGACAGGGTGTAGGCCTTTTCCGGCTTCAAGTCGGGATTGCCGACGTAGCCATTGCCGTCGCCGAC
>JAITMS010000025.1 GCA_031277255.1 Azonexus sp.
ATCTTCCGTACCTCCTGTAACAACACCGTCCGTCTCATCCCGGTACCTCCTCAGATACCCAATGAAACCGGACAGATCATTTGCTACAAGTCCGGACAGATTACTTGTTCCCTACACAAAGAGCCATAAGGCTTTGACTTCGCTTGTCTTTCCCGTATAATGCGCGGTTCCTTGCAGCACCCTTGGTTTATTTTCGGAGTTCAACTCATGTATGCGGTCATAAAAACCGGCGGCAAGCAGTATCGCGTTTGCGCTGGCCAAAAACTCAAAGTAGAACAGATACCGGCAGAAGTTGGCGCAGAAATCACGCTCGATCAGGTCCTCATGGTAGGCGAAGGCGAGTCGGTGAAAGTCGGCGCCCCGCTCGTCGCTGGCGCTGTCGTCAAGTGCACCGTGGTGGCTCATGGCCGTCACGACAAAGTCAAAATTTTCAAGATGCGCCGCCGCAAGCATTATCAGAAGCATCAGGGCCATCGTCAGAATTTCACCGAACTTCGGATCGACACCATCGTCGCCTGAGTTCACCAGAGAGGAGTTAAGCGGAATGGCACACAAAAAAGCAGGCGGCAGTTCCAGGAATGGCCGCGATTCACAGGCGCAGCGGCTGGGCGTCAAGCGTTACGGCGGGCAGTTTGTGCTGGCTGGCAACATCATCGTCCGCCAGCGCGGCACCGAGTTTCACCCCGGCGACAATGTCGGCTGCGGCAAAGATCACACCCTGTACGCGCTGAAGGACGGCACCGTCCAGTTCGCCATCAAGGGCGAGAAAAAGCGCCGCACGGTTACCATCATTCCGGCCCCGGCTGCTGAATAATTCCATTTCCAGATCAAACGATTGCTTTGTCGACTTCTTGCCTAAGCAACAGCACTATCTGCGCTTCGTCTTCGCGTACTCGCTTGCTCTGCAAACGGAATAAGGCAGCCTCCGCGGAAAAGCAAAAGCCCTATCCGCCGGATAGGGCTTTTTTATTTACCCGGTAATTGAGGATGCAGACTTTAACCGTTGTGCCCCAACAACCGTTCGCCCTGAGCTTGTCGAAGGGCGGTGCGGAGCGTCGGCGCCAAGGTTTGAACCGGGCTTCGCCTGTCCTGAGTTTTATCGAAGGGACAGGCGAAGCCCGAACGGTTATGGCAGTGTAACGCAACAATCCTTAAGGCCGGTTCAATAGCTTGCGCCGGGAAGGCGGACAATGAAATTCATCGACGAAGCCAGGATTTACGTCAAAGCGGGCGACGGCGGCAATGGCGCGGCGACCTTCCGGCGCGAAAAATACATTCCCATGGGCGGCCCCAACGGCGGCGACGGCGGGCGCGGCGGCAGCATTTACGCCGTCGCCGATCGCAACATCAACACCCTCATCGACTACCGCTACACCCGCAAATTCATCGGCAACCGCGGCGAAAACGGCGGCGGCGCCGACCGCTACGGCGCGGGCGGCGACGACATCGTGCTGCGGATGCCGGTCGGCACCGTCATTTACGACGACCCCAGCGGCAACATCATCGCCGATCTGGCGGCGGACGGCGAAAAGGCGCTGATCGCCAAGGGCGGCAGAGGCGGCCTCGGCAACCTGCATTTCAAATCCTCGACCAACCGCGCCCCGCGCCAGAAAACCAACGGCCAGCCGGGCGAGGAATTCGACTTGCGGCTTGAACTCCGCGTCCTTGCCGATGTCGGCCTGCTGGGGCTGCCCAACACGGGCAAAAGCACGCTGATCCGCGCCATTTCCTCGGCCCGGCCCAAGGTTGCCGATTACCCTTTCACCACCCTCTCCCCCAATCTTGGCGTCGTCCGCGTCGATGATGAAAAAAGCTTCGTCGTCGCCGACGTACCCGGCCTGATCGCTGGCGCCGCCGACGGCGCCGGGCTGGGCGTCCGTTTTCTCAAGCATCTGCAACGCACGCGCATCCTGCTCCATCTCATCGACATCGCGCCGCTCGACCCGGCAGCCGACCCGCTCCGGGACGCCCAGACCATCGTCGGCGAACTGGCCAAACACGACCCGGCGCTCGCCGCCAAACCGCGCTGGCTGGCGCTCAACAAACTCGATTTGATCGCCGCAGAAGAACGCGGGGAAACCGTCGCCGCCTTTCTCAAGGCTTACCAGAAAGCCACAAAATACGACGGCCCGGTCTTTGCCCTCAGCGCCATCAGCGGCGATGGCGTCAAACCGCTGATCTACGCCCTGCACGAAGCGCTGGCCCAGATGCAGCCGCCCACCAACGCGCCGGAAAACAACGATGAGGACGCCGCCGAAGCATGAAGGAAAGAACGCAAACCACCCGCCTCGCCGCCGCCAGACGCCTCGTCATCAAAGTCGGCTCGGCCCTCGTCACCAACAACGGCGCGGGCCTTGATCTCGCCGCCATCAACGACTGGGCGCGGCAGATTCACGCCGTCCGCGAGCAAGGCAAGGAAATCGTCCTCGTCTCCTCCGGCGCAGTCGCCTGCGGCGTCCAGCGTCTGGGCTGGAACCGGCGGCCCCGAACCGTGCATGAAAAACAGGCCGCCGCCGCCGTCGGCCAGGCCGGTCTGGTCGAAGTCTACGAAGCCGCCTTCAGCAAACACGGTCTGCACACCGCGCAGATTCTCCTCACCCACGACGACCTCTCCAACCGCCAGCGTTACCTCAACGCCCGCGCCACCCTGGGCGCGCTGCTCACGCTCGGCATCGTCCCGATCATCAACGAAAACGACACCGTCGTCACCGACGAAATCAAATTCGGCGACAACGACACTCTGGGGGCCTTGGTCGCCAACCTCATCGAAGCCGACGCCCTCATCATCCTCACCGACCAGCAGGGCCTCTACACCGCCGACCCGCGCCACAACCCCGCCGCCACCCTGATTACCGAAGCCGCCGCCGGCGCCCCCGAACTCGAAGCGATGGCGGGCGGCGCTGGCAGCCGCGTCGGCACCGGCGGCATGATCACCAAAGTCATCGCCGCCAAACGCGCCGCCCGCAGCGGCGCGCACACCGTCATCGCCAGCGGCCTCAATCCCGACGCCATCATCCGCTTAAGCAAGGGCGAAGCCGTCGGCACCCTGCTGATCGCCGAAATGCCACCCCTCACCGCTCGCAAACAATGGCTGGCCGACCATCTGCAACTGGCGGGCAGTCTTCGCCTCGATGACGGCGCCGTGCGCGCCCTGCAATCGGGCAAGAGCCTCTTGCCTATCGGCGTCACCGCCATCGACGGCGAGTTCGAGCGCGGCGCCGCCGTCGCCTGCCTCACCCCCGCTGGCCGCGAAATCGCCCGCGGCCTCTGCAATTACAGCAGCAGCGAAGCCCACCGCATCGCCCGCCAACCCACCGCCGCCATCGAACCCCTCCTCGGCTACGCCGGCGAAGCCGAAATGATCCACCGCGACAACCTGGTTCTGCGCGGCTGAACAGCGATCCCGCAATAAAACCAAAGCCACCCGCAGGTGCTCATTGAGGAAAAGGAACAGCCGGGAACCGTTGCGTCCCCATGATTTTTGTGATAACGTGTTACAACACAACATGACTGGAGCTGATCATGTCGCACACCCCATCACTTCCGCCGTTCGTTACCCGTCAGTTCATGGCGGGCAACTCGCCAGCCGTCCGCATTCCTACGAACATGGCATTCCCCCCTAAAACCGAACTGGTCGTTATTCGGGACGGCGATCGAATCATTGTTGAGCCGAAGGAAAAAACGCTAGGCGACATCCCGAAGTTATTCCACGCGCTCAATGATTATTTTGTTGGCGATCGTCCAGAGTTCGAAGAAACGGAAAGAAACTGGTCGTGAGCAATTAAATTTGATTGCCGATCAACTTTCAAGGAAAGCGGGTTTCCCATGGTTAAATACATGCTTGATACAAATATCTGTATCTATTTAATCAAAAAACACCCGCCGGAAATTGTTGAGAAGTTCAACAAGTACAGAAAAGGCGAGATATGTATAAGCTCGATTACATGGGCTGAATTGTGCTGCGGCATCAAGAAAGAGGGCGCAGGTATAACGGAAAGGCTTTTACAAATCCTCGATGTTGTTCCGTTCCACATTGACCAGGGGCGAGCATACGGGACGCTGACCGAGTTTTTGCCGAACAGAAAAGCAAATCTCGACCGGATGATTGCCGCCCATGCCGTATCCCTTGGTGTGCCCCTGGTTACCAACAATCTGGCCGACTTCGAGGCATACAAGCCCGCTGGTCTGGCGCTGGAAAACTGGGCGTTGTAGGGGCGCGGCGACGGGCATATATATATAGCGTCATCAATACCGCCAACACAAAACCCAAGGCATCACGCCATCGAGCGTCCTTTGAGCCAATCCCTGAGCGCCGCGTTCATGCGCGTCTGCCAGCCCGGCCCGCCAGCCTTGAAGGCATCCAGCACATCGCAGTCAAAGCGTACCGTGGTCGATTCTTTGTTGCTGCCGATCGGTCGGCCCCGACGCATCAAGCGTTTACCGACGTACAAGTCGGCCTCGGCAATCCAGTCGTCGGTGATTTCCGGTGCGTCGTCCGGGTCAGACCAAGTGGGGCGCAAATTTTTTTCGTTCGCGTTCATTGGCTTTCCTCATACTGATCATACGGGTGACATCATCACCGCTTGAAGCGCGAACGCCTGTGTCATTGAACAGATAAGCGAACGTGCTTGCCCGTTCTTGCCAGCATATCGACCAAGGCGTCGATGGTGAATTTGATGGCCTTCTGGTTGATCACATCCGAAACCCGTGGGCGCGTGACGCCGAGAATTTCTGCCGCCTCGGCCTGTTTCAGCTTCCTGGCTTTAATCCATCCTGCCAGTTCGCTCATCAAGGACTGCTTGATCGCCAGTTTTTCAGAAATGATGGTGTCTGTTTC
>JAITMS010000038.1 GCA_031277255.1 Azonexus sp.
CGCCCGTGGCGTCGCCAAGCGTTTTCGCCACGCCGCCATTTTCGGCGCGCTTGACGCGCTGCTGCCGGGCGAAACCATGCGTTTTTGCAATGACCACGATCCGCTGCCGCTGCTGGAGCAATTGCGGCAACGCTACGGCGACCGGGTGACGATTGAATACCGGCAACGCGAGCCGGGGGCCATCATCATCGACTTCGCCGTCGCTCGTTGATCCTCACTGCCAGCCTGACCCTGCTCGCCCTGTTGGCCAGCGTCGCCCTGACGCTGGCCGGTTGGGGCGCGCCAGCGGCAGTGGCGCATCTGGCCTTGGCGGTCGGCATCCTGCCGCTGATTTTTGCCGCCATGCTGCATTTCGTCCCGGTACTGACGCGCACCGGCAATCCGCAGCGCGGGCTGCGTTGGTTGCCGACGCTGGCGCAAAGCGCCGGTCTTCTGGCGGCGGCGGCGATGCAAGGACTGCTGCCCGGCTGGGCGCTGCATCTGGCGGCCAGCCTTGACTTGCTGCTGGCCCTTGCCCTGCTGGCGTGGATCATCAGCCGCGCCCGCGCCGCACTTGGCAGGCCGCATCCCGGCTGGCGCTGGTACGCGGCGGCGCTGGTCTGCCTGATTCTGGCGCTGGTCGTGGCGCCATTCTGGATGGCGTGGCCGCCGCTGCGTTCGCTGCACCAGCACCTTAACACCTTGGGCCTGGTCGGCCTCGCCGCCCTCGGCACCTTGCCGGTGCTGCTGCCCACCGCCTGCGCCCGGCCTGATCCCGGCGCTGGCCTTTGGCTCGAAGGCAAACTGTGGATTGCCGCCGTCGGCGTCCTCCTGATCGCCAGCGGCAGCGCCCTGCACTGGACGCTGGCAGCGGCGGGCAGCGGCCTGCTGCTGGTCGTCCTGCTCAGTCTGCTGCGGCAGTGGGGGCATACTTTCGGGGTTCGCGCCCTGTTGGCCGATGGCGTCGCCTGCTCCCTGCTGGCCGCTGTCGGCGGTCTGCTGCTGACCCTGGCCGCCGGTCTGGCGCATGGTTTTGGCGTGATGGCGGCGCGGCCAAGCCTGCTCGTCTGGCTGTTTGGCTTTCTGCTGCCGCTGGTCAGCGGCGCGCTCAGTCAACTGCTGCCCGTCTGGCGCTGGCCGGGGCCGCAACACCCGGCGCGGCTCGAAATGCGGCGGCGTCTCGCCGCGACCGGCGGCTGGCGGGCGCTGCTCTTTACCAGCGCCGCCCTGCTCGCGCTACTCAACGCCGAACGCGCCGCCGTCGCCTGCGCGGCGGCGGCTTTGTCGCTGTTTGTCGCAGCTTTGCTGTACGCCCTGCGCGTCCGGCGCGAGGCGCGGTAAAATCGCGTCTTTCGCTCTTCTGGGCCAAGCCATGCGCTACATCTCGACTCGCGGCCATGCTGCGCCACAATCTTTCTGCGACATTCTGCTCGGCGGTCTGGCGCCCGACGGTGGTCTTTATTTGCCGGAAAGTTACCCGCAAATCAGCCGCGACGAGTTGGACGCCTGGCGCGGGCTGTCCTATGCTGATCTGGCTTACGAAATTCTGTCCCGCTTCATCGACGACATCCCCGCCGCCGACCTCAAGGCCATCATCGCCAAGACTTATACCGCCGCTGTGTATCGTCACGCCCGCAATGGCGGCGACACGGCGCAGATTACGCCGCTGACCCGGCTCGATGACGATCTCTACACGCTGGAACTCTCCAACGGCCCGACGCTGGCCTTCAAGGACATGGCCATGCAGTTGCTTGGCAACCTGTTCGAGTACGTGCTCGATCAACGCGGCGAATCGATCAACATCCTTGGCGCGACCTCCGGCGACACCGGCTCGGCGGCGGAATACGCCATGCGCGGCAAACATAACGTCAAGGTCTTCATGCTCTCGCCGGACGGCAAGATGAGCGATTTCCAGCGCGCCCAGATGTATTCCCTGAGCGACGCCAATATTTTCAATATCGCCATTACCGGCATGTTTGATGACGCCCAGGATATGGTTAAAGCCGTCGCCAATGACGCCGCTTTCAAAGCCCGATATAAAATCGGCGCCGTCAATTCGATTAACTGGGCGCGTGTGGCGGCCCAGATTGTTTATTATTTCAAAGGCTATTTTCTGGCGACGCGCACGAATGACGAGCAAGTTGCTTTTGCCGTGCCGTCGGGTAATTTCGGCAATATCTGCGCCGGTCATATCGCCCGTCGGATGGGCTTGCCGATTGCCCGTCTGGCGCTGGCGACCAATGAAAATGACGTGCTCGATGAGTTTTTCAAAAGCGGCGTTTATCGCCCGCGCACCTCGCTCGAAACCAGCGTCACTTCCAGCCCGTCGATGGATATTTCCAAAGCCTCCAATTTCGAGCGTTTCATTTTCGATCTGGTTGGCCGCGACCCGGCGGTGATCCGTGAATTATGGGCCAAGGTCGATCAGGGCCAGCCCTTTGATCTTGCGGCCACGCCGTATTGGGCAAGATTACCGTCATTCGGCTTCGTTTCCGGCAAAAGCGCCCACGCCGACCGCATCAACACCATCCGCCTGGCCCACGGGCGCTACGGCGTCATGCTCGACACCCACACCGCCGACGGCCTCAAGGTGGCGCTCGAACACCGCCTGCCCGGCATGCCGATGATCGTCCTGGAAACGGCGCAACCGGCCAAGTTTGAAGCCACCATCCGCGAGGCGCTGGGCACCGAGCCGGTACGCCCGGCGGAACTGGCGGGGATCGAAAAACTGCCACAACACGTCGTCGTCATGGCCCCGGATGTTGAGGCGGTCAAGCGGTTTATCGTTGAGCGGGTTTGAGCGCAATGCCACCGGGGACTTTCTTGGCGGGCGCGGGAATGATTAACGTGTGGTGATGGGTTTCGCTACGCTCTACCCATCCACGCTTGCTTGCTGGAAATTTGGAGTTTGGCGTCGATGTGCCCGTAGCAAGTCGATTCATGGGGTGAGCTTGGCTCCGCAACCGGAACAGAAAGCGGCGCCTTCATTTGTCGTCATGCCGCAACTGGCGCAAACCGTTTCTCTTGGTGGGGAAGTTTCGATTGTTCCTTGCGTTTCGGTGTGGTTTCCACCGATTTTTTCTTGCGTCCTGTCCGCGAGCGCCTTTCCGCCCTCAACGGCTTTCTGCGCAGCAATCTTTCCAGCCTCAATGGTTCGGCTGGATACCTCCAGAAGCTTGTCTCCCGCTTTTCCCAAAAGGACATTGATGCGCTCACCGTTGTCATCTCCAGAGAAGGATTTTAGAGACCCCATGTCCATGACCTGCGTGTTACCTTCAAACTCCAGATAAGGTGCGGCCTTGAAACCCAATATGGGTGCATAAAAAACAGTGGGAATCGCACTCCGCACTGTGTTGTATGCCCGAACGGAACTGTTGTATTTGGCTCTCGCGCTTTCGAGTTGTGATTCACAAGCCTGAATGCTGTCGATGAGGCGCTGATACTGTTGATCGGCCTTGAGTTTTGGAAATTTTTCAGCTAACCCGTTGATGCTTGAGAGAACCATGCCAGACTGCTGGTGCATCTGGGCGACGCTGGAGGCATTGGTCATATCCTCGGAAACTTTCAGCATTACGGTATTTTCGGATTCCTGATAGCCTTTGACGACATCAATGAGCTGGTTGATGAGTGAGGCTTGCTTGCGCCCGACGACACCAATATTTGACCAAGCTTCCTTGATTGATTCCGCAAGCCCGCGAAGTTTGTTATAGCCAAAAAACGCAATGACGCCGATGATAACGGCAATAACCACGACAAACTGAATTAGGCCAATAAAAAAATCGAAGATCGTACTCATTATGTTTTCGAGCCTCCTTTAAAGATAGATAACCGCAGGAAAAACGGCAACGGCAAGGACCAGCACCAGCCATTCCAGATTGTGGCGGGCGAGGAAGCCGGTGAAGTGCAGGATCAGAATGGCGATGGCGACGACGTAGAACAGCGCGAACAGCATGGAAGCCCCCGACGTTAGTCTGCCGGATTATGCCGCCAAAGCCGCCGCGCCGCCAATCAGTCGCCGAAGCGCATCGAGAGATCGAGCGCCTTGACATCCTTGGTCAGCGCGCCGACCGAGATGCGGTCGACGCCGGTTTCGGCAATGGCGCGGATGCTCTCCAGCGTCACGTTGCCGGAGGCTTCGAGCACGGCGCGTCCGGCGTTGCGGTGGGTGGCTTGGCGCATCATGTCGAGGTCGAAATTGTCGAGCAGGATCATGGTCGCGCCAGCGGCCAGGGCGGCGTCGAGTTCCGCCAGCGATTCGACCTCGATCTGGATGAAGCGGCAGCGTTCGCCCGCTGCCGTGGCGATGTCGCGGGCCGCCGAGAGCGCCGGGACGATGCCGCCAGCGGCGTGAATGTGGTTTTCCTTGATGAGAATGGCGTCCCACAGGGCCAGCCGGTGATTGCCGCCGCCGCCGCAGCGGACGGCGTATTTCTGAGCGAGGCGCAGACCAGGCAGCGTTTTGCGCGTATCGACCACCTCTGCTCCAGTACCGGCAATGGCGTCGGCATATTGCCGCGCCTTGGTCGCCACCGCCGACAGCAACTGGAGAAAATTGAGGGCGGAGCGTTCCGCCGAGAGCAAGGCGCGGGCGTTGGCTGCGATGCGGCACAGCAACTGCCTGGCGGCGATGCGCTCGCCGTCGGCGGCCTGCCATTCGATCACAGCTTGGTTGTCGAGGCGGCGCACGCATTCGGCAAACCAGTCGCAGCCGCAGAGCACGCCCGGCTCGCGGGCAATGACGCTGGCCCGAACCCGCTGGTCGCCATCGACCAGACTGGCGCTGAGGTCGCCGGGGCCGAGGTCTTCGTCGAGGGCAGCGGTGACGTTGCGGGCAATTTCAGCGGCGAGCGGGATGGGAAAGTCGAGGGTCATGGGCTGCGGTCTGGGCTATTGATCCGGCAATTGAATATTGAATTGCGCTACCGTTCGCCCTGAGCCTGTCGAAGGGCGGTGCGGAGAGCGGGTGAGACGGGCTTCGACAGGCTCAGCCCGAACGGGGGGGAATGGCACGTTGTTTTTTTGCGGTTACTTCCAAGGGGTAGGGCAATTGTACTGCCGCGCGGCCCTCAGCGTCCTGCCAACCATTCATTGAACAGGGCGCGGGCGGCGTCGATGACTTCACTGGCGGTCAGGCCGACCGGGCCGATGCCGTTGGCGGCCAGTCGGTCAGCCGCCGCGCCGTGCAGGTGGACGCCAGCCAGCAGCGCCGGGATGGCGGGCCAGCCCTGGCCGAGCAGGGCCAGGGTCAGGCCGCTCAACACGTCGCCCATGCCAGCCGTTGCCATGCCGGGATTGCCGCTGGTGTTGATCCACCATTCTCCGCTGCAAGCCGTTATCACGGTGCCGCAGCCTTTGAGGGCGACATGGCTCTGATAGCGGCTGGCTATTTCGCGGGCGGCGTCTAGGCGGTCGGCCTGAATTTCAGCGGTCGAGACTTCAAGGAGACGCCCGGCTTCTGCCGGATGCGGCGTCAGAATGGCCGGTGTCTGGCGCTCGGCCAGGGTCTGTTGCAGATTTTTTTCGCTGGCGATCAGATTGAGGGCGTCGGCATCGAGCAGCAAGGGCAGGTCGAGGGTGAGCGCGGTTTCCATCAGTTCCGAGGCTTCCAGCGAAATGCCAAGGCCCGGACCGCAGGCCAGCGCCGTCAATGGCGATTGCAGGAGCGCCCGCGGGCGGCGCAGCAGGAGTTCCGGCTGTCGTGGATCGAAACTGCGCGCCTGGGTGTCGAGCGGCGCGGCATAGACCAGCCCGGCGCCGAGTTTGAGGGCGGCGCGGGCGGCGAGAAAAACAGCACCGACCATCGTTGGCGCGCCGCCGATGACGCCGACGCTGCCGAAACTGCCTTTGTGCGTATTGCAGCGGCGCGGCGCGAGGTACTCGGCAAAAGCGGCAAGGCTGACGCGGCGGCCATCGGGCGGCAGTTCGGCGGGCGGATCGAGGTTCAGCCGATCAAGGCGGATCTGTCCGCAGTGGTCGGGGCCGTCGGCGGTCAGTAAACCAGGTTTGCCGGCGATGAAGGTCAGCGTCTGGCTGGCGCGTACGGCGCTGCCCAAGACCGTGCCGCGCTCGGCATCCAGACCCGACGGGCAATCGAGGGCGAGCACCGGGCAGCCCTTGGCGGCCAGATCGTTGATGGCGGCGATCAGCGCGGCGTGGCGGCCATCCGGCGGGCGGGCGAGGCCGATGCCGAACAGGCCGTCGATGACGAGCGACCAGCGGCCTGAAGCCGGGATGTCGTCAACCGCGCTACCGCCAGCGGCGGTAAAGTCACGCCACGCTTGGGCGGCATCGACCGGCAGACGGCTGGCCTCGCCCGCGAAAACGACGGTGACATCAAAGAAACGCTGCCGCAGCAGGCGGGCGGCGACCAAGGCGTCGCCGCCGTTGTTGCCGGGACCGGCGACAACCAGGATCGGCCCGTTGCCGCTCGCCAGTTCCCCCGCCCATGCCGCCGCCGCCAGCCCGGCGCGCTGCATCAATTCGCCGCTGGCGTGGCGGCCCTCAAGAGTGCGCAGGGCTGGATTGAGATAGAGATCGTTATCCATCCGTCAATTCTAGCCGCAAATGACGGTGGGCCAAGGCGGCCCGCGGATGGTTTAGAGCATTCCTGTTCAAGTCCTTGCACTCCCGTTCGTCCTGAGCTTGTCGAAGGACGGTGCGGAGAGGAGGTACGGCGGCTTGAACCGGGCTTCGACAGGCTCAGCCCGAACGGTATAGGGGTATGTATGCACTTGCTAGTTGAGTACCGCTGCCAGCTTGCGCCGGAATTCGCGGATCAGATCGTCGTATGGTTCGCCCGCCAGCGCCTCGAACAACTGAAGCAGCGCCTTGCGGCCCGCGCCGTCGTCGAAAAAGCGGTCGCGGCGGACGACTTCCAGCGCCGCTTCAAGGGCTTCGCGGAAGCGGTTCTGGGCGGCGTAGGCGCGGGCGAGTTCGAGGCGCGTGGCGTGGTCGTCAGGATTGGCGGCGAGCCGCGTTTCGAGCGGGGCAATGTCGGCGGCCCCGGCGGCCAGCGCCAGACGGGCGCGCAGGGCGGCGGCGCGGTCGGCCTCCTGGGTGTAGTCAACGGCGAGCAGTTGTTCCGCTTCGTCGTTACGGCCCAGTTGCAGCAAAAGCTCGATGGCGTCGAGGCGGATGGCTTCATTGTCGGGCGCGGCGCGGCTGGCGTCGACGAGGACGGCGAGCGCGGCGTCGGGTTGCCCGGTGGCGGCCAGTTCGGCGGCGACATCGCGCGGCGAGATGTCATCCGGCCCCGGCGGCAGGGCGATACGGTCGATAAAGGCGCGCAACTGGC
This sequence comes from Azonexus sp., assembly GCA_031277255.1. Classification (GTDB taxonomy): domain Bacteria; phylum Pseudomonadota; class Gammaproteobacteria; order Burkholderiales; family Rhodocyclaceae; genus Azonexus. The sequence goes on from JAITMS010000038.1 coordinate 7,274, forward strand.
TTTCCGGCAACATGCCGTTAAATTCATCGACCAGTTGCCCCTGAAACAGCGCCTTGACCGAAGGAATGGCGCGGACGCCGAAGTGCTGGGCCAGTTCCGGGTTTTCGTCGGCATTGACTTTGGCCAGCAGAAAGCGCCCGCCATATTCCTCGGCGAGTTTTTCCAGCATCGGTTTCAAGACCTTGCACGGCTCGCACCACGGCGCCCAGAAGTCGACCAGCACCGGCACGCTTTGGGCCGCAGCCAGCACCTTGGTTTGAAAATCCTGGAGAGATACGTCAAAGGCAAATGTGGTCATGGGATGTTTGTCCATGCAATGAGGAACGGGCGCATTGTACCGCCAGACCGGGTAATTCCGTTTTCAGATCAAGCGAGTACGCGAAGACGAAGCGCAGACAGTGCTGTGGCACGGCAAGCGAAGTCGACAAAGTAATCGTTTGATCTGGAAATGGAATAAGGAGGGACTCAGGGTGCCGGATTGGTATAGCGCAGGTGAACGTCGTCGATGGCGGCGAGTATTTCCGGCGACAGCGGCGTTTGCGTCGCCGCTAGCGTTTCCTGCAACTGGGCCAGCGAGGAAGCGCCGATGATGGCGCTGGCGACGAACCAGCGCGAGCGGACGAAGCCGAGCGCCAACTGCGTCGGCGTCAGGCCGTACTGGCGGGCGAGTTCGGCGTAGGCGCGGCTGGCCGGGGCGACGTTGGGCTTCGTGTAACGCTGGCCGAAAGTCGGCCAGCGTGTGACACGCCCCGGCGCTGCCGGATCGGCGAGGTATTTGCCGGTCAGATGGCCGAAGGCCAGCGGCGAATAGGCGAGCAGACCGACGCCTTCGCGGTGGCAGACTTCAGCGAGGCCGGTTTCGAAGCTGCGATTCATCAGGTGGTAGGCGTTCTGCGTCGAGGCGATGCGCGGCAAGCCCAGTTCGTCGGCTAGACGGGTGAATTGCATGACGCCCCACGGATGTTCGTTGGAGACGCCGATATGGCGCAGCTTGCCTTCCTGCATCAGTTCAGCCAGCGCCTCCAGTTGGGCGCGGATCGGCGTGCATTGGCGCTCCTTGTCCGGCTCGTACTGCCAGAGGCCGAACATCGGCTGGTTGCGCTCCGGCCAGTGCAGTTGATAGAGGTCGATGTAGTCGGTTTGCAGACGGCGCAGCGAACCCTCGATGGCGGCGCGGATATTGGCCCGGTCGAGGGCGGGCGGGCCGTTGCGAATCCAGTCCAGACCCCGCGCCGTGCCGGTGACCTTGGTGGCGAGGATGATTTTGCCCCGCGTCTGCCGCGAGAGCCAACGACCGACAATGCTTTCCGAGGCGCCGGAGGTTTCCGGGCGCGGCGGCACGGCATACATTTCGGCGGTGTCGATGAAATTGACGCCAGCAGAGAGGGCGTAGTCGAGTTGGCTGTGGGCGTCGGCCTCACTGGTCTGCTCGCCGAAAGTCATGGTGCCGAGGCAAACAGTGGGAACGATCAGCGTGCTGCGGCCCAGCGGGCCTTTGTCGAAAGGGGTCATGGTCCAATGTCGCTACCTTAATCCATTGTCATAGCGAGTTGTTGAAGCTGAGAGTCGATTATTTGTAGGCGTAATTCTGTCCGAGGTTTGGTCATGATGGGATGGGGTTTGGGTCGTCGCTT